>CAYWYC010000161.1:0-3301 GCA_964462565.1 uncultured Candidatus Sumerlaeota bacterium | reverse complement strand
CGCCGGCATCCTGCCGGCAAATCGTATCGCCGGCATCCTGCCGGCAAAATGGTTCCATGCAGAATCACCAATTGTATCGAGCAGTTTTGATTCCGCGATACATACCTCCGCTATCTGGCCGCCATCCAAAAAACCAACACCCCATTGTCCCTGCTTCTGCTGAAACATGGATGCCAAAACTGCCTGTATTTGTAAATTCAGGCGTCGGTGCAGCGCTGCCGGCAAGATGCCGGCGGTACGGGCTTACGGCTCCTGCTTCTGAGCGCTGACAAGCCTTTCCAGCATCCGGATCTTGAGCCATTGCTCCACGTCCTTCATGTCAGAGCGGCCGGCCAGGTTGTTCTCTTCGCGGGGATCGTTGTTCACGTCAAAAAGCATATAGGCTTCGCCCTCACTGTTGACAGCCATCTTCCATTCCTTATTCAGGATCATTACTTCGCCCTGCAGTTCCGAAATGGCCTCGGCCCGATGTTCGTGGTCGGGGTTCTCCAGAACCGGAACCAGCGACTTCGCGAAATGGCGATGCTTCAGTTCGCCACCAGCCAGTTCCACCAGTGTGGGCCCGATGTCGATCCATTCCACCATGCTTTCGCAGATGACGTCTTTTTCTTTGGATGCCGCCATCTCCGGGGTCCGCACCAATAGCGGCACACGCACGGCTCCGTTCAGGAAGGTGCTCTTGTAGGTCAGGCCCCAGTCGCCGTTCATTTCTCCATGGTCCGAGCTGAAGAGAATCACCGTGTTTTCGAGTTCACCGCGGGCCTCGACTGCCTTCAGAATGTCGCCAATCTGGTCATCGATGAGGGTGACGTTTCCCGCGTAGTTGGCCCGCATCTCGGCTATTTCTTTTTTCGTGAGCGGCGATTTTTTGTCGGTTCTGTTCTTCAGGACGCTTGGAATATCGGGCGTCGGCTTTTCCGGCCGCGCCACCGCTTCGGGCATGTTGTCGGGATCGTACATGCTTGCGTAAGGCTCGGGAGTGTCCCAGGGTTCATGGGGACCGCCGAAACTCACCCAGCAGAACCAGGGCTCGGAACGGTCGTATTGCTCCAGATATTCCTTGGCCCGTTGCCCCACATAGACGTCGGCATATTCCTCAAGGGGCAGTACGGAAGGCCGCACCACCCAGGGCTTGTTGCCGAAGCGTTCGCCATAATCCTCCTGGTATTTTTCCCAGAGGCCTTTCTCCGCCCACCGGTCCGTCATGTGCGATCGGAGCCAGGCGCTGGCGCGCGGGCCGCCGATCTCATCGATGTCGTCAAGACCGTATCCCTGCATGAGTTCCTCACGGTCGCGCAGATCTCCCTGGTGGCGGTGGAGATGGGTCTTGCCGAAGAGGCTGGTGCGATATCCCGCATCGCGCACGGCCTGCATCCAGGTGGGTGCATCAGCCGACATATCGTGTTGGAGATTCTGCCAGACGCCAGTATTGTGGGGATACCATCCCGTTGCCAAAGAAAGCCGCGCGGGCACGCAAACCGGAGTGGTGGTTACACAATTGGGGAAGCGGATTCCCTCGCCGGCAATACGATCCAGGTTCGGCGTCTTCACCCAGTTCCCGCTGCAGCTCATCGCATCCCAGCGCATCTGGTCGGTCATGATAAAAAGGATATTCGGTTTTTTCGAAGGCATGACATTTCTTTCTTGATGGTATTTTCAGTGGCTATCATTCCGAAATTTGCTGCCAATATGCCACGAAGCGCCAAAATTGGCAAGTCCGGAAAGATCTGCTTTTTGCTGTTTGGGCCTTTCGGTCCCGGCAAATCCATCGCCCAATTTCCAAAAAAGGCCGACCGACTCTATGTCGCCGATGTATCCGGTGACTGGCGCGAAGAAATCATCGTGCTCAGCGGAATGGAAATCCACATCCACCACAATCCCGATCCCAATCCCCGGCCCGAACAGGATCGCCTCTGGAAACAGAACTAATTACATCCGCAGCAAGCAGAACTACAATTACTACTGCCCCTGATAATATTCCAAACGCGCAAAATTCCATCAAAGCCGGGATAGCGATTTCCCGGCTGTTTCTTTGCTAAGAATTATTACAAAAAACAAGAATTGGGCTCATGCCTTTCTGCAAACTAACCGATAATAATTATTATTGCGGGGAAACGCATTTGCATCTGCCCAGTCAGGCAAAGGGTATAAAGATGTTTTCCGAATGCCTGTATATTCGGTAAATGTGATAATTTTTTCATGCTTCAAGGAGGTCGTATCATGGCGGATATTCTGCTCGAAGCCGGTACCAATGAGATGGAACTGCTGGTTTTTCAGATTGGAAAAACTCCTTTCGGAATCAATGTGGCCAAGGTTCGCGAGATTATGCAGCGGCCCGACGTCATCAAAATCCCCCATTCTCCCGAACAGGTCGAGGGCAGTTTCCAACTCCGCGAAGAAGTCCTCACCCTCGTCAACCTCGGCAAGCATTTCGAGATGGAAGGTGAAGAAACCAAAGCCGGCCGCGGCCTGATCATTCTGGTCGAGTTCAACCAGAACCGGTGCGGTATTCTGGTGGACTCCGTCGAAATGATCCACCGCCTCAAGTGGGACGAAATCGAACCGCCCTCGGGCTATCTGAACGACCTTAACGCCCCCATCACCGGTGTCGCTCATGTGGATAACAAGATCGTGATGATTGTGGACTTTGAGACCATTATCGGCGAAATCCTGGGCAACAAAGCCGTCCGTGATATCGAAGAAATAAATGACGAAACGGGGGAACGGAAAAACATCCACATCCTCCTGGCCGACGACTCCACCACACTCCGGAATTCGCTGGTTCGCATCCTGAAAAAAGCCGGCTACGAAAACGCCACCACCTGCGTCGATGGCAAGGAAGCCTGGGGCCTCCTGGAAAAATGCAAGACCGATGGCGAACTCCATTACGACCTGGTGCTTTCCGATATCGAAATGCCGCGCATGGACGGACTCCACCTCACGAAAAACATCAAGGAAGATCCCGACCTGCGCGCCCTGCCGGTCATCCTGTTTTCATCCCTCATCAGCGATGACAATATCAAGAAATGCCAGGCCGTCGGAGCCGACGCCCAACTGAGCAAACCCGACAGCGAAGGCCTCATCGCCGCCGTCGAAGAATGCCTGCGCAAAACCGGCAAACTCCCGGCGAGGGTATAAAACTCCCAATATATAATAGCCCTTTCTGGCAAACTCACGTTTGTAGTCAGGCCCGTAAGGGCCGTCGTCCGGAGCAGAATTTTCCAGGATAATGGAATGGATTCCATTCAATCCAACGCCACGCACGGGGTTGACTAGGAACCTGCAAGTCTTTCAAAAATAC
>CAYWYC010000160.1:0-11009 GCA_964462565.1 uncultured Candidatus Sumerlaeota bacterium | reverse complement strand
GATTTTGCGGACATTTCGGTTTTTGGCTCTGCTGCTTGAGGGATTAAGGAATTGGTGATGCCCTTTATCATAAAAGTGGCATCCGCGTTGCTTCTGTGCTAGCATGAGGATGTGTGCAGGTGGTGAATCATGAAGAGTGACGCATCCTGACACATTGCCGGATCAGCCAGGCGCCAAAGTGGCGCTGCTTCGATACCGGATATGCAGAAGGAGGATTTGAGAGATGTTTTTTCACCCATTGTATTTCATACTGGTAGGACCGGCGATTATCCTGGCTTTGTGGGCGCAGGCCCGCGTGAAGAGCGCTTTTACCAAATACAGCCAGGTGGGCAATTCGTCGAATATGACGGGCGCGGAAGCGGCGGCCCAGATGCTCGGAAAATTGGGCATGCGGATTGTCGATTCCGAAGAGGAAGCCGCGAACTCAAACAACGCCGTGGCAATCGTCCCTACCCGTGGCATGCTTTCCGACCATTATGATCCGCGAAAACGGACCCTGCGTCTGTCGCGCGATGTATATAACGGACGTTCATTGGCCTCGGTGGGGATTGCCTGCCATGAGGCCGGCCATGCCATCCAGCACGCCAAGGGCTACGCGGCCCTTGAATTCCGCAACACCATGGTACCCGTGGCTTCCTTTGGCTCCTGGGCGGCTTTTCCGATTATTCTGCTCGGCTTTTTTATGCAAGCCTACGGGCTGATCCAGATCGGCATCGCCCTTTTCGCGGTGATTGTGCTTTTCCAGCTGATAACGCTGCCCGTCGAATATAACGCGTCGAACCGCGCCAAGGAGGCTTTATGGAATCTCGGCGTGATTCGCTTTAAGGACGAACGCAAGGGCGTGGCGGCCGTTTTGGACGCTGCGGCGTGGACCTATGTGGCGGCGGCACTCAGTTCCGTGATGACGCTGCTCTATTATATCATGATATTCACCGGAGGCGCGAGGGACTAAACAATGGCGGATATCGCCACAGAAGAGGCCAAAAAGCAATTGCTGGCGTACCTGCATTTTCTAAAGGATGCCGGCTACCTCTACCTGATGCCCCCTAAGGAAGGAGCCGGCATGTCTGTCCATGCCCGTGCAGATCAGTTGGAACAATTAAGGGCCGATGCGGTCCAATGTCAGAAGTGCCGGCTTTGTGAAGAGCGCACCCATGTGGTCTTCGGCGAAGGCAATCCCAATGCCGGGATCATGTTCATCGGGGAAGCGCCCGGAGCCGACGAGGACCGCCAGGCCCGTCCCTTTGTGGGGCGTGCGGGGAAGCTGCTCAACCAGATGATGGAAGAGGTGGGGCTGAAGCGCGAAGACGTTTTTATCGGCAATATGCTGAAGTGCCGCCCGCCGGGAAATCGCGATCCCCAGCCCGACGAGTTGGATACATGCGAGCCCTGGCTGCTGAGCCAGATCGACCTGATCCAGCCGTCGATTATCATCACCCTGGGCCGGTTTGCGGCGCAGCGCCTGACCGGAGAATCCACGGGGATCATGAAAATGCGGGGCAGTTTTTACCGCTATCACGATACGAAGTTGATGCCCCTGCTGCACCCGGCAGCCGTATTGCGGAACATGAATCACTACAAGGATACGGTGGACGACTTGCGGCGGGCCCTGGGAGCGGTGAAGCAGCAACACTGACCGGAAGCGTAAAAATCCTTATGCCTGCTTTGGCGGCAGGAAAGCGTTTTTGTTTATGACGGAACATGGCGATTTGCTTGAAAAATATGAGATAGCCGAAAAAATCGGCAAGGGCGGCATGGGCCTCGTCTATCGTGCCCGGCAAAAGAGCCTGGACCGGCCCGTGGCCATCAAAATGCTGGCCCGCGAACTGGCCGACAGCGCTGAATATGTGGAGCGATTCATTGCCGAGGCCAAAACCATCGCCCGCATGCGCAACCACCCCAATATTGTCGAAGTGTACGACTTCATCGAAACCCCCGAAAATTTTTATATCGTCATGGAACTGGTGGAAGGGCAGCCCCTGAACCGTCTCATGCAGCAAGAAGGCAGGCTTCCCATGGAGCAGAGCCTGGCCATCATGAGCGAAGTGGCGCGTGCCCTGGATCACGCCCATCAGGCAGACGTGGTCCATCGCGACATCAAGCCGGAAAACGTCTTTGTCGATAATCACAACCACGTGAAGGTGATGGATTTTGGCGTGGCTCACCTTGTTGGTGGCGGCGGAACCAAAACGCGAACAGGCCTCGTGCTGGGGACGCCGACCTATATGTCTCCGGAGCAGGCCCGGGGCGACACGGTGGACGCCCGCACGGATATTTACGCGATGGGCGTGCTCCTGTTCCAACTGGCCACGGGGTCCTTGCCCTTTGTCGCGGATACAGCGCTGGCCGTGGCCATGAAGCAGATCACCGACGATCCACCGCGACCGCGCGACCTGAATCCCCTGATCCCGGACTTGCTGGAAGCGGCAATATTGAAGGCGCTGAAGAAAAATCCCGATGAACGTTTTCAGACGGCCCGGGAATTTGCGGATTTTCTGGAAAGCGCCGAGATGAAGCAGGCCCTGGGCGAAAGCCGCAAGGCGGGCTTGGAGATGGAAAATATCGAGACTGTGGTTGATGCGTCACCCCTGCAAATCGATAAGCAAATAGAGACTTCTGAAGACAACTCCGAGGAAATCCCGGTAGCCCCGGAGAATTCGGCGGAACCGGACGACAAGCACCTGAAGCCGATGGACTGGCTCCTGGCCTTCATTTTTTTTGCAGCGGGTTTGACATTGGCTTATCAAATTCTTACAATAGCAGGATAGGCTTGGTAGCCAAGACGACTTTACGATAATCAAGATGAGAAGTTATGTTCAGCAATATATTATATTCCGCAATTTCGCGTACGAAAACGTTTTCCCTGGCGCTTGGGGGCTTTCTGGTGCTTTGGATATGCCTCGGCATTAACTCCCTTCCGGCGCAGAACCAGAAGCAGCCTCCTCCCAAAAAAGAATTGACCCGACAGGAAATGCGCGAGGTGGGCCAACTGCTTCGGGCCAAGAAATACGAGGAAGCCGTCGAGCAACTCCAGACCTTGTCGAAGGAAATACCCGATAACGGCTGGGTCCTGCTGTCCCTGGCCGAAGCCCGGCGCGGACAGGGGCAGGTCGAGGAATCGGACCAACTGGCCCTGAAGGCTTTTAAACTGAACCCGGACAAACGGGAAGCCGAGACCCTTTACAAATTCGCCCGGGGCCATTCACGGAATCGCAAACACGAAAAGGCACTGGCCCTGCTGGAGCCCCTGAACCGAAACAATGGCGATAATCCCCGCTACGCGTCGCTGCTGGTTTCCACCTACAACCAACTCGGACAGCACGAAAAAAGCACGCTCATAGGCAATGCCTTTCTGGACCGTTATCTGAACGCCAAAACAAAAGAAGAACGCGACGCGCTTCAGATTAACCGCCTGGCCACCCCACTGGCCGAAGCCTATAGCGAAAAAGAACAACTGGAAAACCAGATACGCCGGATCGAAAGGGAATTGGCCCGCGATATGCGCCCCGATGTGCAGGAGAATCTGCTCCTGCCCTTTCTGATGTACATTTCAGAAAAAATGTCGAACAACAACAAAAACGCGCTCGCCGCCCTCTACCTGAAAAAGGCCGCCGCCATTCAGGACGACGATCCCTGGCTGCACCGCAAGGTGGCCCGAAGCCTGCGCCTCGCCAACCGAAAAAAGGGACTCGACGATGCCATCGACTATCTCGAAAAACTCGAAAAAGACGGAACCGAGGATGTGGGCGTTCTCGAAGATCTGGCCTATTATCTTTTCGAAGCGGAGAAATATGCCCGCGCCGAAAAAATATACCGCAAACTGTTTGCCGCCCATCCGGATACGGTACACTATGAAGACCGTATCATCGAAAGCCTGAGCCGACAGCAAAGATATGACGAGGCTGGCGAGATTCTGCTGGAGCGCATCCGCAAGATCGAACGTTCCGACCAGCCTTCCGATAATATCGGCCGCGAAATCCACCGCCTGGAACGTAAGCACCGCACCATTCTGGCCCATACGGATATCCGGGAAGAACGCATGAAGGATATGCGCATCCGCATCAGCACGGATGTGGATAATGCGAATCTCTACTACCAGTTGGGTGAGATGCTGCTGGATCAGGGCGAATATGAACTGGCCCTTTCGGAGCATCTGCGCGGCGCTTATGTGGAAGAGGATGGCCGTGTGCTGATCAACAAGGCCCGCGAATTGCAGCGTTCACGCCAGGCAGCGGCGGCGATGAAGTACATCATCGCGGTCTTTGAGCATTTTCCGGCAAACGAAGACGCCATCGACCTGATCAACAGCATCGAGACCATGCATCGGGCGCGCTGGGCCGTATTCTTTGATCCGAAAATGGCCAAGGGCGATGAACTCATTGTCTGGGCATGCCGGCAGATGATCGCAAGCGACGCGCCGCAAAAGATCAAATTTCGCGCCTGGCTGAACCTGATCGAGAAAAAATACGAGCACCAGCCCCACAGCGTGGAAATCGGCAAACAAGCACGGGCCGAATATGAAAAACTGCTCCAGGATCATGAGTGGGACGATAATCAGAAAAACCATATCGAACGCGAGATCGAAAAACTCGAGAAGCACTGGATAAACGCACAATGACAGCAAGACGCTTGTATTGCATATTTCTTCTGCTGCCCGCAGCGCTGATTGGCGCGTGGCTCACCGGCGACCTTTACGCCCGGGACCAGCATGAAATCGAAATCATGAAGACAGATAAGGGCTCGACCAGTCCGCTGAGCGCCGACCTTGCCACGACTCTTGCGTTGGGGCAGAAAGAAAAGAGCGAAGGGACTTATCGCTTTTCCCTGGAGGGCGATTGCCTGGGAGGCTGGCAATACGATTCCCACGTGGCCCGGCACCAGAGCGACTTGGCGGCCTTTGACGAAAAAATGCGGGTGGAAGTAAATCCCCTGGATAAGAAAAAGAATATGATTGTCCTGGCCGATTTTCCGAAACCGGCGGGTATTGTGCGGCAGATTTGCCAGGAACGCGAAGCCTGGCAAAAGGGACGCATTTTTTCGATGCAGGTTTTTGTCCCCTACTCGGCCGGCATGTACCCCTCGGCCCAACTCGTGGCCCATCACCCCGTTTGGGGATGGTTTCGCAAGGAGCCGACCCGCCCCCTCCAACCCGGCCGATGGACCCGCGTCTTCTGGATGCTCCATGAAGAAGCCGGCGGCTGGGAGTCGATGGAATCAAAAATCGTGTGGAATGACACCATCCGCAAAAACCTGGACCAGATCGGTGTTCGATTCTATTCCGACGGCGAATCGCCCACGCAAATCCGCCTGGCCGACATGATGCTCGATGAAACAGACGCGCCCCTGCCGGAACTGAAGATCAGCGATGTCTGGCCGCGAACGGCGGAACCGAAAAGGGGCAAGCGCTTTGAAATCGCCTTTGATCTGAGCCGCGATTATGAAAACCCCTTCGATCCCGACAGCATCAAGGTGGATGTGGATTTTTACTTTCATGGCCCGGGAAAGGAAATCCCCCTGGCTTATGCCGCGGAACTGGCCGCCGAACCCATTCAAACCAGCTACAATATGCCCGCCTTTTACTATCAGGACTTTATACGGCGGCAACTGCCCGATGGCAAACAGGAAGTTATCGAGCCGCGCGGCGAAGCATGCTGGATGGCGCGTTTTACGCCCGTGGAAGCCGGGCTTTATTCCTACCGGATTCGCGTGGTCGATGAATATGGCGACAGCGTGGAAACGGAGCCCCTGCCCTTTGTCGTGGCCGACGCGCCCTTCAAAGGCTTTATTCGCGTCGATCCGAAGGACCACAAGTATCTTTCCTTTGATAACGGCGAATTTTTCTATCCCATCGGCCTCGTGGTGCGGTCGCCCTGGGACACGCGTGTGCTCTATCCCTACGAGGTTGAACCGCCCAAGGGCTGGGGAACCTACGCCTATGACATGTATTTCAAAGGCATGGCCGATGCCGGGATGAACTTCGCACGCGTTTGGATGAGTTCCTGGTGGACTGCGCTGGAATGGTCGGAAGGATACCGCCGCGACTATCAGGGCCTCGGTCGCTACAGCCTGATGAACGCCTGGCGACAGGATTATGTCATGGAACTCGCCGAAAACCTGGGACTCTACCTGGATGTAACCCTGCACAATCATGGCCAGGTCAGCCTCCGCGTAGATCCCGAATGGTATGACAATCCCTATTACTCCGGCCATGGCGGCCCCATCGACAAGGCCTATGAATTCTGGACCGACGAAACATCCAAAGAATATGTCAAGAAGCGCCTGCGGTACATTATCGGCCGCTGGGGCTACAGCCCGAATATCGCCTGGTTTGTCCTTTTCAACGAAGTGAATCTCGTCGAGGCCTACCGCTCGGATCGCATCCGCGACTGGCACAAGGAAATGGCCGATTACCTCAAGGAAATCGACCCCTACAAACACCTCGTCAGTACCCACGTGACCAACTCCAATTTCGACCCGGCCGTCGGTGGCATGCCCGAGATCGACATCAAGCAGTCCAACGGCTACAGTATGGACCAGATCGAATCGACCTACAAACTGCTGGACCAGCTTTCGGGTTATGACCTGCCGGCCTATGTCAATGAATTCGGCTCGGGCAACAATCGCGTAACCCTGCGCCACAACCTCCACGCCGGCCTCTGGTGTTCCACGGTGCTGCCCTTTCTGGGACCGTCGCTCTACTGGTACTGGCCCCACGTCCATTACAGCAACGAATACTATCAATTCGAGGCTCTGAAGTCCTTTAACGAAGGCGAGGACTATCGAGGCCTGGGCCTGCAAAAAGCGGGAAATGTAGAGGTCAAGGGCAAGAACCTGGATATTGTGGCCCAGCGTGGAAGCGGATATGTCTATGCCTGGATTTACGATCAACGGCTTTACCGGCTGGACCGACGGGACAGCGCGCTCGATCCGGACCAGGAATATGACACCTTCAGCGATGCGCGCTTGCAAGTGGCCGATTTGGAGCGCGGGGTGTACCAAATCGAATTCTGGCTGACCTGGCAGGACCTGAAGCGTCCCTTTTCGACCCTGAAAATGGAGCACGAGGGCGGACAATTGCCGGTGGAAATCCCGACCTTTGTGCGGGATGTGGCCTGTAAAATCAAGCCCATCGGCAAACTGCCGGAAAAAACGGAGAAAAAGGCCGAAAATCCGGCCGAATAATTGCTTAAATTAGAGTGGGATTTTGCGCCCAAAAGCCAGCATCCCGGATGATGTTGAATTCCAGAAAACGAAACTTGCGGGAAGTGAAAATGCGGAACATCTTTTTCAAATATATCCTCGTGAGCCTGGCTCTCACGATTTTTTCTTTTTACGGCCAGACCCTTCAAGGCCAGGAGAGTCCGTCAGAAGCCCCCTGGTGGAACGATGCCTGGAGCCTGCGCTACAAGGTGGAGTTTCGCAATGTGGGCGCGAGCGAAGGCGCCGAAATCGCCATGGTTTCCTTTCGGCCCGAAATGGAAGAACGCAAGAATCCCTACGATGTTCGCGCCGTGGACGCCGAAGGAAACTTGTGGCCCGTAAAAGTCCTTTACTGGACGCCGGGAGGCAAGGCGACTTTTCTCATCGGATTCGACCCCAGCATCAAGGATAGCGCCAAATGGCAGATCTATCTTTATTTTGGAAACCCCGACGCCAAGCCGGAATACTACGCCTATCCCTGGAAGAATCCGACCCTCCTCATCGGCTCGCAGTTGAAGCGTTCCTTTTTGCGGCATGGCGAATGGCGATGGATGCCCGACGCCCGATTCGATGCCGTGCACCTGGGCATCGCTGCCGATGAAGCCGAACGTCGCGTGACCCATGCCGTCACCGATATCGAGGCAATATCCATTCATCCCAGCCGCACCCGCATGGTGCAGATGCTCTGGATCGATCCCGCGTTTCCCGCCACGGCAGTTTCCGTGGACCTCATGTTTGACCGGGACATTGTGAGCGCCTATTGGACGAACTCCGAGGAACTGCCCAAGAACACAATCGCTTCAGGACGCGCGATTCGAATGGGTAATCTTCCGGAACCGGGCAAATGGGCAATGCTGGAAATTCCCTCGTCCGATCTCGAACTGCGCTCGAACAGCCTGCTCGACGGGATCGGTTTTTCCACCCATGGCGGAAATGTGAAATGGGGCCCCACGGCCCTCGGAGCCATGCCCGTTACAGGCGAACTTCTGCTGAAGGAAAAACGCCTTCCCCATGAAAACGGCGCCTTTACCGTGCTGGCCTCTTCGCCCGATGAGGCCCTGCAGGAATTTTTCCCCCCCGATGTCCTGCAACTGAATATTCTCCATGCCCCCTTATTGGGACGCGCCTCCCGCCCCCTGGCCCTGACCTGGTTTCTCGAGCCCCACCATAAGTACCTGGGCGATCTGCCCGATTGCCAGATGGAAATCGCAGCCGAACTTTTGAATGGCGAATCCAAATTCCTGGATAGTCTGACGGTGGAATTTGTCGGTGGCGATAATTGGCAGCGAACCGTGGAAATCCCGGCGGTGCACTGGCAAAACGCCGAAAGCATCCATGGCCGTATTCTGGGCAAGGATGGACAGGCTCTGGCCGAAGCGGTCCTGCGGCTTGAGCCCTTGGGGCCGGTTAAGGGCATCAAGGCAAACGGCAACATCCTGAGCAATGGCTCGACCGTCATGAGTTTTCTGCCCATTACCGCGCAGGGACGCACCACGGCGCCCGATGCGGGAGACGTCCTCTATTTTCGCGCCTCCCTGGCCGATGCCCCGCACGGCGTTGTCCCCGTCAACAGCGACGACCCCCGCCTGGGTCTGAGCGAACGCGTCTCACCCTATACGCGCCGGACCGCCGCGGAATGGCTGGTGGCGGCATCCAGGGCGGCAGGCAACGATACTTTTACGGAAGCGCGCATTGTTATCGATTCCCGCTTCCTCGACATTGGCGTTTCCCTGCGCGATACGTCGGCCTTTCTGGCCGGGCTGATCCGCATCCTGCAGACGGCCGAAGGCATGCGTGTAACGATGGACCTGGAACCGCTGCGTCAAAACATTCAATCCGCGCGCGATCAGGCGCTGCTGGCGGCGTGCAGCGAAGCGCGATCCCTCCTGGAATAGGAAAATCCCATTCATGGCTCAAGCCGAAACTGCTTCAAAGAAAAATACCCACGACGGCAAAATCGTCATGCCTCCCGGTAACGAACGGGCCCTCTACCTGACAAACTGGTCGCAGACCTGCCTCTACATCGGGCTTTTTATCCTGCTCGTGATTGCCTTTATTCTCAACTGGAAGGCAACGCTTTTCTGGGTGAACGCCATCATCGCGGCCTTTTATGTGATACTGACCATTTACAAGGCCATAGTCATTCACTTCTCCAAAACCGAAGGCCATCAGTTTGTGATTACGCCGGAGGAAATCGCGGCGCTGAAAGATGAAGACCTGCCGAAATACACCATCCTGATACCCCTCTTCCGCGAGGCCGATGTTTTCGAGCACCTCATCGAAAGCCTGTCCAGGATCGACTACCCCAAGGACAAATTACAGATACTCCTCCTGCTCGAAGAAAACGACACCGAGACCATCGAGGCCTGCAAGAAGATGCAGCCGGGACCGCCCTTTCATCCCGTGGTCGTGCAGGATTCGTATCCCCGCACCAAACCCAAGGCCTGCGATGTGGCCCTGTCCCGCGCCACCGGCGACTACCTGGTGATCTATGACGCCGAGGACCGACCCGATCCGGACCAACTCAAGAAGGCAGTCATTGCATTCCGCAAGTGCTCCGAAGAAGTGATCTGCATTCAGGCCAAACTGAATTTCTACAACCCCGGCCAGAACCTCCTCAGCAAGTGGTTCACCGTGGACTACAGCACCTGGTTCGACCTTTATCTGCCGGGTCTGGCGCGGCTCGACGCGCCGATTCCCCTGGGAGGCACGTCCAACCATTTCAACCGGCGCAAACTGGTCGAGGTCGGCGCGTGGGATCCCTATAACGTGGCCGAAGACTGCGACCTGGGAATGCGCCTCTACCGCCGGGGATATCGGACGCGCATGCTGGACTCCACCACCTGGGAAGAGGCCTGCTCCCATTTCGGCTTCTGGATTCGGCAACGCTCGCGATGGATCAAGGGCTATATCCAGACCTTCTTCGTCCACACCCGCCGCCCCATTCAAGGAATGCGGGATCTGGGCTTCAAGCGTTATATTGATTTTCTGGCTCTCACGGGCGGCATGTTCCTGACCTATCTCGTCAACCCCGTTTACTGGCTCCTGACGCTGGTATGGATTATTTTCCGCCCCGAAGTCGTGGGCGAATATTTCCCCGCAACGATTTTCCTGATGGGCTTCTTCTGTCTTTTCATCGGAAACTTCATCCTCGTTTACACAAGCATGTTGGGTGTCTGCCGGCGTAAATATTTTCACCTCGTTAAATATGCCTTGCTCATTCCACCCTATTGGGCCATGGTGAGTATAGCAGCCTGGAAAGCCGCATGGCAGTTGATCGTCAAACCCCATTATTGGGAAAAGACGCGCCATGGCGTGAATGTGAAACGCAGCGCCCAGGCAAATTGATTGAGTATGGATCTAAAAGGAAGCAATATGATTACGGGAATCGCCCATACCTGCTACAAAGTGATCGACCTGGAAAAGGCCATCGACTTTTACGAAAACCGGCTCGGGCTGAAGCACGTCTTTGATTTCACCCGTGAAGACGGAACACGCTTTGGTTGCTATATATCTGTAGGCGGCCGCAACTTTATCGAACTTTTCGAAGGCGACCATGAAGCGGTGAACGACCGCCAGGCCTATAAGCATATCTGCCTCGAAGTGGACGAAATCCAGAAGACCGTGGCCGAACTGCGCGAAAATGGCGTCGAATGCTCTGACCCCAAGCTGGGCACGGACAACAGCTGGCAGGCATGGATCGCCGATCCCGACGGCAACAAGATCGAACTCCACGCCTACACAGCCGACAGCAAACAAAACGCCGGACTTTCCTGATTTTCGGACTACGCGCTTGATAAGATTTATGG
>CAYWYC010000159.1:0-11089 GCA_964462565.1 uncultured Candidatus Sumerlaeota bacterium | reverse complement strand
CCTCAAATACGATCGAAGTTATCGGGGTGTTTGCATTTGTTGATGGCGTCGTCGTAACTGATGAGGCCTTGCTGGTAGAGGTTCTTGAGCGACTTGTCCATGCTGACCATGCCACCCTCCGTTGATGTCTGGAGCACGGTCATGATCTGCTCGAGTTTTTTGGAGCGGATGATCTGACGCACGGCGGATGTGGCAATGAGAATTTCGATGGCCAGGACGCGTCCCTTGTCGCCGGGGATGGGCAGGAGCTGCTGGCAGAGGATGGCCGTGAGACACTGGGCCAGTTGGAGGCGCACCTGATCCTGCTGGTAAGGCGGAAAGACGTCGATGATACGGTCGATAGTCTGGGTGACGTCGGGCGTGTGGAGTGTGGCGATGACCAGGTGGCCCGTTTCGGCGGCGGTCAGGGCGGTGCGGATGGTTTCCAGGTCACGCATTTCGCCGATGCTGATCACATCCGGATCCTGGCGCAGGGCATGGCGCAGCGCGGCCGTGAAGGACTTGGTATCGGTAAGGACCTCACGCTGCTTGATGATGGCGCGTTTGTGGCGATGGATAAATTCGATCGGGTCCTCGATGGTCACGATCATGCAGGGCCGCACGGCGTTAATCGTGTCGATCATGGAGGCCATGGTGGTGGTCTTTCCCGAGCCGGTGGGACCGGTGACGAGGATGAGTCCGCTTTCTTTGCGGCACATGTCGGCAATGGTGTCGGGCAGGCCCAGTTGGCGCAGGGACAGAATATGCTCCTGCACCACGCGAAAGGCGGCTTCGATATTGCCCTTCTGGCGATGGACGTTCACACGGAACCGCCCCACCTTGCGCACGTCGATCGAGCAGTCGAGTTCCCATTCGCTTTCAAATTTTTCGCGCTGGTAATCATTGAGGAGGCTGTAGATCATGTCGCGGAGTTCGTCGCGGGTCAGGGGAGGGGCGTTCAGCCCCCGCAGGCGTCCATCAATGCGCAATACGGGCGGAGCCGCGCTGCAAAGGTGCAAGTCGGAAGCCTTATGCGAAACGGCCTCGCGCAAAAGCGTTACAATATCCATAACCATCCCTTCCTGTCACAAATGCTTGCCGACCTTTGCGGCAATTTGTCTTATACAGAATTTGCTTCACCAGCGCCATGATGCCCGTTCAGCAGAACTTTTTCAAGCAGAAGGCGACCGCCAAATATTCAGAACAAGGTTAATTCGCCGTCGGCATCTTCATTCTCGAAACCGGTGACGCCCAGGCCGATCAGGCGCACGGGCCGCGCCAGGGCTTCGGTTTTTTCCATCAGGAGCCGCTCGCCCACGGCCAGCAATTCGCCAGCCGATTGCATGGGATGCGCGTAACTTTCCTGGCGCGTGATCGATTCAAAATTCTCATAGCGCAGCTTAAGCACCACCGTTCGCACTTTCTGGTGGCGCTTTTTCAGCGATTCCTCCAGGCGTTTGGCCTGCTTTTGCAGTTCTTCCACCAGAATCGCCATATCCTCGACATCAATGGCGAACGTATGTTCCCGGCTGATTGATTTTCGCGTGTGATGGGTGACGATAGAGCGCGGGTCGATGCCGCGGGCATAGCCGTAGAGTTTATCCCCCCACTTGCCGAACATGTGGATGAGCATCTCCCGCGGCTGTCTGCGCAGGTCGGCGATCGTTTCCACATGGATCGCGTGGAGTTTGCGCCGGCCCACATCGCCCACACCGGGTATTTTTCCCACGTCCAAGGGCGCCAGAAAATCAGCCAGCCGCTCTTCCGGAACCAAAACCAGGGCGTCGGGCTTTTTCAGGTCCGAAGCGATCTTGGCGGCAAACTTGCACGGCGCGATTCCGATGGAACAGACCAGATCGAAACGATTCAGAATTTCCCCCTTGATTCGCTTGCCCAGGGCAAAGGCCGCGCGGTCGCTGGATACCTCCTTCGATATGTCCAGATATCCCTCGTCCACCGATGTTTTCTCCACCAGGTCCACCTGTGACTGAAGATACTGAAAAATACCGGCAGAGATTTCCCGATAGCGGTCAAAGCGGGGCGTCACGAGAATGGCGTCGGGGCAAAGTTCGCGGGCGCGGCGCATGGGCATGGCCGAGTGGATGCCGTATTTCCGCGCGGGATAGGAACACGCCGCCACCACGCTACGGGGCCCCTTTCCACCGACCAGCACTGCCTTTCCGCGCAATTCGGGCCGGTCGCGCTGCTCCACCGAAGCAAAAAAGGCGTCCATATCAAGGTGCATGATGCGTGTGTTTTGCATATTGATTAATCAGCCGCAAAGGCCCCTGCAATGCCTTGCATTCCTGAACTTATTATGGCTCAGAGAGCAATGAAGCGCCATAAAAAATCAGACACAAGCGTCTTCCAGGCTTACTGCGTGATACCCATTATAACGCGGCGAAGGACAAATAGGTACTTCTACGACAAGCAGTAGCAACTATTTCTTATTTTTGCGTTTCACTCACATTCGATCTTAACATAAGGGTATATTTGCCGATAAAATATAGACACATGGGGCTTGCCCACTGATTTGGGATCCTGAATCGGTCAATTTCTGCAGTTCCTGTGTTCAGGCGCTTCTCGCCAGGGCTCGATATTACGGCATTACAATCCACGCAATGCCGCAAGGAGAAACATTGCTATGCCACTCACCGAAAGAATACGAGTGCTTCTGGTTGAGGATAACGAGGACGACGCCTTTCTGCTGTCCGACCACATCTCTCGTACCGAGCCCAAAATTCGACTCGATATTCAGCCCAATCTGAAGGCAGCCATTGCCGCCATGGATAGTGAGAACTATAACGCGGTCATCCTGGATCTTGGTTTGCCCGAATCTAGCGGACTCGAAACCCTTTCTTCTTTTCGTTCTCAGTGTCAGGATGCGCCGGTGGTCGTTTTGACAGGCCTGGAAGGTGACGAAATCGGCCTGGCCGCCGTCAAGAGCGGCGCGCAGGATTATATTCCCAAGAGTCAAATCAGCGGGGCATTGGTCTGTCGGAGCATCCGCTACGCTATCGAGCGGAAAGCCGCGGAGGATAACCGGCTCAAGTTGGAATCGCGCATCCAGGAAGCGGAAAAGTTGGAAAGCCTTGGGATGCTTGCCGGCGGGGTGGCCCATGATTTCAATAATCTTCTGCAGAGTATTATCGGCAATGTGGAACTGGCCAAGACGCGTTTCAGTCCCGAAAACGGAGTCTGGAGAAATCTGGAGCAGATCGAATCATCGGCCCATCGCGCCAGTGAACTGACCCAGCAAATGCTGGCTTATTCGGGCAAAGGCCAGTTTTTGATCCAGAAAATAGCCATCTGCGAACTTGTCAAGAACATGCAGGCCATCATCGAGGATATAGCCGGGCCAAATGCTTCAATTCATTACGATCTGTGCCAGAAAGATTGCTACATGCATGGCGATCCGGCCCAGATTCGCCAGATTATCCGCAACCTGGTGGAGAACGCGGTGGAAGCCGCTCCCGAGGACGGCAAAAGTGATTGCCATATTTCGATCCGGGCGTATAGCCGGGATTTCGATGAAACAGAACTCAAGCATTGCCTGACTTTTGCGAGGCTCTTGCCGGGGAAATATGTGGCTCTGGAAGTCCAGGACCTGGGGCTGGGCATGAAGGCGGAAACTCAAAAGCGTATTTTCGAGCCCTTTTTCAGCAGCAAATTCGCCGGGCGAGGTTTGGGGCTGGCTGCTGTGGCCGGGATTGTAAGAGGGCACAAGGGGGCCATATCGGTCAAGAGTGCACCCGGAAAAGGGTCCAGCTTCACAATTCTATTTCCCCCGGAAACACCTGTGGAACTGGAAAGCAATCAATCTTATATGGAATCTTCCCATGGCGATACCGGCGCCATTCTCCTGATCGATGACGAAGAAATCATACGGGTTGTCGGCGAGTCGATGCTGGAGGACATGGGGTATGAATGCATCCTGGCTGCCAGTGGGCCGGAAGGCATCGAAAAATTTCGCTTACAACGCAAAAAGATAGACTGCATCATTCTGGACCTGACCATGCCGGGGATGCATGGGGAAGAAGCTTTTGGCAAAATCCGCGAAATGGATAGCAATGTGCCGATAATCCTGAGCAGTGGCTTCAGCCGGGAAAGCATAGCCGACCGCCTTTCAGGTATGAGACTTGCCGGATTTTTGAAAAAGCCCTATACTTACAAGCTCCTGCAAAATGCCGTGCAAAATGTTCTATGCAAAGAAGATCTGAAAAGCGGAGTTTTGCCGGTTGAACCCTAGCGACCCTCAGGCGGTTTCCTTACGTGGATTTCTGATTTTCGCTTCTGCCTGTTAGCGGACAGGGCGTGGAAAGATATTATGTCAAAGCCAGTCAAGGGCAAAAGAACTCATCTCTTTTTTACGGTCGTGATTGTATTTTTGGGCATTATCGCGACGGGCATGATGGTCTATAATGTTTCTGTCAGCAACTTCATCCATCGAAATTATCTTCCTCTTATCGACGCCTCCATGAACATTCGCCTGAATCTGGCCTATGGGCGCCTCTGGTTGGAGGAACTTCTTGCAGGCGACGAGCAAGAGGAGTTGCGGAAGCCCTGGCGCTATTTTGACGAGGCTGTCTGGTATGCAAGGGTTTTTCTCGATGGGGGTGAAAAAGATGGGCGGCTTTTTTATCCGATTGATGATGAGCGTGCCCAACTCCTCGCGAAAAATCTTCTCATGGAGGTAGAAGGTCTTCGGCAATTTGCCGGGAAACGCAGCCTGGATCCGGAACTGAATAAAGTGGGATTCGAGGTGGATCAGGAATTTGATGAATTGTTCAGGGCCTTGCATCGGGACGCCGTGGATCTGGAAAACCAGACCCGCCGATTGACTCATGCCAAGCGCGAGGTCTTTGTAAACATCAATTACCTGCTGATTGTCTTGCTCTTTTTCCTCTTTGCCTTTGTGGCTCAATATTATTTTCGCATGGAAAAACAACGCAGCAGCCATTTCCTGGAAATGCTTCAGGCGCGGAATGATCTGGAGAATGAGGTGGAAAGCCGAAAAAAAGTGGAAGCGGCCCTTCGCGAAAACCAGGCCCGCATCAACAGCATTTTCCTGGCCGTGCCCATTGGCGTCAGCCTGATCAAGAAGCGTGTTTTTTGTGAGGTTAATGACCATATTTGTCAGATGATTGGTTATCAGCCGAGTGAATTGATCAACCAGAATACGTCGATCCTCTATGAAAGCGAAGCGGAATACAAACGCGTGGGTGAGATGATCATGCGCGCCGAAGACAAGCCCGGACAGACTACCCTTGAGACCAGGTGGAAGCATAAAAACGGAAGCCTGATCGACGTGCTGATGTCCACGAGTCCTTTGAATCCCGATAATCTGGACGATGGAATTATCGATGCCGTGATGGACATATCCGATCGCAAAGCCTACGAAAAAGAACGCAGCCGCTTCATCGAGGATCTGGAATCGCGCCAGGCCGAACTGGAACGTTTCACCTATACCGTTTCCCATGACTTGCGCAGCCCCCTGATCACGATCAAGGGCTTTTTGGGAATACTGGAAGATGATGTCCGAAAGCAGGACGAAGAACGGGCCGGCGCGGATATCAAACGTATTGAACGCGCCGCGGATACGATGGGTGCTTTGCTCGATGATCTGTTGGAACTTTCGCGAATCGGTCGGGTGAACAATGCTCCCCAACAGATCAATATGCATGATCTGGCCGAAGAAGTGCGGGAACTCATGACCGGGCCACTGGAAAACGATGATGTGGTTCTGGAAATTGATGAAAGGCTAAAAGATGAAAGCGTCTTCGGCGATTATCCAAGAATCAGAGAAGTATTGCAAAATCTGGTGGAAAATGGGATAAAATTTATGGGTAAACAAGAGAATCCCCGGATATCGATTTGTTGCTGTTATGAACACTCGCAAAGGATATTTTCTGTTCGGGATAATGGATCAGGCATAGATCCGAAATATCATGAGAAGATTTTTGGTCTATTCGACAGACTCGATCAATCAGGCAGTGGTTCGGGGATCGGGCTCCCTATCGTTCGACGCATTATAGAAATCCACGGCGGCGAAATATGGGTGGAATCGGATGGGCTTGAAAATCAGGGGACGACTTTCTTCTTCACTTTGCCTGAGACCGAGAAGGAAGCCGATTTGACCTTTTGAAAAATTCAGGCACTTTATTCATTGGGGGGAAAGCAAAAATGAACGGTGAGCCATTGAAGGTCTTGCTGGTAGAGGACAATCCCGATCACGCGGAACTGGTGCGTCGCAGTTTTGAAGACCATTGTGTAACCAACACGATTTTTCACGTGCAGGATGGCGAAGAAGCGCTGGATTATCTTTTTCAGCGCAATAAATATGACGCTGCGGAAAAATGCCCCAGACCCCATCTGGTCCTGCTGGATCTGCGTCTGCCGAAGGTCGATGGCTTGCAGGTGCTCAAGGAAATCAAGACCAATGAAAAACTGAAGTCCATACCTGTGGTGGTGCTGACCACCTCCAACGCGGAACGGGATCTGGCCGGCGCTTATGAACATTATGTGAACAGCTACCTGACCAAGCCGGTGGATTTTCAAAAATTTACGGAACTGATGAAAATTCTGGGATTCTATTGGCTGGGCTGGAACGAATATCGGTAGCGCTTTCTTTTTGGGGTATTGATACATGCAAGAAAAACCCATACACGTCCTGCTGGCCGAAGACGATGAAGCCCATGTGGAATTGATTTTGCACGCGCTTGATCGTGACGAGCAGGAATTCCGCGTGGAGTCGGTGCAGTGCCTGGACGAAGCCCGGCAAAGCATCCAGAAAAAGCGCCCTGATATCCTGATTGTGGATTATCTGCTGACCGATGGCAAGGGGCTCGACCTTTTGCCCGGTCCGAATACGAATCCCGATTATCCCATTATTCTGATGACCAGCCACGGCAACGAACATGTAGCCGTGGAATCCATCAAGGCGGGGGCTTTGGATTATGTGGTCAAGTCTGCCGATCTATTGGCGGATATGCCGCATGTGATTCAGCGGGCCCTGCGCGAATGGGAACTGGTGATGCGTCGCCGGGAACTGGAAGAGCAACTGCGTCAGTCGCAGAAACTCGAAGCCATCGGAACGCTTGCCGGCGGCGTGGCCCATGACTTCAATAATATATTGAGCGCCATCATCGGCTATGGGGAATTGGCCCGCGAAGACGCGGAGGGCAATCCGGAACTTATCTCAAGCGTGGACGCCATCCTGGAAGCCGGCCAGCGCGCCAAGGAACTGGTCAGGCAGATTCTGGCCTTCAGCAGACAGGCCGATTCCGAAAAAAAGCCCATCCACATTCAGAAAATACTCGATGCAGCCCTGAAAATGCTGCGCGCTTCACTGCCGGCGACCATCGAAATCCGGCAGGACGTCGATATGCGCTGTCAGCCGGTTATGGGAAATGAAACCGGTATGCAGCAGATTATCATGAACCTCTGCACAAACGCCTTTCACGCCATGCAGACGACAGGCGGAGTCCTGGATATCAAACTTGCGTCACTAAGTCCGGAAAAACTACCCGAAAAACATCGGGATAAACTTTCCGATCGGCCCTACGCCCAGCTGCTTATCAAAGACAATGGACCCGGAATACCCGATAATATTAAGGACCTTGTTTTCGATCCCTACTTTACCACCAAATCCCATAGCGAAGGCACGGGGCTTGGATTATCCATGGTTCACAGTATCGTGCAGGGCCATGCCGGCCAGATCATCCTGGAAAGCACCGAAGGAGAAGGCGCGGCTTTTTATGTCTATCTGCCCTTGTGCCAGCCCGCCGACAGCCCCCATGCCAAGTCTCGAGAAACGGCGCAAAACCTGGTCGGGACCGAAAACATATTGTTTGTGGATGATGAAAAAGCCATCACCCAACTCGCCAAACTTTCCCTGCAGCGTTTCGGATATCATGTGTATGACTGCACCAATCCCCTGGAAGCGCTGAAACTGTTTCAGGAGCAGCCCGACCTCTATGACGTGATTATCACCGATCTCACCATGCCCAACCTTACGGGCCTGGAACTGGCCGAGAAAAGCCGTAAAATCCGCTCCGACATTCCCATTATCCTCTGTTCGGGATACAGTGAAGACGAGAGTTTTTCCCAGACGAACAAGTTTCCCGACTGGGAATATGTCTCCAAACCAGTTGGCGTCCAGGACCTGGTGCATCGCATCCGCAAACTGCTGAGCAAAAGCTGAGCCACGGCCCGTCTCCGTAAAGAAATCACAACCGAATTCCCAAGTGAGAAACACCACGCCACCCGGGTAAGATTTGCATATATTTTTTGGAGTGCGAGGGCTTGCCCTCGCCTTGCTGTTGCGCGGCTTTGGTCCCGCTGGTTGCATTCCGTGTAAAAAAAGGCGTCGGCAAGCCAACGCACACCATGATTCGTCCCCATTGTATTTCCGGGTGAGGTTTTTCCCTATTGCTTTGAGTAGATTCGCTCTCGAAAGTCTTTCTGGCAAAGGGTCAAGATCACTATTTCCCGGGTTTCAGAGCCACCTATCCAAAAAGAATAATCGAAAAACTGTAAAGCGCCAAAGACGCGCCTCATAATAGCCTGAGGTTTCAACCCCAGGAAGACAACACCATTAAAAAAGAGGGCTGAAGGCCCGACCCAAACTTTCGAGAACAGCTCTATTTATCAAGAAATCCATTAATAGCAAAAAACACCCATCCATTTATGTCGTTCTCCCGGATTGCATCGAATGGTCCAATCTGCTTGACCATTTCCATGCGGAAAGGTAGATTTGGTCAAGCTGTGTGCGAAAGAGGATAGCATGGAACCACGAATCAGCATCATTACGTTGGGCGTCAGCGATATGGAGCGGGCCTGGCGATTTTACAAGGAAGGCCTCGGCCTGCCGACAACGGCGCCATCGGACGCGGGTATTGTTTTCTTCAAAACCAGCGGCGCCTGTCTGGCCCTTTATCCCTTCGACAAACTGGCCGAGGACATCGGCTCCGATTATGTGGATGCGGCGAAAGAGGGCAAGCCGAAATTTCCCGGCATCACCATTGCCCATAACACGCGCGAAAAAGCACAGGTGGAGGAACTGCTGGCTCGCGCCGAAAAGGCCGGCGGCAAAATCATCAAGCCCGCCCAGGATGTTTTCTGGGGCGGATATTCCGGCTATTTCACCGACCCCGACGGCTATCTCTGGGAAGTGGCCTGGGCGGATTGTTGGAAATTTCATGCCGATGGAAGCCTGGTGATTGAATAGAGCAGGCCATAAAGTAACGTGTATCATTATTCTCATATATCAAGGAGACGATTATGTCGAAAAAACCGAACATTGTCATCGTGGTTGCCGATGACACCACTCCCAGCTACCATGGCTGCTATGGCGGCCCGACGCCCACACCCAACATCGACCGACTCGCCGCGACGGGCGTCCGATTTGATCGCGGCTATTGCAATGCCTCGCTTTGCTGCCCGAGCCGATGGACCCTCTTCACGGGGCAGTACACGGGCCGCAGCCGCTGGGCCCACGAAGACACGCCCGAAGACCAGCCCTACCTGATCAGCCAGAACGGCATGCTCGACCAGGACACGCCGACCCTGTGCAAGGCCCTGCGCGAAGACGGCTATTTCACCGGCCATATCGGCAAATGGCACAGCCGCTTCAATACGGAAGAGTTCGGCTATGAGGAGCCGATCTTCACCGGGGGCGATGCCGACGATCCCGAGGTGGATGCCGAAATCCGCAAGCGCCATGCCCTGGCCGTGGATGTGGTCAAGCGCACCGCCGGATTCGAGTATGTCGATTGCGTGAACTGGGG
This sequence comes from uncultured Candidatus Sumerlaeota bacterium, assembly GCA_964462565.1. Taxonomy (GTDB): domain Bacteria; phylum Sumerlaeota; class Sumerlaeia; order UBA8349; family UBA8349; genus CAYWYC01. Next base: position 1,322 of record CAYWYC010000159.1, on the reverse strand, counting down.
CAACCTGGGCGGCAAACAGGATCCCCGTCTGCGCGCCCATAACCCGATGTGGATGACCGATGGCGCCCTGCAGTTTCTCGATCAGGCAGCCGGAGACGAGCGCCCCTTTTACCTGCACCTGGCCAACACCGTGCCCCATTCGCCCAACTGTCAGGATTCGCTGAATGTGGACCATCGCTATACCTGGGCCGGAAAACTCGACGAGGCTCCCAAGTCCCATCCTGCCGACGATACGGTGTTTGAACGGATGCGCGCCGCCGGACTCCAGACGGAAGGCGGGCTTGCCGGCGTTAATTCAGGCGTGATCATGATCGACGACCAGATCGGCGCACTGCTCGAAAAACTCGAAAGAATAGGCGAACTCGAAAACACCATCTTCATCTATACCGCCGACCATGGTGTGCCCGGCAAGGGCTCCTGTTATGTGCGCGGCCAACATTTGCCCTTCGTAATGAGCTGGCCCCGGGGGCTGAAGGCGGGCATGGTGGCGAATGATATTTTTTCCTGGGCCGACATGGTTCCCACCCTGGCCGATGCCTGCGGCGTGGAAATGCCGAAGGATCATATCCTGGACGGAGCGAGCGTTTTGCCCGCCCTGCGTGACGAAGCCGAATGGCCCCGCAAGGTGCATTATCACGAGATGGGCTGGTCCCGGTCCGTGATCAAGGGCCGCTACCAGTACATCGCCAACCGCTATCCCAAGGCGGCCATCGAAGCCATGAAGCAGGGCGATGAATCGGTCCAGCCGGGAATCGGCACGGGCTTTGATAAACTCAACGCGCCCCATATTCCCGATTATTTTGAGCCGGACCAGCTTTACGACCTGGCCACGGATACCTTCGAACGCCACAATCTGGCCAAGGACCCGACCCGGGCCGCCGTGCTGGAAGACCTGAAGGCCGAACTCAAAAAGATTACCGATTCGCTTCCGCGACCTTTTCCCGCAGAACCCGACCCCTGGCTCCAGTCGGGCGAATACCAGAACCTGCTGGCCAAGCGCCGCGCCGAAGTGGATGCCATCGAACACTATCCACCCAATTGCGACGTACCCCGCGTCTGGTTCGCCAACCTCCACGACCCTGGCGCACCGGACCCGTCGTAAAAGGCGGCTCGCAAGGCCAATCGCTTGACAGAAATAGCGGATACCTGCGGTGGAGCAAAAACCCTCCACCGCAGGCACTGACCCAAAGTGCGACATTTTGTCACGATTTTGGCTGTTTTTATGTCGGTAAATTATAATATAGCGCCCCAAAGGGGTTTATATTATAGTGCCGCTATAATATGGAGCCAATTTCCGTTTATATTATAGGCTGGCGATAATA
>CAYWYC010000158.1:0-11104 GCA_964462565.1 uncultured Candidatus Sumerlaeota bacterium | reverse complement strand
CTATTTTTCTTCCTTCTCCACTCCACTATGGGGATAAGCCTGGACGACTTCCCAGACCGTTTCCTGGATGGTCTTTACAGCCGCAGGGGCCAGGTCGCCGTAGGGTTCGGAGGGCAGGCCGATGGGGCTTTCCTTGTAGATCGTCGCGTAAAAGGTCACCGCCGTCAGATAAGAGCCGTATTTGTTCTGGTGAATGCCGTCCTTGTAAAAAAGATAAATGCTGTCGAAGCCGGGAACCTTGCCTGCGCGCATTTTTTTGTCCAACTCATACATCACCTCACCCACAGGCACAATCTTCACCGGATTCTTCAACTCCGGGTTTGCCTCGTTCACGGCCTTCATCAAGTCTTCAAAGTAGTCCCGCGTTTCGTTCGTACCGTCCCAGCCGCCGGTATATTCCTTCTCCCATTGCGGCGCGTAGGGGTCCACCTGGCTCAGGTCGGGGCGATCACCGGGAGTGTTGGGGTCGTAGTCGTTTTTGTCAAACTTAAAGGACTTACCGTTGCTGCGAATGCGCGGCCAACGCCCCATGATATAAAACTGCACGCCCGGATTTTTCGGCACCTGCGCCTTGATCATCTCGTTAATGTTGTAAAGGTCGGCCTGGTCGCCGCCTTTGTCGATGTGGCGATCGAAGGGTTGGACGGAAACAACATCCCATTCGAATTCGGAGAGGGCTTTTTTCGCGTGGCCATAAGGTTTTTCGGTAAAGCCGTTTTCGCCCTGCCACATGTAGAAGATGGGGGCGCCGGGAATCATGTGACGGCCCCACTTGTGCGTATAGCCCTGGCTTTCGGCCAGCTTTTGCAGCCCCTTGTAGTTCACCGTGTCGGTCACGCTGTTTCCGATAAAATATATGCGCATCGTCTTGTCGGCGCTTTGCTCCTGCGCAAAGCCAGTTGCCGCGAGCAACATCCCCAGAGCGGCAATAAAAGAAATAATTCTGTGTTTCATCGTTTGTCTCCTTTTCGGGTTCTCAATCTAAAACATCAAACTGCGCGGCCCATTTCCCTGCCCCGCCTGGGCCGTCCGTTCGAAAATCAGGTACACGATTTTGTGAAGGATCGCGCTTTCCGATTCTTCCGCGTCAATCACATCGAGCGAAAGCCGCTGTTTACCTGCCTCCAGTTTAATCTCACCCATGTCCTGCATTTTATCGCCGGAAATCGCCGCTTCCGTTTTTTCTTCTCCCGCGCTTACACGCAGCACAATCTTCTTGTCAGCCACCTTCTCCACTTCCAAAATAACGCGATAATCCCCCGCCTCCGTCACGTCAACCTCATAATCCGCGCCGTCGCCCACCGCCTTCCAGTTCAGGCTGGCCAGGCCGCCATTATGGATACCGCCGCGCATTGTCACGGGCGCGTAAGCCGCCACAAAATTCGTTCGGTCCCGCCCGATCTGAAAAACCGGAATATGAAAGGAATGGGGTTCCTTTTTGATTTCGTCAAACCAGCCGGCCAGTTTTTCGCGCATGGCGTCGGCCCGGGCCGTTTCTGTCGCTGCGATGTTGCGGTCTTCTTTCGGGTCTTCGGCAATATGAATCAACGCCCGGCCATCAACCAGTTCGGGCATGTCGGGAACGCGTCCCGGATTGCACAGCAGCTTGTAGTCCTCCGTGCGCAGGCTGACCAGTTGCGGATCAAAGGGCAGCGCCTGCTTTTTATCCGGCGGCACGGGATCATATTCATTGAAATACCCATTGATATGATAAGGCCGGTCGGGATCCGGCGGCCATCCGGGATTCACGTATATATAAGATTCCTTCGGCTCAAGTCCGCTTTCGTCGCCTTCCAGGTAAGCACGAATGCTCCGCCCATCCAATTTGGGATGATCGGCCGGGATCTCAATCCCGCACAGGTCGCAAAGCGTCGGCAGGATGTCGCAGATATCGCACAGCCGCTCCACATCATGCGGCTCAAAGCGTCCCGGCTGCCGCACCCACAAAGGCGACTTGATACCGTTCTCCCACATGTTACCCTTGTGCCCCTTGTACCGGTTCACATAGCGCTGGCGTCGGTCGGCATCGCTCAACGTCCCCTCCAGGCAGGCCGGGCCATTGTCGCTCATGAAAAGCATTACCGTATTTTTCTCCAGGTCCAGTTCCTGCAGCGCGTCCATGAGCCTGCCGATATTCACATCCAACTGGTCGATCATGGCATAAACCGTTGCCAGCGCACGCGACATGCCCATGGCCTCGTATTCATCGATCAACCCATCCGGCGCCACGAGGGGCGCGTGGACCGTCAGGTACGGCAGGAAGGCGAAGAAGGGCTTACCCCCTTCCTTCTGCCGCTTCAGGAAATCGATGGCATAGTCCGTCAACGTGTCCACCGTCCAGCCCTCGTGAGAAACCTCCCGACCATTCATGCGGCCGATGCTGTCCTTGTGCTTGTAGAGCTGGGCCATGTATGCCTCGTCAAAACCACGCTCCCAGGGAAAGTAGCCCGATGACTTGCCCGAGTGCCACTTGCCCCACATGCCCGTCGCGTATCCGCCCTGCCGAAAGAGATCGCTGATCAGCACCTCGCCCGGATGGATGAAGTCCTTGCCGCCATGAACGTGCGCCACACCCACCCGCAAAAAATGACGGCCCGTCAGCAGGCTGGCACGCGATGGCGCGCAGACGGAAGCCACGTAGTAATTCGAAAAACGCACCGACTCCTCACGCATGCGATCCAGGTTCGGCGTCCGCACCCAGGGATTTCCGTGACAGCCATAATCGTCCCAACCCTGGTCGTCCGTCAGGATGAGGAGCACGTTTGTTTTTTCAGAATATTCAGTCATTATCGCTTTCTTTCAAGGACACCGCCTGCGGCCGGAATCCGGAATAATACATGTAGTCCGATCTCTTCAAGGCATACAAGAATCGGCTGTTTATTGCAATGTTTTCAGGTTTGTTTTTCAGAAAAAATCCCGGCCAAACCACTTTCACCCGCTCAATTTTTTTCGATGAGCAGGCTGAGAATTTCATAGGGCCTGACCCGGAAAATCGTTTCCTTTTCATCGGCGGCTTTTCCGCGTGCATCGCATCGGACGGCCTGCCATCCTTCCGCCGGAGTGAGCCGGGCTTCCGCGTGGGATCCCGCCACCTCATGGAGGCGCAATATCCAGCGATCGGCATCGAGGGGTTGCGCCCAGGCGGGAATGAGGCTTGGGCTGCATTCGATTTCGGGCAGGGGCGACGGGACGGGCTTTCCCTGATATTCCAGGCACGGCGTAAATATCCGGTCGGCCAGCGCGGCGGCTTGCGATTCGGGCGCCCGGGCGGCGTGCCTGCCGATGGCCAGTTCCAACCGGTGATGCCCCAGGTCGGTGATGAGGCCCGCCATCTCCGATTCATCGTAGGCGGCTCCCTGGTCCAGGAGGCGTCCCAGGCGCGCGGCATCGGCTTCGGGCGGAGCGGGACTGCGAACGAGGCTCACGGTCAGGCGTCCCTCACGACAGCTGAAGCCAAAGGAATCCTTCGTCACCAGAAATAATCCGTCCCGTTCGGCATCGTCACAAACGGCCGCCCAGCGACTTCCGGCGGCTTCCCACTGCGCCTGTTCCGATGGCGCATTGGGCTGCTGGCTGCGCAATACACTGCCAAAGGGACAGCCGAATCGAGCCATGCGCCCCTGATAATCCGTGGGAAAATGCATCTTCAACAAATGGCGCGGCTCCTGCCAGTCGATATCGATATTGATCCGCAGATAATCAGCGTCCGGTTCCAGCCGATATTCCACGGTGGCGCTGCTGTGGCGGCCGATGGAACGTTTCGCGAAAAGGCTGGCGCTTCCGTCGGGGTGCTGCTGTGAGGTAATCTCCGCGGGTGAATCGACGCGTGTTCCGTTGAGGAGCGTCGGCTCTTCGATTTCCCATACGTCAAAGGCCGTGGGCATTTCGGGATAGAGCCAGAGGCTTGCCAGGGGCGATGCCTGTTGCAGGGCCTTTCCGTCGATGATTATTTCCGCTATGCAGGCCGATGCGTCGAGGCTCATTTCCAGCCGGTCATTTTTCAGGCTCTTGTCCGTTGCCTGCACCGGGTCGGATTCGCGGGCTGCGGCCTGGGCAATAGCCTTGCCTTCGAGCGGCGCAAGAGTCAGGACGCTTCCATCCTCCAGCAGGGCCTCGCGCGCGACGGGCAGGGGGTTGAAGAGACATGCTTCACCGCCATCTTCCGAAAGAACTTTCAGCGCTTCCATTTTCGCGCGCTCCACCATCTCACCCATTTCCGTGGCGCAGGCATCGATGGCCTCCACCAGGCTGCTGCCGGTAATGATGTCGTGAAACTGCATCAGGCAGAGGCGTTCCCAGTATTGGGGATCGACAGGTCCGCGCCCGCTTGCGATATGAACGGCTTCCAAAGTTTGCAACTGCCGCTCTGCCGCGCGATAGGCGGTTTTAATATTCCGGCAACTGGTCAGCACGCCGCGATGGTATTCCAGATAAATCTCTCCATGCCAGGCCGGCAATTGATCCTTGAGCCCATGCAGCCGCTCAAAAAAATCAGCCACTTTTCCGAAACGGGCCTTCGGAACGTTGTGGAGGTTTCGGCAGCGACGGGTGCGTTCGATCTGTTCGGCCTTGATTCCTCCGCCGCCGTCGCCATAGCCCACGGGCGCGATGGACTCATTATGAACATGACTCTGGCGATTGATTTTCTCGATATTCTGAAACTGCCGCGGCAGGCCGTTGACCGAATAGCCCATATAATGCTGGGCCATGTGCGCCATGACCTCGCTGCCGTCGTTGCCCTTCCAGCGAAAGGAAGACAGCGGAAAATGCGTAATCGTGCTCCACTGGAGTTTGGTGGTCCAGAAACTATCCACCCCGGCCAGGCGCATCAACTGCGGCAGGCACGCGCTGTAGCCGAAGGTATCGGGCAGCCAGAGAATACGGCCTTCCTTCCCGGCGTCTTTTCGGGCGCGGGCCTGTCCGATAAGCAGGGCCCGCAGCATGGCTTCTCCGCATGGCATGTTGGTATCAAACTCAACCCAGGCTGCCCCTTCAGCCTCCCATCGCCCCTCCTTCAATCGTTTGCCAACCCGGGCACTCAAAGAAGGTTCCATCTCCGAAACCCACTGGTAAGCCGCCGGCTGGCTGAAAAGAAAATGCATGTCCTCATACTCGTCCATCAGGAGCGTCGCCGTGGACCAGGTGTGGACAATCTTGAAGCGCCCCACATGCTCGGGCCACATGTGCACGGGGTCGAGATGTGCCTGGGCCGTGGTCACCAGGGGCATCTGGATGGTATCTGCCGGCAGGGCGCGAATGGCCTCGGCCAATACAGGACCCGCCTCGGCAACGCCTCCACGCTCAAAGGCCGATGCCGCCTTGTCCAGGTGATGGAGAATCAGCCGGGTCGATCGAGGCACAAATTCCAGCGAGGGCCGATAGGCAAAGCTCTTGGCGAAGTTCCCGCCATAGGGCAGTTCGAGCCCTTCGAGCGCCCCATGCGCCAGGTCCACCAGTACTTCCAGATCGTGCCAGGCATGCCACGCCGCATCGTCCCGCTGGTCCAATCCTGCTTCCTTCAGGACGTCGCCGTCGTTCATGTGCATGACGGCGATCCACAATTCCTTCGCGGCATCGGGCAGGCGAAACCGAAAGTGCTGCCAGTCGAACCCGGCCCAGGGCGCGCCATCAAAATAGGCCGTGCATTCGCCCCCGTGCCGCCAGCAAATCCAGTCGCCCTGTCGCTTTTCCGGCAATGTCACCCGATACCACACATAATGAAAGCGCCGTCCCAGCCCTTCCCCTTCGTGCGTTTCGCGAAGTTCTCTGGATTTCGCGTCCTCCAGGGCGGGAAGCCGGGGAAAGCATTCCGTTGCCTCCAGACGCAGTTCATCAGCCGTTCGCTTCCATACGATTTCGCGAAGCCGCCTGAGAAAAGTCTCCGACCGACTGAGAATAAGCTGGGGAAACTGGGTGGGCTGGTGCATGGCGCAACCTCCTGATTCTGGATGTTGCGTGATTCTACCGCAAAAACGCGCAATGTCCAGCCGATAATTACGCGAAATGGCAGGCGGTTTTGCTTGCTTCGGACGTGAGGCTTTGCTATGCCATAGGGGTGAAGAAGGTTGATACACTTGGAGGAAATACGGTGAACCGCTTATACGGGGCAGTGGGATAATGCCTTATCTGCTTCTGATCCCGATCATCACGGGCGTCAGCCTCATTACTTCTTTCTTTTGCTCCATGCTCGAAGCGTGCATGTATTCTGTCACGCGCAGCCAGATCGAGACGCTCCGACGCAGCGGCGATGCCCGTGGGCGGGTGCTGGCGCGGGTGCGTCGTCAGATCGACGAATCCATCGCGGCCATCCTCATCGTCAACACCATCGCCAACACGGCGGGCGCGGCCTGGGCGGGGGCTTTGGTACGCGAGCTTTACGGTAACTCCTATCTCGCCATTTTTTCCGGAGCCTTTACCTTTGCCGTCCTCTTCTTCTCAGAGATCGTCCCCAAGTCCCTGGGAGTCCGCTTTGCCAATTCTCTGGCGCCAAACCTGGCCATCCCCCTGCAACTCATGGTCTGGGCCCTGTGGCCGGCGATCAAGATGTGCGTCCTGCTCACCCGCATCTGGGGCAAGGGCGCGCGCATCAGCCATGGCACGGAAGAAGACATCATCAGCCTGGCCCAGCTGGTCGAAAAACAGGGAGCCATTCATCCCCATGAGGCCCTCTGGGTAGCCAACGCCCTGCGCCTGGACAACGTAACGGCCTACGATCTCATGACCCCGAATCCCGTGGTGGCGCGTGTGCCGGGAGACATGCTGCTGAAGCAGACGCGCATGAACGCCGAACACTGGCGTTTCAGCCGATTGCCCGTATGTACCGATGACAATCCCGACAACATCGTGGGCATCATCCGGCGGCGGCGCGTCTTCAATGCTTTGGCGAATGACCAGTTCGATCTCTCCATTGCCGACCTGATGGACCCGGTACATTTTGTGGAAGAAACCACGCCGGCGCACCAACTGCTGGATCAATTTCTGATAACACGGCGGCATCTTTTCTGTGTGCGCGACGAACATGGGCATTTTACGGGTGTTGTTTCCCTGGAAGATGTGCTTGAATGTCTCCTGGGCCGGGAGATCGTGGACGAGACCGATCTCCATGAGGACATGCAGGAGCTGGCGCGTCGTCGCAAGGAAGCCCTCCTGGCCAGCAGCCGAAAGCGCATGGAAGAGCGCGACAAAAAGGATTGAAATCTGTGATGCGTATTTTTCGAATATACCGGTTCATCGCAACCGTGGCGATTTTGCTTTGCCCGGCCTTTGGCGTTTTGTGGGCGCAGGAAGCAGACCAGGGCCCCAAACGGATCGTTTCGCTGGCCCCCAGTGTGACGGAAGTCGTTTTCGAATTGGACCTGGAAGACCGGCTGGTGGGGGTCAGCAAATTCTGTGACTATCCCGAAGCCGCCAAAGAACTGCCCAGGGTGGGCGGATTTTTCGATCCCAATTACGAGGCCATCCTGGGCCTGAAGCCGGACCTGGTGATTCTGCTGACCTCGCATGATGAAATCAAGAAACGGCTGGAAAGCCTCGGCGTGAAATGTCTGACCGTGCGTCATGAAAAAATCCCCGACATTCTGGAATCCATTATAACCATCGGCAAAGCCTGCGGAGTCGAGACGCAGGCAAAGACCGTGGTGAAGCAACTTAAAGAACGAACCGCAGCGGTCGTGGAAAAGGCGGAAAACCTGGCAAAGGTGAAGGTGCTCATGAGCATCGGACGCGACCTGACGGGCGGAAGTCTGGGAACGATTTTTGCCGCGGGACCGGACAACCTTTACGACGAAATGATCGGCATGGTAGGGGGCGAGAATGTGCTGGCCGATTCCAAGGCGGCCTATCCCCAACTTTCGGGCGAGGGGATCATCCTGCTCAAGCCCGACGTGATTATCGAACTCGTCGGTGCGCTGCCCGAAGGCGGCCCAACGGTGGAGCAGATTCGCGCGCATTGGGATACGCTGGCGAGCTTGCCTGCCGTGAAAAATGATCGGGTCCATGTAATCACCGGAAATTATGCCGTGCGTCCGGGACCACGCTACGTCCAAATCCTCGAAGAATTGGCTCGGATCATCCATCCCGATGTGGATTGGGACGCCGGAGAAAAATCGGCAGACGCCAAAGAAAAGGCCGACGCGAAACCATGAGCGACGCGGCTCTCCAGGTCCGGAATCTTTCCTTTTCCATCGGTGCGTCAGAGATCCTGCGCGATATTTCTTTCGATGTGGCCGAGGGTGAATATTGCTCGATCATTGGCCCCAACGGCGCGGGCAAGAGCAGCCTGCTCAAATGCATCATGCGCATCTATCGCGGTTTCAGCGGCCATGTGGAAATCCAGGGCAAGCCCCTCGAAAAATACAGCCAGAAAGAACTGGCCGCGCGCGTCAGTTATGTACCCCAGGCCGGCGGCAGGCAGCCCTTTCCTTTTACCGTACTCGAGTTTGTCCTCATGGGGCGCTATCCGCACCTGAGCGCCTTTTCCGTGATTCGCTCCGAAGATGAGACTGCCGCCCGCGAATACATGCAAATCACAGGCGTCGAAGAATTTGCCGACCGCAGCCTGAGCACCCTGAGCGGCGGCGAGCGTCAGAAGGTTTATATCACGGCCGCCCTGGCCCAGGGCGGCGACATCCTGCTCCTCGACGAGCCCACCTCTTTTCTCGACTATCGCCACCAGGCCGACGTGTTGCGCCTGCTCCAGAAGATCAATCGCGAGTCCGGCGCGACGATTATTTCCGTCACCCACGATATCAATTGCGCCCTGCTCTCCAGCAATCGGGTTATCGCTCTCAAGAAGGGGAGCGTCGTTTTCAACGATGCACCCGCCGCATTGCTGGAAGGCCAACGCCTTTCGGAAATTTACGACGCCGAATTTCAATTCCTGCGACATGGCGAAAGCGGCTCCACCGTGGTCGCGCCACAGGGGATCGGCTTATGAAAAAAGCGATCCTCCTGACCATCCTCATCGTTATTTCTCTCGGCGCAGTCCTCACCATGCCGCTGATCGGGATGCAGGCGATTTCCTTAGACGCCATCCTCCACCCGCAGTCGGGCGATACAGACGCCACGATCTTCTGGAAGATTCGCGTGCCCCGTGTTTTGCTGGCCTGGTTGGCGGGAGCCGGTTTGTCGCTGGGGGGAATGGCTTTTCAAGCGCTTTTTCGCAATCCACTGGCCACTCCGTTCACGCTAGGCGTATCGAGCGGCGCGTCCCTGGGCGCGGCCCTGAGCGTACGCCTGGGAGCGCTTTCGCTTTTCGCCGCTTTTTCGCAAAGTTTTCTGATGCAATTCCTCGGCCTCTCCGCAGTCAGCATCGCCGCCTTTATCGGTGCGCTCGGGGCCATCGTTCTTGTCTATGGACTCACCCAGGTCAAGCGTGGCTTCTCCACCGGAGCCATGCTCCTGGCAGGCGTCGCGGTGAATTTTTTCTTCTCCAGCCTCATCCTCTTCATTCAGTACACTTCCAATTTCTACGACACCTTCCGCATCCTCCGTTGGCTCATGGGCGGACTCCAGACAGTCGGCATGGGGGGCGTTTTTCAGGTACTGCCTCCCGTCATTCTCGGCGTCCTTGTCATCTTTTTCTACACCAATGAACTTAATCTTCTCACCACCGGCGAAGATCTCGCGACAAGCCGCGGCGTGGCGGTGCAGCGCGTAAAGGCCATCCTCTTCTTTTCGATCAGTATCATGGTCGGTGGGATCGTCGCCGTGTGCGGTCCCATTGGCTTCGTCGGACTTATGTGTCCTCACATCTGCCGCTTGCTTTTCGGCCCGAACCATCGCTGGCTCATGCCGGCCAGTCTGTTTTTCGGCGGTATCTTTCTGGTGCTGTGCGATACTGTGGCCCGAACCGTTTTCGCGCCGACCGAACTGCCCGTGGGCGTTTTCACGTCCCTCCTCGGCGGACCCTTCTTCCTCTGGCTCCTCCTCAGCGGCAAGCCCGACAAGCACCTTGTTTGAGACGGCCTTTTCCGGTAGAATAATTGCAGTACGGTAAATCGCAATATCAGCAGATGTCGGCTGCATGACAAGCCCGGAGGATTTTATGGATAGCCAAACAGAAAACAGCGATGCTCTATCTGACGAGAACGAAAAGCAGCAATCGAAAAAGCCCCTCTGGATCAGCATGGGGCTGCTCGTGGCTCTGGGACTGGTGCTCATCCTGTTTTCCGATTTCGCGCGAACGGTGCTCTTCTACGAACTACTCGAAAGCCGCACCATGGTCTTGGTGGACGGCGCCCTCGAAAGCAACGGCCGGGCCTTTCTCAGCATATCGGCCATCAAGGGTGGCGTCGCCGTTATCGAAGGCAGCTCCGTCGGCGTGGGTTTTGACCTCGAAGTGGGCGACCTGGTCCAGCCCGCCCATGACTATGTGGACTTTGTGTGGAAGATATTCCTCTGGGCCACGGCTATTCTGATGTTTTACAAACTGCTCCTGGAAACGGGAATACCCGGCATCGGTATATATATTGTGGCTCTCGGACTTTTTCTTTTTGCCGCCGCCCCGATATGGGAAGGGCAAAAACGGTTTTTAAGCAACTGGGGCTTGCGTTGTGTCCTTGTTGGTCTTTTTGTCCTTTACGTGATTCCCGTCACCCTGATCGCCTCCGATCTGGTGGCGAGAAAATACACAGAACCCGTCCAGGCGAAGCAGGCCGAACGCATGGAAAGCGTCCAGCGCGAGTTTGATCATGCCAAGATGGATCTTTTGCGCTTCAAGGAATCCGTATCGATCACCGATCCCGGCGGCAGCATCGAAAACATTCGCAACTCCTTCATGACCATGGTCTATTCCTTTACGCGCCTCACCCGCCAGGGCATGAGCGCCTTTTTGTATTACATCCTCATCACCGTTTTTGAACTGTTAATTATGCCTTTCCTGACCGCCATTGTGCTATATACAGTGCTCAAGCTTATTTTGGAGCGTTCGATTCCGCAAAGGGTGGAACAAGGCAGGCGCAGTCAGGCCCGGACGGCGGAAGCGTGATTATTTGTCCTAAAAAAACTGGCCCTTCCGGGATTTTGCGGGAAACGTTAATCTTATGGTCTTGGAATGCGATGATATTCGAGATTGTCTGAAAGTTTAGTTTCAGGCGAAAAGGGT
>CAYWYC010000157.1:0-11111 GCA_964462565.1 uncultured Candidatus Sumerlaeota bacterium | reverse complement strand
TCCCTATTTATGTCTTGCAACCCTTGGGAAAGAAAGAATTGATTGCCATTGTCACAGGCCGGGCCTTCGGGATATTATGGGCATCCCTGAGCAGAATCGGATCCCCTACGGCAAGGACCAGGCAAATGATAATCCCGGAACTGTCAGCGCGCGCCATGATATGGTTCTGCGTGATAGCGACCATCGTCATGGAAGGGATAACCGCCGCCATGCGTTTCGGCCTGGGCCTGCAAACGAGCGTATATACGGCCAACAACATCGGTCGCCTGACGATGGGTATTCGCATCCACCACGGCTATTTCGGCGTGTTGGCCATTGTCCTGGCAGGGGTATTCTGGCGACGCTTTCCTGCCGCATGCTCCTGGTTGCTGCCTCTCGGCGGCGCACTGGTCCTGAGCGACCTCATCCACCATTACATCGTCCTGTGGATATTCGTGGGCGATCCGCAGTTTGACCTGGTTTATCCGCGCTGACCACCCATCAGCCTTTTGACCCCAGCCTTCGGCCTTCTTCCAGAAAGAGCGATATGTTCTCGGGCTTCACGTCCTCGGGCAGTGTGTGGCATGGGGCCAGGATGTAGCCGCCGTCGGGGCTGAGGTTTTCCACGAGTTCTTTGGTCAGCGCGCGCACTTCATCAGCCGTTCCGTGGGGCAGTACGTGCTGCAGGTCGCCGCCGCCGTGGAATGCAATGCGCGGCTTCCAGGCCTTGAGATCTTCCGGCTTCATGCCCGTGGCCGTCGTCTGGACAGGGTTGGAAATCTGCACACCGATTTCGATCAGGTCTTCGTAGAGCGAGCTGGCCGCGCCGCAGCAGTGGTGGCCGATATAGGCCGTCGGACAATACTTTCGTATTCCGGCGATGTACTCGGCAAAGTAGGGCTTATAAAGCCGGCGAAAAGTTTCGGGGTTCATGTAGGGCTGCGTTTGCATGGCGAGGTCGTCGCCCACGAGGACGATGTCCACATAGGGCCCGATCTCGGCAAAGTACAGGTCGCCCAACTTCAGGTTTGTCTCGAGCACCTTCTGGTTGAAGGCATGGACAAAGCCCTCGTCCATCATCATGTCGAGCAGGATCTGGTCGTATCCGCGCAGGTAGCAGCCGGCCTCGAAGATACCCTGACCCACCTGGGCGGCGCAGATGGCGTAGTCCGTTTCCTCATGGAGAAATTTAGCCTCCTCGCGCAGGCCCTCGACCAGTGCGTCGCCGGGTTCGGGCCAGGGCCATTTGTCGAGATCGTCGATGGACAGGTCCCGCATGGGCGCTTCTTCGAGACCGCCAAAGCCCCACTTGCGCGGAGCCTTGGGCTGAATCTGGCGCAGGTCGCAATCAAAATGCTCCTGGATGCGATTGTCGAAGTAGGGGAAACGCGGATCGCGTTCGCTTTCCAGTCCCAGGTATTCGGCAATCGCCTCCTGCATTTCGGGCTTGGCGCTCGAGAGGAAGGTTCCGCCAAAGTCAATGGGCAGGCGATCCGGCTGCTTGTGCTGCAGCGCCGTCCGCACACGCTCGCGATGGGTCATGGTCTTTGTCATTTATGAAGGTCCTTTCCAGTCTCAGGGTTTTTCGATGATGTAATAAAGCACGTCCGGCTGGAGTTTTATTTTTGCCGCGCCGGTAAAAGTGTCGCGCTTATAGCCGTTGGGGTCGAGGGTCGTGACCTTCGCCGATTGGGCCGCGGAAAATTTGAAGGAAACAGTGCCTTCGAAATTGCGCACGATAATCGGGGCCTTGCCCATGCTCTTGATGGTACGTTTGCCATTTTCGGGTGTGGCTTCGTAGCCGTAATTCTGCGCCTCGCTCATGACCTGGAGCAGGATTTTGTCGGACTGGGCCAGGGCCTTGCCATCCATGGCAACGGCCAGGATCGATCCAAAGGGCATGGCGCTTTCGATGGCCATGTCGGGCAGGTCGATGCGCGCGCCTTCCTCCAAAAAACCCACCGCGCCCTGTCCACCCGCCGCTTCCAGAAGCAGCAGGCCGCGCCCTGTGTGCCAGTGATACTGCCCGCTGCTGGCCGCCATGCCGCGCTGGTCTCCCTTGATCAGCGAATCCAGTTGCGGGTGAAACTCGAGCCGGTTTTTTGCGCCCTTCTGAAAATCATACTGCACCTTGCCCAGCAGAAAGGCGCGCGGGTTGAAGCCGAACTGGGCCAGCACGGAGTCGTTATTGAAGACGTCGGCATCCTTGCCCACGGCTGCCGCGCCGACTTCATCGATGAACATTGGCGGTACTATTTTCGTTCCTTCCAGGTCGAGAACCGTCTCGGGCGCAATGAATTCCTGCACGACAATGTCACCTTCCTTGAGTATGTTCTCGCGGAAAAGGATCGATGTGGCGGGCCATTGCCCAGCGATGCTTGGCGTCTGCACCGGAAAAAAGCTCTGCATTGAAGCCACCCATCCCGTGCTTTCGGCCAGCGCGAAAAAGGACACCTGGTCGTAGCCCAGTTCACGCCCGAAAATCGCCACGGTCGGGGCCAGCTCCGAGTGGTACCGGTTTGGCAGCATGTAGGAAAATTCCGTATTGATCAGGGGCTTTCCCCGGGTTTGGACGCGGTGCATGACGGAATCGATACCGGCTTCATCCTGGCCCTTCTTGCCCATGAGGCGCAGGACGCTACGGTCCCAGTATTTCGATTCCTCGCCCACGTTCCAGCCTTCGCCTTTCTCCATGGCCCCGCGAAAATGGCCGTGGTAGTCCGTCGTGCTCAGAGGCTTTTGCGCGATGCGCACGAGGCCGGTCATGATTTTGGGATCGGCCACGGCAAAGCTTGTTGAATTGACCGGTCCCGGGTAGCCGAGATCATCACGCAAATAGGCGATCATTTCGCTGTAAAACTCCTGCATGGTCTCCACGAGAAAACGGGCCGTGTCGATGGCGCGTTTGGGATTCTGCATATTCTGCGTCCGGGCCTCGGCACCCATCTGCCAGACCGAATAGAGTCCCATGCGCCCGGCCTCAGGCGCGTCGCCATTCACCTTGGGACCACCCGATCCCCAGGAGGCGAGGGCCTCATCGATAGTGCCGTATTTTTGCGTGAGCCAGTCGCCGAATTGTTTTTCCAGTTCCTGACGATAGGCTTCGGGCAGGATTTTATCGGGATTGAATGTCCAGAAAAAGAAAGTGTCTTCATTCACCAGTTCAAAGGTGGAGATGACAGGATCCTCTGCCAGGCGCGTTCCCGTATAGGGATTGACGGGATCGAGAATGGCCTTGTACCAGTCGCGCATGACCTTCTGGTAGGGCTCGTAAAAAAAGTGGAGGGTGAAGGGACGGCCATTGGCGACGGTGTCGTAGCCGGGAAATTTTACAGATTCGGACAGGTCCAGCCAGTGCTGAAAATAGGGCGATATGGACACATAGATGCCGGCCTCTTTCATAGCGGCGATGAAGTAAAAGGCATCGTCCTGTTTTTTTGGATCGACGTCCGAGGCGTTCGAGCCGCTGCCATAAAACCATCCGCCGTGGAGGCGTACGCAATTGATTCCGCGCTTGGCGAGATATTGGGCCAGGGCGTCAATCATGTTGCGCGGCATGGCCGGAATTTGCATACCCGAATTGACAGACCAGAGCCGCACGGGTTCGCCAGATTTCTGGTAAACGAATTCTTCGCCTTGGGCAATGATGGAACCCAGCTGATCGATGTCTTCGGCGGAAAGGCTGCGCAGGTCGAGGAGTGCGCTGTCGGCATAGGGGTCGGCATCGGGTTCAAAGGGAAACCAGCCTTCGGGGGCCGTTCCATATTTTTCACCGGGCTTGCGCGTACCGGCAGGGACAAAAAAGTTTTTCGTCAGGACAAAGGCGTCAAATGCGGCAAAGCCTTTTGTGTCTTCAATCAGTTCCACGCGCAGGCGATGCTTTCCGGCGCTCAGGCTGACATCTCCGGCCAGCGCCCAGCAGGGGGCCACGAACTTGCGCATGGTGGCCGTGTCGATCAGGGGCGCGTTACGCGAAAGCGTCTTCCACTCCTGATCATCAAATCGCCAGCGAAAGGGGCCGTGTTTCCAGAGTTTGCGCACGTATAATTTGTATTCGCCTTCGTCGGGGACGTTGATCTCATATTCGGCGTAGCCTCCGGAGATCCAGTCGTCGTCATCGCGGCCCAGCCATTTGCCGCCGGACAGGACAGAGGCCTCTTTCGCGTTGTTTGGAGCAAACTGAAAGCGTGTGCTCAGGTTGGTGTCAGTGGCATCTTCGCCTTCCCACCAGACGTAGTCTTTGGTGGCATCATTCTGGGCAATGGCGCCGGGGATGCACGCCAGAATCGTCAGGATTACTGCTGCGATAGTGCTGCGGTTTCTTATCTTCATTTTGCCATACCTTTCCTACCACTGGCTTTTGCGTTTGGGAAGCGGGTCCTCGTCGAGCATGAGGCGTTCGGCCAGTTTGCGATAGAGTTCGTTTTGGATTTCCCGGTACGATTCGTCGTCGTAGCGGTTGTGGAGTTCGTCGGGATCTTCCTGCAGGTCGAAGAGTTCGGCATATTCTTCTCCCGCGAAGACATTGAGTTTGTAGCGATCCGTGGAGATGGATTTCACGTTCAGGTTGAAGCCGATATCCGGCCCCTTAAAGGCGCAGATGGCGGTGTCGCGGACGCCGTCGGTCTTGCCCTGGATCACGGGCAGTTGTGATGTGCCCTGAACGCCCCAGGGGATTTCCTGGCCGATCCATTCGAGCAGCGTTGGCACAACGTCCACGTTTTCCATGAGGGCGTTGGTCTTTGCGTTGTTTCGCGCTTCGGGTCCGGCGATGATCATGGGTACGCGCGTCAGGCATTCGTACATCCAGGGACCCTTTTGCAGAAGATTATGATCTCCCAGCAGTTCGCCATGGTCGGCGGAAAAAAGGATGATGCTGTTTTCGATCATACCTTTGGCTTCGAGCGCGTCGAGCACACGGCCCACCTCCTCGTCGAGAAAGGTGATCATGGCGTAGTAGTTGCGCACGATGTCGAGGATTTCATCGGGATTGTAGTTGCCCGGATGGGCGCTTCCGGGCCAGGGATAAGTGTCGCTGGCGGGGTTTTTCTGCAGGTGGGCAGGACGACTCGCGTATTCGCCCTCGCGCATGACGGGTTTGGGAATCCGGTCATCGCGGTCGCGGTACATGTCCACATATTTTTTCGGCGCGTCAAAGGGGTGATGGGGATCGACAAAGCTGGTCCAGAGGAAAAGCGGCTTTTCGGGATCATGCTCCTCGATGGCCTTCACGCTGAGGTCGCCGACCCATCGCGTCTGGTGATATTCCGGAGGCAGCTCGCTGCCCTCGCGCTGACAGGTGGCGACGTCGGGATGCCGCGAGAGGGACTTGACATATTGGGGCGCCACTTCCTGCAGCCAGTCCAAGTATTCGCCCACGCGGTTGTCCTCGGTGATGTGGTGTTCGTCAAAGCCGAAATAGCTGCCGTCGGTGACGCGGGGTCCGTCGCGTTTGGCGATGTCTTCATTGTCGCCGAAGCTGGGAAAGGCTTCCGTGCGCTGGGGTCGAAAGTGCATCTTGCCGATGGCTACGTTGCGATAGCCCCGGGGCTTCAGCATGTCGCAGAGGGTAGTTTCGTAGTCGGAGAGAATGGTGCCGACCTGCCAGGTGTTGGTGACATGGGGATAGCGCCCGGTGAAGAGGGCGGTGCGCGATGGGGTGCAAGTGGGTACGGCGCAATAGGCGCGTTTGAAGAGCGTGCCGCGCGCGGCCAGGCGGCTAAGGTTCGGGGTGATGGCATAGTTGTCACCGGCGGGTTCCATGGCGTCGGCGCGCATCTGGTCGGCCGTGATGATAATGATGTGGGGTGTCCGGGACATTTTGTGGCTTTCTGTTTGGGGCTTGGAAGCACGCTGAAGCGCGCTGTGGTTTTTTGTTTGTATGCTTTCCCTCCGGCTGAAGCCGGCAAAAATCTATGGTCCTAAAAAGTCTTTGTTGAACTACATATTTTGTATCTGCGTCGGGCCTTCAGCCCTTGTTTATGTTTTATTTCATCTACCTGGGGTTAAAACCCACAGGCTCTTATGGGGCGCACCTTTTACGCTTTTACATCTGCGGAAATCTGCGCAATCTGTGGATAAAATACCGCATATCCGAAGCGTCAACCGCGAGCGGGGCCTACGCTTTCGCGCGGAACCAGGCTGGCCGACACATATCGACGGGGCGGATCATCCACCCAGCTGGAATCGTCGAGTATATCCAGAGCCAAGGCTCCGGCTTCCTGGCCGACCTTGTCCAGGTGCGTGCTGATGACGGTCATGGGCGGCACAGTCAGGTCGGCCCAGATATCGTCGAAGGCGATCAGCGACACATCGCGCGGAACCGCCAGGCCCTTCGCGGCGAGGGCCTGATAGATGCCGATACCATTGAGTTCATTATGGGCGAGGATGGCTCCGGGGCATTCGTTCTTTTCGAGCCAGAGGGCAAATCTTTCGCGGAAATTCCGGATCGTTGCCAGACGGGAGCCGCCTTCTCCCTGCTGCGAGCTTTCGAGGCAGAGCATTTCCGCCTCCATTCCGGCTTCCCGCGCCAGGCGGCAGAAATCCTTTACGCGCCCTTCCGTGTAATGATGCGTATCCGGCAAGGCATGGATCGCCAGAACATCCCGGTGGCCTTTTTCGCGAAAGAGCCGCACCGCTTCTTTCAGGCCGGGGCCGTAGTCCAGGTCAACGGCGGGATAAAAGGTCTTGCCCGGCGGCGGAATCGCGGCCACCACGGGCATGGGACGGTCGTCGCGGTTCAGCACCTGCTCGGGATACATGACGCCCGGAATGATCAGCGCGTCGATGCGTCGGCGATTGATATACTGCACGCCCCGATTCAAGTGCCCCTCGCCCGGACCGGACCCCACGATGACCAGATCGTGATTGCGGCTTCGGGCAAATTCATCGAGACCGGCAATCATGCGCGAGAAAAAGCCGACCTGCAATTGCGAACGCGATCCCGCGCCAAACATGAGTCCCAGTGCGTTGGCCTTTCCCGCGCGCAGGGCCTGGGCGTGGTAGTTCGTCTCATAGCCCATGCGCTTGGCCGCCGCCTCGATCCTGCGTCGCAAATCGGGCCCCACGCCGGAGTTGCCATTGGGGTTGCCCAACACAACGGACACCGCCGTGTGGGAACATCCGACCTTTTGGGCGATCTGCTTGAGGGTGACTTTATGTTTTTGGGCCACGGTATTTGTTTTCGTTCCGATAAAATGATTTTGGCTCCTGCTAAGGGACCACGTATAATATTTATCGTTAAATATGTCAAGGCGCAAATTCACGTAAAAAACGGCTACCAGAAATTTTCGAATACCCCACTGAAAGCCTTGGGCAAAAAGAAACATTATGATAAAACAAAAGAAAGAGTGCCCGGCACTCTGCATCCGTATATAATCCAAGAGGTGGAAAATGGCGCTTTACGAGTACGAGCATATAGATAAGGCCTGCAAACTAGGCAAAATATTTGAGGTGGAACATCCCATTACGGACGACGCCCTGAAGAAATGCCCCGAATGCGGCGGTGCGCTTCGGCGTTTGATTTCGCGGGTGAACGTCAATACCCCGCGCGGCGATTCCGACCTGAAGAATATGGGCTTCACCAAGCTGGTCCGTCGCGACCAGGGCGTTTATGAAAACGTAACGGCCACCGGCAACGAAAGCCGCTATGTCGATTCGAACAAGCCGGAATCCATGCCGGACCTGAAGCGGAAAATCGGAGATTGATCCATTGCATATTGCGCAATCACATTTCAGGAAAGTCCGCGTTCTTGTCGGTATTGCGTCCCTTTGCCTGATATTTTGCCTGGGGCATTTCGTCGGGGCCCAGCAGGAACCGCAGCAGCTGCGCGTTATTCCCGCGTCGGGCCCGGAGATGCAATACGACGTCGAGACGCTGGGAAGCGACTATTATTTATCCCGGCTGAACACGACCAACCTTCTGAAAAACATCGAACCGACCAGTCGCATATCCTGGGACGCGGCAGCGGGCGCTTTACGTATTGAGGCCGAAGACAAAACCTTTTCTCTCAGCCGCCAGGACAATATTCTGATCTACAACAATTCGATGATCGAAACGCCGGGCCGCCTGGTTGCGGCGCGGGGCCAGGTTTTTGTGCCGCTGTCGTCGCTTTATGAAATCCTCCGGCGGATGGGAGGCCTTCGTTCGAATATTACCGAATTCCTGACGGACTCGACCAGCCCGGACGCCGACGGGGGTGATGACGCCGATGATTTTGATCCGGCCTTTTCCGGCAATACCTCACGCATCGATATTGGCTCTGTTATTGAATCGCTCGCCCTGATTACGGGTGAAAAAGCGCCCCAGCAGTCTGAGTTTTCCGCGCAACTCCGGCTCTCTGCCGAACCCCTGCTGGAGCGCCGGACCATCGTTATCGATCCGCAACCGCGCCAGATTCGTATTCGTCATGAAGGCGACGCGGGGCTGACCCGACCGGGCACGTCGTCTGATCCCGGTCCGGACCTGACGCTGAAAATCGCGAAGCGCTGCCGCGAGATGCTGGAACGCCATGAGAATATCAAAATTGTTCTGACGCGCGAAAACCAGTATGAATCGCCGCCACTGGAAGATCGGCTTCGTGTGATTAACGCTTCAAAGGCGCGGGCCCTTTTTTGCCTGCGGCTGGATTATTCGGCTGTCGAATCGAACCGGGGTTTTCGTATTTACTCGGTCCATCGGGCCATCGATCCTTCGGCGCGGGCCTATTTTTCGGCGCGCCGGGAAACGCCGGGGACCTTGCCGCTGGACGTGCAATACACGCCCTACGAAAACCTGAGCCTGATCCTGGCCCAGCTGGCGGATGATGAATTGCGGCGGGCGGGTTTGAATCCGGGTGAGGAAAAAATCAAGCTGGCTCCCTTTTTTCTGCTGAAGCGCGCGGCCATGCCTTCCGTGTCGCTCAGCCTGGGCTACAGCAGCAATCCGGACGACCGCCAGAATTTTTCCGATCCTGTTTATGTGGACAGCGCCGCCGCCAGCCTGGCCCAGAGCATCCTGGCTTATAACCGCTGGCTGGAGCAGCTTGGACTGGAGGCCAATTACTGATGGCGTCCAAAGAATCCCAATCCCATACCGGCTTTCGCGACCCGTCGCAGCAAAGGGCTTCGGGCCTGTCCCTGGCGACGGTGGTGCTTTTTGTCATCGGCGCTTTTATCTTTGCCGCTATCATGGGCGCGCTTTCCTGGTGGATTATTCAGTCGGAAGAGGCGGCATCGGGCAACGGCCTTTCGGCAAACGGTCTCTATGAATCCGGATCGGCGGGGAGCCTGGAAAGCAAGATCGCCGCCGCGCGCGAAGCCGCCCGCAAAAACCAGGTCCGCATCTTTTTCTCGACCGACGGCCTGCATCTTCACGCAAAGGCCTATGAAATAGATCCCGGATTGGACCAGGATTACCAGCGGCTTCGCTTTCTGATGGAGCGCCTTCTGGAAGGGCCGGAAAGCGGCATCCACAGGGCCACGGTGCCCGAAAGCACCCGACTCCGGGCCGCCTATATCCTGGAAGACACGGCGGTGGTCGATTTTTCCGACAGCCTGCTGACGCGGCCAATGGGCGGCCCGTCGGCCGAAATGCTTTGCGTTTATTCCATCGTGAATACTATTCTGGACAACATGGACGCCGTCAAAAGGGTGCGCATTCTCGTGGAAGGCAAGGAAGCCGAAGTTCTCTGGGACCAGATGGACCTCACGGCTCCACTCACGATGCACGCGGCCCTGATCGAGCAGTAATATCGCCCGGAAAGGGAGAAGCATGATGAGCGAACCCTATTATAAATACCACGTCTTTTTCTGCACCAATCAGCGCGACGGCGACCGTCCCTGCTGCAATAACCATAACTCCGCCGAAATGCGCGACTATGCCAAGGGACGGACCAAGGAACTGGGCATTGCGGGCAAGGGCGGTGTGCGCATCAATGTCAGTGGCTGCATGGGGCGTTGTCCCGAAGGCCCGACGGTGGTGGTTTATCCGGAGGGCGTGTGGTATAGCTGGAAAAGCCGCGAAGACGTGGATGAAATCATCGAGGAGCACCTGGTGAACGGGCGAGTAGTGGAGCGTCTGCTCATGGCGCGATAGGCGTCCGCAATTCCAAATGAAAAGGAAAGGCAATATGGAAGCTGTTATCGACGTGGAAAATCTGGCCGTCCAATACAAGGCCAAGAGCGGAACCGTGCAGGCCGTCAAGGGCATTTCCTTCAAGGTAAATGAAGGCGAGTGTGTCGGCTTTATCGGGCCCAACGGCGCGGGAAAATCCTCGACCATCAAATGCCTCATGGGCTTTCATTTTCCCGAGTCGGGCAGCATCCGTGTCTTTGGCAAGCAGGCCGGCACGGTCGAATCCAAGCTCCGCATCGGCTACCTGCCGGAAGTCACGCTCTATTATCCCTTTCTCAAGGCCACGGAAATGCTGAAACTTTACGGTGGACTCCAGCGTGTGTCCCGTGCCGAGCTCAAGGAACGCATTCCCGAATTGCTCGAAGCCGTGGGGCTCGGCCAAGTGGGCGACCGTCTGATCCGCGAATATTCCAAGGGGATGCAGCAGCGTCTCGGCATCGCCCAGGCCCTGATCGCGCGGCCCGATTGCCTGATCTTCGACGAACTTTCATCGGGTCTCGATCCCGTCGGACGCTATGACCTGCGCGAAGTTTTGCTGAAGTTGAAAGAACAGGGCGTGACGATTTTCTTTTCGTCCCACGAACTTTACGAGGTTGAGGCGCTTTGTGATCGTGTGATCGCGATCCATCAGGGACGCCTGCTCTTCGACAAGCCGCTTGAGGAACTCAAGGAGTTGGCCGGCGAGGCGGGTCTGGAGCAGTATTTTATGGACCAGGTTCGCAGCGCCACGGTGGTTGCCTGAAAATCCGGATATTTGGATGGATGGCTCTGAATCCCACGAAATGGATTCCCCGACCTTTTTTTACGCGTAAGAAAGGCGACGGGACCAAGGTCCCTTACAGCTTGGGGTACCAAGCCCCAGGTTTATGATCATCCAAATAAACTTTCCGTGCTGTAAGCACGGCTCAAATTGGGGCGCGCTTACAGCGCTTGTTTTTATTTTTGCCGCCCTGGTCCTGGGGTTTCGCTCCCTTCGCTCGCTCCACCTCTGGCTGTGATGAATCGCGCTTTCAGCGCT
>CAYWYC010000156.1:0-11126 GCA_964462565.1 uncultured Candidatus Sumerlaeota bacterium | reverse complement strand
CCCCCATTTATGTCGTGCACCCGGACCGATATACTGAATTCTGATTTTGGGAAAAAAGACAGTATTCTCTTCCCCGTAAATTGTTAGGATATTGTGAGAATTGTATTTCTTTTTGTTGCCAGAGCCAATCTATTGGATTAGTATTGATCAATTGGTGATGTGCACATAATTGTTTCAAAATATCCAGAAAAAGTCCGAGGAACTATCCATGGGTTCTGTATTTTCGCGTATTCTCAGTGGCATGGCCGCTTGTATCCTTTTTGCTGTCTGTTGGAAATCTGCCTTGGCTGAATCGTCTCCACCGAATATGAATGGTGATGTCATTATTAACGAGTTCGCCGCCTTCCCTTCGGATCGTCTGCTTCAGTATTACACAAATGGCGAGATGACGGAGCGCCAGATCGGTTGGATGGAGAGCGACTTTGACGACAGCGCCTGGGATACGGGCCCGGGTGGTATCGGGTACGGGGATTCGGACGATGCCACCGATGTGGGCGCTGAAATGCAGGGCAATACGCCAAGCCTTTATATGCGGATGCATTTTAGCGTGTCGGAGGCCAACGCCGCGCGGAGTGATGCTCTGCGCCTGGATATCGATTACGACGACGGTTTCATCGCCTTTATCAATGGTGTCGAGGTGGCGCGGAAGAATCTGGGGGAAGAGGGCTATTTTTTCTCGAACGAGACGCCGGCGGAGGAAAGCCATGACGCGGGAGCGGCAGAAAGTTTTGCTCTGGATTCGGCTTCCGAATTGCTGGTGGAAGGCGATAATGTCCTGGCCATACAGGTAGTCAATAACGACGTCAACAGCAGCGACTTGAGCATGATCGCCGATCTGTTCATTGTCGCCGGCAGCGATATTCAACTGGTGGATCATGCCGATAACTGGCGCTATCTGGTAGGGATTTCCCAGCCGCCTGTTCCCATTCCTTCCTATCGCGTGACCACGGCGACGCTGGGCTGCGGGACACCCTGGTGGGAACTGGCCTATGACGATGCCGCCTGGCAAGACGGTCCCGGAGGTTTTGGCTATGGGGACAGTGATGACGCGACGGATCTGGAGGCTTCGCTCGAAGGTATTACGCCGAGCCTCTATTTGCGCAAAAGATTTTCCGCATCTTCCGCCCAGGCCGCGACGATGGACTCTCTCATCCTGGAGATCGATTATGATGACGGCTTCATTGCCTATCTCAACGGCAAGGAAATCGCCCGGCGCAACATGGGGCCGACGGGAATGTTTGGCTATCATGACCAGTTTGCCTTCAATGAACATGAAGCCGGTACGGCCGAATTGATCGACCTGGGTGCGGCAACAGACTGCCTGGTGGATGGCGATAATATCCTGGCTATTCAGGTGCATAACAAGGAAATCCTCGACGAGAGTCCGACAGACGGCGACCTCAGCCTGATTGCCGATTTGTATATTGATGGGGGAACTCCCGACAATCTGGTACAGCATGGCGATAGCTGGAAGTACTGGATCGGGACAGCCGAACCCTCCGGCGTATTGTTGGACGAGGACGGCGAAGACTCGGACTGGATTGAGCTTTATAATCGCGGAAGCAATTCCATATTACTCGAGGGCTATTCCCTGACTGATGATCTTGCGGAACCGCGCAAATGGGTTTTTCCGGCGGTTACAATTGGGCCCGGTCAATACATGCTGGTCTTTTGTTCGGGCAAGGATCGGGGCGTTGCCGGCTCGGAACTGCATACCAATTTCGCGCTGAACAATCAGGGCGAGTACCTGGCCCTGTTCACGGATGAGGAACCGCCCCTTGCAGGGACCGAATTCTTTCCGGGCTATCCGCTCCAGGATTCTTTCCGCACGTACGCGCTGGCGGCGGACGGCTCGTCCTTTGTTTTTGCCGCAAACATGACACCGGGCGGGGCGAACGATTTGAGCGAAATCTGGTCCGATCGTGTCGAATCGCCAGTGGCGAGTGAGGTTCAGGGGGTTAAAACAAGCCCCTTTAGCCTGAGCCTGAGCACTCCTGATGCCGGTGCGAGTATACGATACACCACAGACGGCAGCACTCCCGACGTTGATGAAGGTATCCTGTACACGGGGCCCGTCGATATTTCCACCAATACGGCTATCGTCGCCCGCGCCTTTAAGGATGGCATGTTGCCTTCGCCGCCGATGGTGTGTTCCTATATTTTCGGACTTGATTACAAGGACCACGTGGATAGGGAAAACGCCTTTGAGAGTTTGCCCATCATGAGCCTCGTGGGCGACGAAGAACGTTCGTGGTACGAGCCCTTCGGTATTCAGGCCCTGCGTGGGGGACAATGGAAACCTGAGGATTGGCCCTGGCAGACGAGTACGAAAACACGGGCCTGGTGGAAGCCGCGCACGACCGGAGATTACAACATGGCGCTCAAACATGGACGGGCTTACGAGCGACCGATGCATGCCTCCTATATGCACCGCGACGGTACTCCCGGCTTTTCCACGGCCTGCGGTATCCGCATGGCCCGCAGTGATGTGCAGCGTCATTCCTTCCGGCGCAAGGATGTGTGGGATGTGGAAAAGACAAAGTGGTCCTTCCGGCTTTTTTTTCGCGGCTCCTATAGTGGAGGGGATTTGGAATATCCCTATTTCTTCGACAGCGAAGGCGTGAATGTTTTTGACAAAATCGCCATCCGCAACACCGCTTCGGGCGACCGTTTTCTTTTTGACGAATACACGCGTCGCGTTATCGAATCCACGGGGCAGGACATTGCCCGGGGCAACTATTTCCAGATGTATATCAACGGCCACTTCATGGGCTATTTCGGGCTGGTGGAACGGCTCGATGAGGACTATTGCAAGATCAACTATCATTCCGAAAATGGCTGGGATGTGATCAAAAAGCAGATTGCCCACGATGGCGCGCAATTGCTGGAAATCCACGGCGGCGACGGAATCGAATTCGACGATCTGGTGAACACGGCCAAAACGGCCGACCTCAGCGACTGGGACGATTTTCAGGCCTTTGCCGACCGGATATATCTGAACGATTTCATCGATTATATCCTGGTCAATATTTATGCGGTCAACATCGACTGGCCCGTGAACAACTGGATTGCCGTGCGTGAGCGCGTGCCCGGGGCCAAGTGGCGTTTTATGAGTTGGGACGCCGATCTGATCTATGGCACGAAAAAGAACTGGGTGACCAATACCTGGAACTGGAACTGGACGAAGACCCGCTTTGAAAGCGATACCGCCACCGACAGCGAACTCATGCACATCTGGAAGGCGTTGCGCCAGCATCCCGACTTTGCGCTCATGGTGGCGGATCGCGTCCAGAAACTTTTCTATAATGGCGGTGCTTTGACCGACGATAACTTGCACGCTATCTATGATGACGTCGAGGCCAAGGTCAGTCCCCTGTTGGCCTACCAGTTTGGTGAAGCATTCGACCATGACATACGTAACGACTGGATTCCCCAACGGCGCGGTTACATGCTGCGCAACCTGAAGAATTTCGGCCTGTGGATGGATTTTCAGGCTCCCCAATTTAACCAGCACGGGGGAGATGTATCGGCCGGTTTCGACGCCACGCTGACCAACCTGAACGGCAGGGGAGACATCTATTACACGACGGACGGAACAGACCCGCGCGTCTGGGGTACAGGCGAAGTTAATCCCGATGCCACGCAATATCTGAACCCCTTCGCTGTCTTTTCCTCGATGACCGTCAAGGCGCGTTGTAAGGATGGCGACGAGTGGAGTCCTCTGGCTGTCGCCACTTTTACCGTACCGGCGAGCACCAACGGCGTAATCATCACCGAAGTGATGGCCGACGCCAACGGTGACGACACCCATAAAGAATGGGTCGAACTGTATAACACCACTGACACGGACATCAACATCGACGGCTGGACCTTGTCCGATAACGCTACCGACTTTCACACCATCTCGGCGGGTGG
The DNA here is from genome assembly GCA_964462565.1 of uncultured Candidatus Sumerlaeota bacterium. Classification (GTDB taxonomy): domain Bacteria; phylum Sumerlaeota; class Sumerlaeia; order UBA8349; family UBA8349; genus CAYWYC01. Next base: position 7,211 of record CAYWYC010000156.1, on the reverse strand, counting down.
CAGTCTGATCGTGCCGTCCCATGGCTATCTGGTGCTGGGTGCTTCGAGCGTCTCCGCCCTGAACGCGGATGCACCGGTGGACTATGCCTACGGAGCCGACCTGACGCTGGGCAACTCGGCTGACGAGCTGTTCCTGATGCAGGGGGATAATATCATTCACTCGGTGGCCTGGGGCGATTACCAGACCACGCCGACAGCTCCCATGACGATTATATCCCTGAATCCCGATACCGGTGAGGCATTCGGCATGGCGTCGAATTATTACAGCGGTCCTGTGGATTTCTGGATCGACCAGTACAGTTATTATGGTTCCGGAGAAAACCGCGGAACTCCCGGCGCGGATAACGACGGCGTTTATGTGGGGCCCGGTTCCGATACGCAGCCGCCGCAGCTGGTGGATGGGTGGATGGTGCGTTCGGATAAGGCTTTTTTGCTCTTTGACGATATTCTTGCGACGGCTTCCTGCGAAAATGTCTCGAACTACAGCTTGCCCGGAGCGACGATAGTGGAAGCCTCGCGGGAAAGGCATGTGGGGGTGGAGCTGCGCTTTGGATCGTCCCTGGCTGCCGGTACGGATCATGTTCTGGAACTGGGCGGTATCGCGGACCTGAGCGGTAACGTGATGCCATCGACCCAGATCAACCTGCGCTATGAGATGCCGACAGTCACGATTTCGGAACTGATGTATGATCCGGCCGACGGCAGCGACTATGAGTTTGTGGAATTGCATAATCCGAGTGCGTCCTTTGCGAGTGACTTGAGCGGCTTTGTTTTTACCGACGGCATTGACTTCACCATGCCCGCGGGCACCTCTATCGAAGCCGGTGGCTATCTGCTGGTGATCCGTAGCGATGAGACCACCTTTCGCAGCCATTACGGCTTGGATGCAAGCGTTGCGGTTGTGGGACCTTACGCGGGTAAGCTCTCCAACGGTGGCGAAAAAATCACCTTGCGCAAGTCTCTGGATGGTGTGCAGGTGGTGGACTTCGAGTATAACGACTCACGGGCCTGGCCCCTTGGTACGGATGGCGCGGGGCATTCGCTGGTGCCGCGCAATACCACGGACCAGCCCATCAATTGGCTGGATTATGGCGGTAACTGGCGCAGAAGCTCGCTTATCGGTGGTTCACCTGGCTCCGCTGATCCGGAAACGGCGCCGGGGCTTATTGTGAGTGAAATCATGGCCCATACCGACTATTCCAATCCCTCCTATCCGGAATATGACTCGAACGACTGGATCGAATTGCGCAACGTCAGCAGCGGGTCTGTGAGCCTGGGTGGATACTTTCTTTCAGACGATCCGCTGGACCTGGCCAAATGGCCCTTGCCCTGGCAAAATCTGGCTGCAGGCGATGTGGTGGTATTTGACGAAGTGCATGGATTTCACCAGCCCATCACCAGCGGTTTTGGTTTGAACAAGGATGGTGAGGCAGTTTACTTGAGTTATCTGGGCGGATCGCAAGACAGGATTGTGGACTGCGTGGAATTCAAGGGACAGGAAAGCACGGCCTCTCTTTTGCGCCTCTTTGATGCCGATAACTGGCCGCAACGTGCTCCGGGTTTTTGGATACATGGCGAAGCCACGCCCAACTCCACCGGTGCCGTGCGCGATGGCGATCTGGTGATCAGTGAAGTCATGTATAATCCGCCCGCCACCGACAGCCATCCCGATCCGAACATCCTCCACGAGTTTGTGGAAGTCATGAACAACTCGGCCCGAGCGATCACATTGCAAAACGCCACAGGCCAATGGCGTCTTGATGGTGGCGTGGATTTCACTTTTCCCGCGGGTGTGCGATTGGCGGCGGACGCGTATCTGCTGGTGGTGTCCTTTGATCCGTCGGACAGCGGCTTGAAGGCGGCTTTTGAAAGCCATTACGGCATCAGCGGTGTGGCTATGTATGGGCCCTATGCCGGTGAACTCAACAACAAGACGGAACGGCTATCTATCGAGCGTCCCCAGGCGCCGGATATCGTGGGAGGCGATATTTCCTGGGTGGTGCTGGATGAGTTGGTCTATTTTGACCAGAACCCCTGGCCTTCCGGCGCCGACGGTGCGGGTGCATCGCTGCAGCGGACGAATGCGTGGGGTTCGGGCGTGAATCCGGAAAACTGGAAAGCCGCCTCGCCGACTCCCGGCCAGGCCACGCGACAAGGGCCATCGATCCAGGTCTATTATGGCTCTAATGATATCGCAAACAAGAGCGGTCCCCACGCGCTGGGCAGTGTTGTCGAAAACTCCGTTCCCTTCTCGGCTGTGTTCACGGTGAAAAATAGCGGACAAAGCCCGATGAGTACGAGCAATCTGATCCTGCCGAATGGCTGGAGCATATCGGAAAGCCTTGAGGCCAATATCGATGCCGGTGCATCCGATACCTTTACCGTGAGCCTGTCCCAGGCTGCCGATCCCGGAACATGGAGTGGAACCGTGGCCTTTGAGACCAACGACGAAGCCAATCCTCTCTTCCAGTTCAGCATCAGTGCGCAGGTGGTGGCCGAGGCGCGTATCCTGACGTCGCAGACCATTGCCATCTCGGCTTCGGGCAGCTACTTTGCCGGAGCCTGGGACTATTCGCTCGCGGACTACACGGGCAGCATCGAGGCCTCGGGCGACAGTCTCATGGCTTATGATCTGGAGAGCGACCACTGGCTCTGTATCTGCATCAACGACCACGATCGGGGCAAATGGACCGAAGGACTTTTCGTCGTCAAGAATGAATGGTACAGCCGCTCGCAAAATTCGGGCGACCGTCCCTTTGATCCGATACCACTGGCGGCAGAAAAGAGCGATCTGCCTGTTAATCCGGCTGCACTTTTCAACACCCGCGTCACATTCGCGGCAGAATCGGAAAGCAATATCGAGTTTTCCGCCTGGGACTTCACCTTGCAGGAGTGGGCCAGCCAGGAATCTTATTTTGGCGATGCGGTGCTGGGCTTTGACGTTGCCTATGACCAATGGTATTGCGTCTGCCTCTACAACGTGGATTCCGGCAGATGGATAGATGGTATCTACCTCTATCGCCAAGCCTGGTAAGAAGGAGACTCGTTTCCCACTGGATGCGCAAAGGCCCATTTGTAGTAAGCCATGTCCGTGGTGTGACTGCCTTTGCGCCAGGAAAAGGACTCGGTTGTGCCGGTTGACAGGGTTATGAATAACGGATGTGCCCGGAACTTTTAACCGAAGCCTTCGAAACGATCAGCCTGCTTGCCATTGCGTTCGGGAAAGAAAAAATGCCAGTGCCTTTATCGGGCACTGGCATTTTCTGGGTTCAGATTGTGCTTCCGCAGTCGGCTTACATGTTGCTGACGATGTGCTCGGCGAATTCGCTGGTCTTAACCTTGGTCGCGCCTTCCATCTGGCGTTCAAGGTCGTAGGTGACGGTTTTCTTCTGGATGGTGGTTTCCAGGGCGTCGGTGACGAGTTTGGCGGCTTCGTTCCAGCCCATGTATTCGAGCATCATGACGCCCGAGAGGATGAGGCTGCCAGGGTTGACCACGTCTTTGCCGGCGTATTTGGGTGCGGTGCCGTGGGTGGCTTCAAAAAGGGCCACTTCGTCGCCGATATTGGCTCCCGGGGCCATTCCGAGACCGCCGACCTGGGCCGCGCAGGCGTCGCTGAGGTAGTCGCCGTTGAGGTTGGGGCAGGCGATGACGCTGTATTCGTCAGGCCGGAGGAGCACCTGCTGAAAAATGCTGTCGGCGATGCGGTCTTTGAGGAGTATCTTGCCCTCGGGCATCTTGCCGTCGTACTTGTCCCAAAGATCGTCTTCGGAAACCACGATATCGGCAAACTCTTCCTTGGCCAGTTCATATCCCCAGTCGCGGAAGGAGCCTTCGGTGAATTTCATGATATTGCCCTTGTGCATCATGGTGACGCTGGGCAGTTTGAGGGCGATGGCATGCTGGATGGCCTTGCGGATGATCCGCTTGGAGCCGGTGATGCTGATGGGCTTGATGCCGATGCCCGAGTCGGTGCGAACATTCGCGCCGAGTTCGGTTTTCAGGAATTCGATGATCTTTTTGGCTTCGTCGGTGCCTTCTTTATACTCGATACCGGCATAAACGTCTTCGGTGTTTTCGCGATAGATGACGACGTCGAGTTTCTCGGGATGCTTCACCGGGCTGGGCACGCCCTTGTACCAGCGCACAGGACGGACACAGGCGTAGAGGTCGAGAACCTGTCGCAGGGTGACGTTGAGGCTGCGGAATCCGCCGCCCACGGGTGTGGTCAGGGGACCCTTGATGGCTACCTTGAGGTACTTGATGGCTTCAAAGGCTTCTTCAGGCATGAATGTGCCGCACTTTTCGTTAGCCACTTCACCCACGGGGATTTCGCACCAGGCGATTTTTTTCTTGCCGCCATAGGCCTTTTCAACTGCCCCGTCCCACACGCGCACGGCGGCGTTCATAATGTCGGGGCCAATACCGTCTCCCGTAATGCGACCGACGACGGGATTATCGGGTACATTGATCTTGCCTCCATCGAACTGAATGAGGTCTCCCTCGGGAATCTGGACATGTTTGAAATCGGGCATGGTAGCGTTTCTCCTTGGTAGTATGGCTTCTGAAATGGTTGCGCGAAGGGGCTATTGCCGGATCTTCGCATATAAAACACGGCGGGACGCATCCCGCCGGAATTTCCGGAGTGGTGGGCCTACCTGGACTCGAACCAGGGACCAGCCGGTTATGAGCCGGCGGCTCTAGCCAACTGAGCTATAGGCCCTTGCATAGTGTTTCCTCGCGCCATCATCACTGCTTTGGCCAAAGGAAAAAGCATTGTAGAAATCAAACCGCCTTTAGTCAAGAAATGATTGATCGTACATGCAGGGATTTTCTTGATGCAAAAAGCGGCGCGATTCTTCATAATTGCTGATGGTGTGGAATTATTTTTTGAATGGACGGTGCAATATATGCTTCACAGGAATATCTTTTTTTGCGCGAAGAGACAGGCGGCAGAATCTATGATCTTGCGTGTCTGTTTGTGCCTGCTGGCCTTGGCGGCTGTGTTTTCAAGTGTTTCCCCGGCGCAGGATGCACCCGACCCAAGCGTCACGCCTGCCTTCAGCACCGATCCTGATAATCGCATCGAATCGATTGATCCCGGCGAGGCGGCACGGCTTTCGCGCGGAATCTGGGTGTACGCGGGCGATGAAGTTTTGCGCGATGAAGCGGCCTGCCGGGCCATGATGGAGCACTTGCGCCAAATGGAAGTAAGTGATGTTTTTGTAGTGGTTCGCGACATGGGGGACGCCTATTATAAATCCTCGCTCGCACCCAATCCCATGGGCCTGGATATTGAAACTTTCGATCCCCTCCAAACGGTTCTGGACATGGCGCATTTGCCGGATAAGCGGCGCATTCGGGTCCATGCGGTGGTGAATACGCTGCTGCTGAACCGCTCGGACAACCCCTTCGAGCCGCCGCTGGACCACCTGCTGAGCCTGCATCCCGAATGGGTGAACATGCATATCGAGGGCTATGCTCTGGATGCAAAGGGCGAGAGCTGGCTCGACCCGGCGATTCCCATGGGACAGTATCATCTGGAAGCCGTGGTCCATGAACTCGTCAGCAAATATGAGATCGATGGCCTGCATCTGGCCAAGCTGCGCTATCCCGATAAAGACCGATCCTGGGGCTATAACCAGGCGTCGGTACGTATGTACAAGAAGGAAAGCGGAATCACCGACGAAGGAGTGCCGGCGCCGGAAGATCCCGCATGGGTGCAATGGCGGGCGGACCGTCTTACGGCGCTGGTGCAGTTGTTGACGAAAGCCGCGCGCCAGGCACGTCCCGGTATCATCCTGTCTATCTCCGGCATTGCCGATGGTTTGCCGCAGACCGATGGCCAAAAAGCTTCCGCCGATTTCCTGGGGGCGCTGCAATATTGGCCCTATTGGATGGAGAAGAAATTGATGGACTGGATTGTGCTTGATAATACCATCGAGTATGAACTGGGCCGGACGGCTTTTGCCCATTGGATAGATTTCGCGAATTCACGGGCGGGATCGGTACAAGTGGTGGCAATGATTTCAGGCCGCAATAATAGCGAAAGCGCCGTGCGTGATCTGGCGCTCCTGGCCATGACCCGCAAGGTGGACGGTCTGGTCCTGCAATCGTGGCAGAATCCGGCGCGCGACCTTGCCGCCGGCGCGGAAGGTTTGGGGGCTTTGGCGAATGTGCTTTTTTCGCCGGACTATGAAATCCCCACCTATCTGCAAAAGGCGCTGATGGAGCAGATGCCCGAACAGAAGAAGGACTTTGCCGGGCTCGACATGGAACGCGAACTCCCGGCTCCCCTGCCGATTTCCACGCCGGCCCCCACGCCCACACCCCGGCGCGAATGGTCCCAGTCCGACGCGGCCATGGCGCTTATCGGAAAACCCATGGGCTGGCAGGGCGAAGAAGAGGAAGTCACCCCGGCCCTCACACCACCGCCCCTGCCCCCCGGGGTTTCAGCCAGGAGCGGCCGAACCGCGGACTATGCGCCAAGGGTCTGGCAGCGTGTGGAACTCAGCAGCGGCAATAGCTTCGTCGCGGAAAAGCTGCGGGATGAAGGACAAAGCATCCTTTTTTTGCTGAAGGACAGTGGCGCCGAATTGACCATTCCCAAGAGCCGGATTGCTTCCATGGAGGTCTGGATGGGGGAGACGGAATGATCATTCCCGACGATCCTGAGCACCGCATGCGCCTGGCCCTGGAAAAGGCGCGTCTTGGTGGCGAAAATGACGAGGTGCCGGTTGGGGCGGTGATTATTGATTCCGACGGACGCCTGCTGGCGGCGGCCCACGACGAACGGCACGCGACGACGGACCCGACCGCCCACGCCGAAATCCTGGCCATCCGCCGCGCGGCAGCACTCATCGCCGACTGGAGGCTCGAAAATTGCAGCCTCTACGTCACCCTCGAACCCTGCCCCATGTGCGCGGGGGCTCTGATCCTGGCGCGGATCTCCAATCTCTATTACGGCGCACCCAGCCCCAAAAGCGGCAGCGTCGAAAGCCTCACCCGTCTCCTCGACGTCCCCGGCTACAACCACCGCGTCCAGACCCAAAGCGGCATCCTCGCCGAAGAATGCAGCCAGGTGCTCAGCGAATACTTTCAGAAAAAACGACGGTGAATGATTTTTAGTAATTCTTAATAGTTTTTATGATTTCCAATTTGGATCGGGCTTATGATTCGGGTGGGCTTGTAGTAAGCCACGTTCGTGGCGT
>CAYWYC010000155.1:0-11146 GCA_964462565.1 uncultured Candidatus Sumerlaeota bacterium | reverse complement strand
ATCCGCGGTTGATGTAGTCATTCGTGTGCATTGGCAGTTTCAAACATAAACCACGAATAAACGCGAATGAAGGCGAAGCGGGATGGGCGCGTGAAAAACTTGGGGGGCTGGTGGTATTGTGTTTGATTCTTATTTAGCTGCTGGTTATACTGGCTGCGTGAAATTTGGGAAGGTCCGGCTTTTGCAGGTTTTTGCCCGGATTGGCGGGCAAGGGAGCGGGTTTGCGCGGTTTGCTGCCTTACATGTTGCCGGATATCAAATACATAAGCGGGCCTCGGGCCTGTCCGGAAAGTGGGAATAACACATGACGGTAATGGAAAGATACGATAGCCTTCTGCAGGACGCGCTGAAGCGCCTGGAGGCGGTGGGCGAATCGGAGAAGACGATTATCCAGGTGGGCTCGGCGACCTGTGAAAACGCGGCGGGCTCGCGCGATGTCTATGCCGAATTCCGCAAGCATATCGAGGCCTCGGGCCGCGACGATATCGTTCTCAGACGCACGGGCTGCACAGGCCGCTGTTCCTGCGAGCCGATTGTGGGCGTGTTTATGCCCGATAAATTGCCGATGAAGTATCAGAAGGTTTCCTCCGAACTGGTTCACAAAATTTTCACCCGCCACATTATGAATGACGAACCGATCTACGAGCAGATTCTGGACCATGACCAGGAAGGCGAAACGCAGTACGAATTGCTCTTTTGCAGCCGCGACCGGTGCAAGCTGAAGCAGAAAGAGACGATCCGCGATCTGCTGCCGAAAAAACTGGACGCCGCCGGCATCGACGAGTCGCGCTATTCGATCGACCAGGCGCGCTGCTTTGGCATGTGCAGCCGCAAGGAAGTGGGCAATGTGTCCTTCATGCTGGTGCGGCCGAGCAAGGTGATGTACCGCATCGAGACGGAGGCGGATCTGGACCGGATCGTGGAATCGCACCTGAAGGGCGGCAAGATTGTCAATGAGCTGCGCGTGGAAGACTCGCCCATGAGCCGGGAATTCCTGGACCTCTATGGCGACGTGGCCTTTTTCAACCGCCAGAGCCGGATTGCCCTGCGTAATTGTGGCGTATTGGATCCCGAGAGCCTGGATGAATACCTGAGGTACAAGGGTTTTTCGGCGCTGGCCAAGGCGCTCGATGGCGGCGATCCGCAGAAGGTGGTGGACGAGATCAAGGAGTCGAAGCTGCGCGGACGTGGCGGCGGCGGCTATCCCACGGGCATGAAGTGGCAGATGGGCAAGGACGCGCCGGGCCCGGAAAAATATATTATCTGCAACGCCGACGAAGGCGATCCCGGCGCCTTCATGGACCGGAGCATGCTGGAGTCAGACCCCTTCAGCATTCTGGAAGGGATGATCATCGGGGCCTATGCCATGGGGATGAGCCAGGGCTACCTGTACATTCGCGCCGAATATCCGCTGGCCATCAAGCGGATTGAAAACGCGCTCGAAGCCTGCCGCGCGCGGGGCTTTCTGGGCAAGGATATCCTGGGCTCGGGTTTTGATTTCAAGCTGGAAATCCGCCTGGGGGCGGGGGCCTTTGTTTGCGGCGAAGAAACGGCGCTCATCCACTCCATCGAAGGCAAGCGTGGCCAGCCTCGCATTCGTCCGCCTTATCCCACACAAAGCGGTCTCTGGGGCAAACCCACGGTCATTAATAATGTGGAGACCTTTGCCAACATCGCCGTCATCATCAACTACGGCGGCGACTGGTTCCGGCGTCTGGGTTTTCAGGAAAGCGGCGGCACCAAGGTTTTTGCCCTGGCCGGAAAGGTCAACCATACGGGCCTCGTGGAAGTGCCCATGGGAACGACCCTGCGCGAGGTGGTGTACGACATAGGCGGCGGCGTGGCCGATGGCAAGGAACTCAAGGGTATCCAGACGGGCGGACCTGCCGGTGGTTGCATTCCCGCCAAGTGGATCGATACCAAGGTGGATTTCGATACTCTGGGTCAGGCCGGTTCCATCATGGGATCGGGCGGCATGATCGTGATCGACCAGGACGACTGCATCGTGGATATCGCGAAATACTTTTTGGCCTTTACGCAGGACGAGTCCTGTGGAAAATGCACGCCCTGCCGCGAAGGCACGACGCGCATGCTGGAAATTCTGGAACGTATTACATCGGGCCAGGCCGAAATGGAAGACCTGGAAAAACTGGAGCGTCTGGCGAAGCTGGTCCAGCGCTCATCCCTCTGCGGGCTCGGGCGCGCCGCGCCGAATCCGGTGCTGAATTCGCTGAAACATTACCGCGAAGAGTATGAGGCCCATGTGGTGCAGAAGACCTGCCCGTCCCACAAGTGCAAGGCGCTGACCCGCTACGAGATCGACCCCGAAGCCTGCGTGGGTTGCACGCTTTGCGCCAAGAAATGCCCCGTCGATTGCATCAGTGGCGAGCGCAAGCGGCCCCATGCCATCGACCAGAGCCGCTGCATCCATTGCGGCCAGTGCTACGCCGTTTGCAAGTTCAACGCCGTGCGCCTGAAATAGGATAATTTAGAAAAATAATGACGGAACCGACTTTTTGAAAAGCGAGTATAGCTCATGAGTGAGAAAATGATTAAGCTGACCATAGACGGCCAGCAGATTTCCGTGCCCAAGGGGACGACGATCATGGAGGCGGCGGAGCGCGAGCTGGACATCCGCATACCGCGTCTCTGCTACCATCCCAACCTGAGCCTGGCGGGCTCCTGCCGCGTGTGCATTGTCGAAGTGAAGGACATGAACTTCTTCATGGCATCGTGCAGCGTGGAAGTTTGGGAGGGCATGGATGTGCGCACATCGTCACCCGAAATCCGGCGGGCGCGACGCGACATTGTCGAACTGCTTTTGGATAACCACCCGAAGGACTGCCAGACCTGCGAACGCGACGGACGTTGCGAACTGCAAAACCTGGCCTACACACTGGGTGTGCGCGAGCGGCTCTATGAAGGCACGCGCAAGGACTTCCCCATCGAGGATAACGGCAGCGCCGTGGTGCGAACGCCGAACAAGTGCATCCTCTGCGGGCGTTGCGTGCGCGTTTGCGCCGAGGTGCAGGGCGTCTATAATTTGCAGCAGCACGGACGCGGCTTCACCACGGTGGTCGGCCCCGGTCATCTGAGCGACATGGACGATTCGGTTTGCATCCAGTGCGGCCAGTGCATCAACGTCTGCCCCACTGCAGCCTTTGTGGAAAAGAGCCATGCCCGCAAAATCTGGCGCGCCCTTGAGGATCCCGAGATGCATGTGGTCGTGCAGACGGCGCCTTCCGTGCGTGCGGCCCTGGGCGAAGAATTCGACTATCCCCCCGGAACGGCAGTCACGGGCAAGATGGTGGCGGCCTTGCGCCTGCTGGGCTTCGATGCCGTCTTCGACACCAACCTGGCCGCCGACCTGACCATTGTGGAAGAGTCGAACGAATTCTTGCAGCGCCTGGCCGGCAAGGGCCCGCTGCCCATGCTTACCTCCTGCTCGCCGGGATGGATCAGCTTTCTCGAAAAATTTTATCCCGAACTCATCCCCAATGCCTCCACCTGCAAGTCGCCCATGAGCATGCTGTCCACGCTCATCAAGACTTACTACGCCGAGCAAAAAGGCATCGATCCCGACAAGATTTTCGTGGTGGCGGCCATGCCATGTACGGCGAAGAAATATGAAGCCGCCAGGCCCATGCACCAGATGGAAAACGGCAAGCCCTATACGGATGCGGTCCTGACCACGCGCAACCTGGCCTGGATGATCAAGGCCTATGGCATCAACTTCAACGCCCTCGAAGATGACGACTTCGACGAACCCCTCGGCATCTCCACGGGCGCGGGCGACATCTTCGGCTCCACCGGCGGCGTGATGGAAGCCACCCTGCGCACGGCCTATGAAAAGGTCACCGGCCAGCCTTCGGAAAAACTGGAAATCGAGGAAGTGCGCGCCGTGGAAGGTTTGCGCGAGCGCACCCTCCAGATCGGCGATACGCAGATCAATGTGGGCGTGGCCAACGGCATAACGAACGCCAAGGAAATTCTGGACAAGGTAGTAAGCGGGGAGAAGGAATTTCACGTGATCGAAATCATGGCCTGTCCCGGCGGCTGCATCGGCGGCGGCGGACAACCCCGGGCCAAGGGCGGGCTCTTTGCGGATCCCGATATCCTGCGCGCGCGGGCCAAGGCGCTCTATACGATTGACGAAGCCAAGACGCTCCGCAAGTCCCACGAGAATCCGGCCCTCAAGAAAATCTACGAGGAATTTCTGGGCGAGATCGGCGGCGAAAAAGCCCACGAACTCCTCCACACTCACTACCACGCTCGCGAACCCCGCGGAATCCGCTAAGAAAAGGACAAAGCCATGCAAGAAACACCGACGAATACCGACAACTGGCCCGAAATCGAGGCGCGATGCCGCAAGGCTCTGCCGGAATATATTGTGGACTTTATCACGGAATGCCGAAAGGAAGCCCACCCCGAGGGCAACCTGATCTGGATTCTTCACCAGATTCAGGCGCACTATGGCTACCTGAGCGAGGAGTCGCTGAATGCCGTTGCCCAGTTGCTCCAGGTGCCCACGGCCGAAGTGACCGGCGCGGCTTCCTTCTATCATTTTTTCCGCATGGAAGCGCGTGGCAAATATGTCATCAGCATCTGCCTGGGCACGGCCTGCTACGTGAAGGGCGCGGATCGCGTTCTGGATAAGTTGAAGGAAGAACTCGGCATCGAAGTCGGTGAGACCACCAATGACGGCATGTTTACGCTGGACGCGTCGCGTTGCCTGGGCACCTGCGGGCTGGCTCCGGTCATGACCATTGCCGGCGACGTCCATCCCCAGGTCACGCCGGAAAAGGTGCCGGCCATTCTTCAGAGATACATGGACCAGGGTTGATCGCCGGGCATTTTTCCCGGGAAGAAGCAGCAAAACATGAGCCTTTTTATAATCGCATATTTCATCGTTCTCAGCGCCATGTACGGTTTTATGGTATGGCGTCTGCACGCGGCGTGGCCCGATTATCGCTGGCCCTGGATCGCGCTGGCGGCGTGGTCGATCTTCATGATTTTCGCGCCCATCCTGAGTCGTTTTCTCATGCGCGACGGCGGATTTCAAATCTCGCGAGCCCTTTATGTTACCGGCTTCACCTGGTTTATTATCGGCTTCTGGTTTCTCGTGATGGGAATACTCCTGCTGGCGTGGAACGGTGCATTGACGGGGCTCGGGCATTGGCTGGGCGACCGTGCGGATAAGTTCATTGTTCCGCCGCGCGTCCAGTTTCCCGCCATCTTCGCGATCATAATTCTACTATGCGCCTATGGCCTTTACGAAGCGTCCACCTTGCGCGTGACCCGCCTGATTATTGAAACGGACAGCCTGCCTGCCGGGCGCGATTCGGCCCGTATCGTTTTTATTTCCGACGTTCACATTGGCGCCGTGATGCCCGTGGGGCGTATCGAAAATATCGTCGAAGCGATTCGTGCCGAGAATCCCGACCTGCTCGTCAGCGGCGGCGACTTGCTGGATTTTCATCCCGACCGATTGCAGGCGGAGTTGGCCATGCTCCAAAGCGTGGACCCGCCGCTTGGCAAGTTTGCCGTAACGGGTAATCACGAGTTTTACGGCCATTCCGCCGAGTCGCTCCAGTTTCATCGCGATGCGGGATTTCGCCTGCTGCGAGGCGAGTCGGTGCTGGTCGATGGCTGGTTGCGCGTGGGTGGGGTGGATGATCCGGCGGCCAAAATGGAAGGCGCCAATCCCAAGGCTCAGGAAAAGAAACTGGCGGGAGAAAATTTCCCCGGCGAGCAATCCTTTTACCTTTTTCTCAAGCACCAGCCGATCGTCACTCCCGGTATGCAGGAGCGCTTCAATCTTCAGCTGTCCGGCCACATCCATGGGGGCCAGGTTTATCCCTTTCGCTATATGGTGGCCATGGTGTATCGCTACATGACAGGCCGCCACGAGCTCGCCCCCGGCCGAACGCTCTTCGTCACGCGCGGCACGGGAACCTGGGGCACGCCCTTGCGCGTTCTGGCTCCGCCCGAACTCACAATCATCGACCTGGTTCGTCCCAAACCCTGATTTTACAAACACGCGCAGCGGCCTTGCGCATTGCTTTTGGAAATAAAAACATTACAAAACCCTTGCAATCATGTATATTTATTCCATGAAGCGTGACCGTTTTATGCACCGGCAACTGCAAAGCGAGCCGGGAAAAGGGATTTGGCAATGAAAGATGAGAAGGTATATCTCCGCTATACGGAAGGCTGCTGCTGGCGGCGGGTTATCGACCTGAAACTGCTGGAAGAATACTTTCGCGCCAATGGTTGCCGGATCGTGGATACTCCGGAAAAAGCGGACTATTACATTCTGGAGACCTGCGCCTTTGTCAAACGCACGGAAGATATTGCGATCCGCGAGATTGAAGAAGCGAAAAAATATGACGCCAAACTGATCGTGACCGGATGCCTGCCGGGCATTAACGAAGAACGAATGCGCGAGGTTTTTGAGGGTTCGGCCGTGAATACGGCAGACCTGGAAGATATCAATATCCTTTTCCCAGATTTCGAAAAACCGCTGCAACTGAGCCAGGACTGCAATGAACTTTTTCAGCAGGAGCAGGTGCGGGGGAAACGGATCACCTTCATGGCGCTGCTGCGATTCCTGTTGCGGAACCTGAGTCTGCGTCCCAACTATTACGGCAGGCTTTATTCGACGGCCCGCCGGATCATGCGGAGTGGCATCGGACTCAAGCGGCATATCTATTACATCCGCATCAGCTGGGGTTGCGCGTCGCCCCATTGCACTTTTTGCGTGGAATGGCGCGCTGTTGGCAGCTGCAATATCAGCAAGCCCATGGCCGACTGCCTGAAAGAAGTGCGCAACGGACTTGAAGCCGGATACCGGGACTTTGCCATTATCGCCGACAATCCCGCCGCCTGGGGTAGCGAATGGGAAGACGAAAACGCACCCCGCTTTCCCGATCTTATCCGGGCCATTCTCGAAGTGGATCCATCGGTCAATATCTCGAACATCGACGGCATCCATCCCTTCTGGATGAAACAGTATCGTCCGCAATTGATGGAACTGGTCGCCACGGGCCGCATCAAGTCGATCATGTCGGCTCTGCAAAGCGGCAACAATCGCATTCTGGAACTGATGAACCGCCGATACACCAGCGAAGAATACCTCGATCTGATGCTGGGCCTGCGCAAAGCAAACCCCGACATTATCCTGATTACGCAGATCATTGCCGGCTTTCCCAGCGAAACCTTTGAGGAATTCCAGGAATCGGTGGATTTGGTGATCGAGGCGGAATTTTCCAACGTGACCGTCTTTCCTTATTATTGCAATCCGCTGACGCCAGCGGCTGAGTTGGATAAGAAGGTGGACGACGGGGAAAAATTCCGGCGTGTGGAATACGCGCTCAAGCGTCTGGGCCAGGCCGGGATTCTGTCGCTGAACCTGGGTGTCGAGGTCGATCCCCGGTACCAGAAGGACAAGGCCCTCTATGACTGAGGCAGACTTCAGGCCGGCAGAAGCGACGGAAGAGCAGGCCTGTTGTGTGTGCGGGGCCCGGCGTTTCGATCCCTTGTTCGAGGCCGGGGATTATGAATACCGCCTGCCCGGCGTCTTTTATGTTGCCCGATGCGCGGAATGCGGGATGGTCATGCAGAATCCGCGGCCGGAATTCGATGAAATCTGCCGCTACTACACGGAGGCCTACGAACCCTATGCCGAAGCGCCGGATAATTTGATGAGTCGGCTGCGCAGACGATTTCTGATCGAGCCCCGGCTGCGGGACCTGAAAAAGCCCTTTGATAAGCGGAAGGAAAAAATCGATTATCTCGATGTGGGCTGTGCCCATGGCGATTTGCTGGCCCTGATGAGCGAAGATCCACGGTTTGTTTGTCGAGGCGTGGAGCCGGTGGAATACGCGGCGAAACTGGCTCGTGATCGCGGCTTTGACGTGGAATGCGCCACACTGGAAGAATACAACCAGCCCGACGCCTCCTTTGACCTGATCTCCATGGTCCACGTGATCGAGCACCTTCCCGATCCGGAAAAAGTCGTCGAGCATGTGCACCGCCTGCTCAAAACGGGTGGGGTGTTCTATGGCGAAACACCATGCAGCCGGGCTGTGGAGCGCCGCGTATTTGGGCGCTATTGGAAGATCTGGCATCTGCCCCGGCACCTGTATTTCTTTTCCCCCGAGACATTGCGGCGCTTTCTGGAACAAAAGGGATTTTCGAAAATTCACATCACACTGCAACCGACTCCGGCGACCTGGGCCGGATCCTTGCGCAATTACGCTCATCATCGCGGATGGCCGGAATGGGTCTCGCGGGCCCTGAGCAAATACGTCGCCCTTCCGAGCCTCGCCGTCTTTCCCTTCACCTGGCTTGCCGCGCGCCTGGGCTACGCCTCGATCATGCACTTCTCCGCGGAAAAAGAGTGATATAAAGAAGTTTCCCCACCACATTTGGAATCCCAAAGGGTGTAAAAAAAGGCAAACGCTGTAAGCGCGCCCCAATTTGAGCCGTTCTTGCAGCATTGAAACGGTATTTGCATGATCAAATACTGGCGCGTTCGTAGGCCTGCGTTTAGGAAGAAACCTGTTGAAGAGGGCTGAAAACTCGACACAGGAACGTCCGAACAGGATTGTGCCTTGTTTTGTCCCCTCATCCAAGGGTAAAACTTGTGACTATTGGAGGGAAAGTCCTCGGGGCTTTTCACCTGAAACTTTCAGGCTGATTTTGAAGATCAACGCATTCAGCCCCCCAAATTTATTTTTCCCAAAAAACTTCAGAAGGACCATTTTTCGTATATTTTGGGGCAAAATTGCGTATATTTCCCGAGAAGGATTTGGGTGTTCACAAAGGGCAATTGCTTATTCAATTTGGTCAGGAGGGCTCAGTATGACACAGCTGCCCCCATTGGATGCGCCATATTGTCCTTGCGGTGCTTACATGACTCGAATCGGAGAGATGAAGAAGATTTTTTTAAAGGGCGGGCATGTGCTGTGTCATATTTGCAGACGGTGGCAAACGCATTTTCAGCTTGGAAAGACGGGGGAAAAGGTTTGCATTGGCCAAAAGGAGAGAATATCCCTCATAAAACAAAAAGATGCACTGCTTTAGTGCACCTTTTGCATAAGAGATGTGTAACAAAATAGACAACGAAACAGTGTGCAAGCAAACTAATGAGACACTATTTTGGCGCATTTTGTCCTAAGCGGCCGCGACTTCAATAACCAGACGTTTGTGACGCTTGGGGTTATAAAGCAGACGCCCACAATGCTCGCATTCCACGACGTGGCTGTTTGACTCACGAACAGTCTTGAGACTTAACGAGACATTACATCCGCTGCAATGTCCATTCTCTATCGCTACGACGGAATTCGATCCATAGCGTTTTTTCTTGATGTCATAATTATGTAATGTCTGCGCGGAGACGGCGGAGCGCAGTTTTTCAATCGTTTTTTCGCGACTATTGTTGCCGTTTTTCTTATCTTCATCGAATTCCAGCGATTGCAGGCTGAGAAGTTTTTTGGCTTTGCTGTTCATATTCATACTCCTTTTTTGGACCGGCCAACCGTATTCCAGGCCAAGGTCCGCGTATATCTAAAATAATATTGATGCATATTTCAGGCCAATTTTGATGGGGCTATTTTACAGGAATCCATACTCGCAAGATCGGCTTGAAATTTTTTTTCTGATTTTTCTATTTTTCCTCTTGACTTTTTCTCTCTGTGCTTTATTATCTGACGTCTGTGTGTCTGAACATTAATTCGCGCAGGCTCACGAATCTCCAGGAACCCTCGCCTGGGGAGGATAAGTTGGACCGGGAAAAAATCAGGCTCGCATGATTTGATGCGAAAGCCGGCGGCGCGGTCCCGCCGCGGAGTAAAATAAGAAGCAGAGGGCGACTTCGTCATTCGTTTAACCGGGCTTATGCCGTTTCCCAGAATTTGGGGATCGTCCCCGGTGGTGACTCGCCTCGGTTTTTATTTCTTTTTCCGGCTCCAGTTTATTTTTGAATCAGGTTACAAGGCGCATTTTCGTGCTGGTTTTCGATATTGCGTCCCGCCGTATCGGCAGGCAGTTTTGCCCCATATGGTAGATATATATTCGTAACGCAGGACAGATACTACTCTAAGTTAAGGAGATCTGCAGACATGGCTAAGGAAAAATTCGAGCGAACTAAACCGCATGTAAACGTAGGGACCATCGGTCATATTGACCATGGCAAAACCACCCTGACCGCGGCAATCACCAAACACCAGGCCTCCAAGGGCTTCGCCGATTTCGTCGCGTTCGACCAAATCGACAAGGCTCCGGAAGAAAAGGCCCGTGGTATTACGATTGCGACGGCGCACGTGGAATACCAGAGCCCCTTGCGTCACTATGCCCACGTGGACTGCCCCGGCCACGCGGACTACATCAAGAACATGATCACCGGCGCCGCCCAGATGGACGGTTCCGTGCTGGTCGTGGCCGCCACCGACGGCCCCATGCCCCAGACGCGCGAGCATATCCTGCTCTCCCGTCAGGTCGGTGTGCCCTATATTATCGTTTATCTGAACAAGTGCGATATGGTGGACGACGAAGAACTGCTGGAACTCGTGGAACTGGAAGTCCGCGAACTGCTGGACAAATATGAATTCCCCGGCGACGACACTCCGATCATTCGCGGTTCGGCCCTCAAGGCTCTTGAAGGCGAAGACAGCGAATTGGGAACCCAGTCCATCGACCGTCTTATCGAGGCCATGGACAGTTTCATCCCCGAGCCCGAACGT
This sequence comes from uncultured Candidatus Sumerlaeota bacterium, assembly GCA_964462565.1. Classification (GTDB taxonomy): domain Bacteria; phylum Sumerlaeota; class Sumerlaeia; order UBA8349; family UBA8349; genus CAYWYC01. The sequence goes on along the minus strand of CAYWYC010000155.1, from coordinate 401 downwards.
GCTCTGGATCAGCCCTTCCTGATGCCCGTGGAAGACGTTTTCTCCATCACCGGTCGTGGTACGGTTGCCACGGGTCGTGTGGAGCGCGGCGTTGTCAAGACCGGTGAGAACGTGGAAATCGTTGGTATTCGTGACACGCGCAAAACCGTGGTCACGGGTGTTGAAATGTTCCGCAAGATTCTGGATACCGGTGAAGCCGGCGACAACATTGGTTGCCTGCTGCGCGGCGTGGAAAAAGACGACATCGAACGCGGCCAGGTTATCTGTAAGCCCGGCAGCATTACCCCTCACACCAAGTTCCGGGGCCAGGTTTACATCCTGTCCAAGGATGAAGGTGGACGTCACAAACCCTTCTTCAAGGGCTATCGTCCCCAGTTCTACTTCCGGACAACGGACGTGAC
>CAYWYC010000154.1:0-11217 GCA_964462565.1 uncultured Candidatus Sumerlaeota bacterium | reverse complement strand
TCGCAATCGCACTCGCAATCGCAATCGGTATTTTTTAACCACGAAACAAACGAAACAAACGAAAATTACTCCTGCTCCCGATCCCATGTCGTCCATGTCATTCGTGTCATACGCGGTTCATTTTCTTAGCCGCCAATTGCTCGGATTTTGCGGATATTACGGTTTTTGGCTCTACTGCTTGAAGGATTAAGGTACAAAAATTTCCGCGATTTTTATCTTTGACAAAAAGGGCCGCAATGGTTATATTCAAGTTTCGACCTGCAGATAGTTGTATGATTTGCATGTGTTGAATACGGGAAATCTGCCTATATCGAGGGGGGGTGAGTTTTTTTGATTCTGATAAAAGTCGATGATAATGAAAACATCGAACGTGTCTTGAAGCGCTTTAAAAAGGAATGCCAGAAATCGGGTATCCTGACAGAACTGCGGAAGCGGGAGTTTTATGAAAAACCCAGCGTCAAGCGCAAACGCGCTGCAGAAGCGGCTGAACGCAAGCACCGCCGTCGTATGCAGAAGATTCAGAGCAAACTCGAGATGATGTAAACCTCGCCTCAGAGTATAAATTTGCGTTCTTATTATCTTTTTGGTTGCTATCAAGTAGCCGTCTGCCAGAATATCAGCAGGCGGCATATTTTTTTGGGGACGTGACGATGGCAGATCGAGCAGACGACCAGGGCGGCGCGACAATTTCTTCCGGTTTGCCGGATTCCGGAAAGGCAACTTCTGTCGGTCCGGCATGGAAGGTGGGAGTATGGCTGCTGCGTCTGGGTATATTTTTGCTGTCGCTCCTGCTGACGGGCCTGATTCCGGCAATTTCGATGGGACTGGCGGGGGTGGCTTTTTTGTTATTTATCAGCAAAAAGGAAATCCTGCTCAGCGCCGAGACTTTGCCTCTTTATCCATCCTGGCTCTATGCCATGGAAGTCCCCCAATGGGCCGCTCCCTGGTATGCCGCCGGGGCGATTCTGCTGCTGCTTGCGGGACTCCCGCTTTGCCTGGCCTTTCTCGAAAAAGCCTGGTTGGCCTTTCGCTGAAAAGCCGAGACAGGAATTTTCTGCTGGATTTGCCAAGGAAAACACGCTTTTTATAAGCAAACGGATCTATTTTAATTGATTTCATCCTTTTATCCCATATACAATCATGCCGATAAGAAGAGAGGTCTATTACGCAATATAAATATATAGATATTCAGAAGGATTGGTTTCGGATGCCTCGTTTCATTGATGTTGGCACTCAGGCTTTGGCAGAGTCCAATAGTCTGCTACACAATAGTTCGGTCCTGCTGCTTATTGCAGGGATAGGGCTGCTTGTTTTTGTATTACTTCTTGTTTTTATTAGCTTATATCAACGCAGAAAAGCCTCCAGCCTGATCGACGCCGCCGTGGCCGAAGCCAATGCCTATTCCAACAAACTGATGGCCCTGCACGAGATCAGTAATGAGTTGACCACGATCGACGATCCCGACATGCTGCTGAAACGCGGTGTGGAACTGGGTCGCGAAAAACTGGGCTTCGACCGGCTGGGGATATGGCTGCACGACAAAGAAACCGACATGACGGTGGGCACCTTTGGAACGGACGAAAGCGGTAACACCACCGATGAGCGCGACCAGATCCATGATAATTACTATAAATGGCTGAAGCACCTGGAAGGCGGCCGTCCCTTCCGCGCCTATACGGACAATCAGATTCGACGTTCCGATACAGAAATCATCGGTCGGGGGATGCATTCGGTGGCGGCGCTGTGGGATGGGCGTGATGTGTTGGGATTTATTGCGACCGATAATTATATCCACCATGAGCCGATTACCCAGAGCATGAATGTGCTGCTGGTGCAATTTGCCATTACCCTTGGGCATCTGCTGCGGCGAAAATGGACGGAAAAGGAATTGCGGCAAAACCAGGAACGCCTGGCGATGGCCATGGAAGGCACCGGCGATACCATGTGGGAATGGGACCTTTCCACAGGGAAAGTCCATTTTGATCCGGAGTGGCTGGCATTGCTGGGCTATGCAGAAGAGGAAATCCGCTACAATCATGACTGGATCGCCAAACATGTGCCCGAAGAAACGATCCAGGAAGCGCGGGAAAGCCTGGAGGCCCATCTCGAAGGCAGGTCAAAGTATTGGGAAGTGGAATACCGCTTTCGGACCAAGTCGGATCGGGACCGGTGGTTCTGGTCGCGCGGGAAATGCGTGCAGCGCGATGAAAATGGTAACGCGCTCCGCATCATGGGAACGCACCGGGAAATTACCGACCGCAAAAAACTGGAAGAAGAGCAGAACAAGTTGGAAAAGCAGATGCAGCACACGCAGAAGTTGGAAAGCCTGGGGGTTTTGGCGGGGGGCATTGCCCACGACTTCAACAACCTGCTCATGGGCATCCTGGGTAATGCCGACCTGGCTTTGTACGAGGTATCCCCCGTCGCTCCCGTTCGCGAAAATCTGATCGAAATCGAAACCGCCGCCAAGCGCGCCGCGGAACTCTGCCGCCAGATGCTGGCCTATTCCGGCAAGGGCAGTTTCGTCATCTCCACGATCAACCTGAACGAGGTGATCGAAGAAATGACCCACCTGCTGGAAATATCGATCTCCAAGAATGTGGTGCTGCGGTACCGGCTGGCAAAAGACCTGCCATCCATCGAGGCTGATGTCACCCAGCTGCGCCAGGTGGTGATGAACCTGATTACGAACGGCTCCGACGCCATCGAGGAAAAAAGCGGGGTCATTACCATTGGCACCGGTATTATGGAAATCGACCAGAAAGCGCTGCAAGATATTTTCATGAACGAGGAAATGGAGCCGGGAAAATTCGTTTTTCTGGAAGTCTCGGACACGGGATGCGGCATGGACAAGGAAACGCAGAACCGGATATTCGAGCCCTTTTTTACGACCAAATTCACGGGCCGCGGCTTGGGGATGGCGGCGGTGCAGGGCATTGTCCGCAGCCATGGCGGCTGCATCAAGGTTTATAGCGAACCCGGCCAGGGCAGCACCTTCAAAACCTTTTTTCCTCAGAGTTCAGGGCCTGCTCAAAAACTGAACAAAACCGTCAGAGCCGATTCTGATTGGCGGGGAGAAGGCCTGATGCTTCTGGTGGATGATGAGAAAAAGGTGATTACCGTTGGCCAGCGCATGTTGAACCGCATGGGTTTTGAAGCTTATACGGCGGAAAACGGACGGGAAGCCGTGGAAATCTATGAAAAATACCAGGACCGGATCCGCTGTGTGATCCTGGATCTGACCATGCCCCACATGAATGGCGAAGAAACTTTCCGGGCCTTGCGCGCGATCAATCCGGCTGTTTGCGTGATGCTGTCCAGCGGCTACACGGAACAGGATGTGACCAGCCGTTTTGCCGGAAAAAACCTGGCGGGATTTATCCAGAAGCCTTATCAGTTCAGCGATCTGCAGGAAAAAATCCAAAAAGCGCTGGAATCCTGTGAATCCCCTTAGCCCCGGCGTAAAAATATCGGCATACCTGTAAAATCATCCCCTGCCCATCATACTGGAATTTTCGTGTGCATCCTGTTATACAGGGATGGATTATGCAATCGGATTTGGGATTCGGCTTTTCATGAAGCCATTCTTGAAATCCCTAGAAAAGGGCGCCTTGAACGATATGGAATATTTCCAGGATACACAAAGATGGCTGGAGCAGGCCGAAGCATTGAAACCGGAACTGCACCGGAAAGTCGTGCGCCCCAAGCGCCTGGTCCGGGCCGTGCGGGATGAATCGGCCTTTCAGGGCTGGCGGATGGAAGACGCGGGGAAATTGCATGATGTTCTGGATCGCCCCTTGGACCGCAACGCGGTGCTGGTGCTGGACATGGGCGAATATGTGGTGGGCCATTTTTCCCTTAAGGTGGACTGGATCGGCAAAAACATGGACGCTCCTCTGCGCCTGAACCTGATTTTTGCCGAAAGGCCCTGCGAAGTGGCGGAGCCCCTGGATTCATCGAATTGCACACTGAGCCGGGGGTGGTTTCAGGATGAGAGCGTGACGCTGGATATTTTGCCGCAGCATGTCGAACTGCCCCGGCGCTATGCCTTTCGATATGTACGACTGGAAGTGGCGGGATGCTCGCCTGCCTACCAGCCAAAGTTGATGGATATTTGCTGCCACGCACTCAGCTCCGCCAAAGCCCCGAAGGACATGCCCGATTCGGACACATTTAACGCGCCTCTTGACGCGATCGACCGGATAAGCATCAAAACTCTCGAAGCCTGCATGCAGACCGTATTTGAAGATGGTCCCAAGCGCGACCGGCGGCTCTGGATGGGGGATGTACGGCTTCAGGCCCTCGCGAACTATGCCACTTTCCGCAACTACGATCTGGTGAAGCGCTGTCTCTATCTTTTCGCGGGTACGGCCAATCGTGACGGCTGGGTGTCGGCGGCCATATTCGAAGCGCCCGAAGTTTCTGCCTCCGCCGAATACTGCCTGGATTATGCCGTCCTCTTTGGCGTGACGCTGGCCGATTATGTGGAAGCGTCGGGGGACAACGATACCGGCAAGGATTTGCTTCCCGTGACCCTGCGCCAGATCGAGCTGGCCTTCGGCATGTTGAGCGAAGAGCTCAACTTCGCCTCCATCTCCCCCTGGTGGACCTTTATCGACTGGCGTGAAGGCCTGCACAAGGACACGGCGGCGGTGGGCATTCTGGCTTATGCCTGTGGCCGCGTAGCCGGACTGGCGGAAAAATTCGGCGAAGGCGGCATTGCTGAAGAACTGCGCGCGCAGAAACAAAAACTCATTGAAGCCATCCTCGAAAAACTGCGGGACCCCGAAAGCGGCTTATTTGTGAGTGGACCCGACCGTCAGCTTTCCTGGGCATCTCAGGTTTGGATGATTCTGGCTGAAGCAGTGGACCAGACAGAAGGCAAGCGCCTGATCGAACTTCTGGAAAATCGCGAAGGCGCACTGACTCCGGCAGGACCCTACCTCTGGCATTACGTGGCCGAGGCACTGGTCCATTGCGGCATGCGCAAAAAGGCGCGCGCCCTGATCGAGGACTACTGGGGCGGCATGGTGGATCGTGGAGCCGACACATTCTGGGAAGTCTATGATCCCGAAAATCCGAAACTCTCGCCCTACAACAATCATCTCATGAACAGCTACTGCCACGCCTGGAGCTGTACGCCCACCTGGTTTATCCGGTCGGGCATGTTGGGTAATTTATAAGTAGTATCTAAGCGGTTCTTATCCGTTTGTGAAAAAAAGGGAGTTTCAGATGTTCTGCGCGAAGAGAGGCTTTGCCCGAATCTTTATCTCCATTTTGCTGATGACCGGCATATTCCTGACGGTCCACTCGGGGGCCTGCGCCTTCGACTATGTCTGGTGGGAAGCGGAGAATTATGATGAATCGAACTGGCCCACGGCAAACACGGGGACCGGACCCTGGATGCCCGATGGTCCGGCGGAAAGCCTTTGCTTTTCGGGCGGCAAGTGGCTGAACGTGGGCGAGACGGAAGAAAGCCTCTTCGCCTCGTACAATATCTTTGTGCCTGAGGATGGACGCTATCGGCTTTATGTGCGGCGGTTCTGGAACCATGGTTCTTTTCGCTGGCGTCTGGATGGTGGCACCTGGAACGAGACGGCGATTCTCCCGATCCTGCAGAATGTCAAGGTTCGCGAATTTCTCGATGTGAGCTGGATATCGCCATCGGTCCTTATTCCGCTTCGAGCGGGAGACCATCGTTTTCATTTTGAATTGCATCCGACTAAGGGCGCGGGCTTTGACTGCTTTGTATTGGCAAATGGCAATTTTATCCCGCGGGGACCGCTGAAGCCTTATCAGAAATCCAGACTGGCAGACAATGGCCGCTGGGCTTTCGAACCGCTGGCCGATGATTTCCATACGACGGCGCTTATGGACTTGCGCTTTATGAACGAAGACATGGCCGGCGAGAACGGCTACGTACGGCTGAGCGAGGACGGCAATGGCTTTGTGGATGGTAATGACGAAGCGATTCGTTTTTGGGGCGTTAACGGGGTTGACTATCGGTGGGACAGTTCCTTCCTGCGGTACCAGGCACGCCGCCTGGCCAAGCTGGGTGTAAACATGGTGCGCGTCTATGCACGGGTTCCGGCAATGGGACGGGATATTGCGGCGGTCAATGCCGTGGAGATTGACCATTTCCAGCGCATGGTTTCGATCATGAAGGAAGAGGGCATTTATATCTCGACGGGCATCTATTTCCCGGCGGCCCTTCGCGTGCAGGCGCGGTGGCAGATCGAGGGCTACAGCCAGGATGGTCCCGCGCCATACGGCATGCTTTTCTGGAATGGCAAATTGCAGGATGCCTACAAGCAGTGGCTCCGCGCATTCCTGACGAATCCCAATCCCTATACAGGCATCCCCCTCGGCCAGGATCCTGCGGTTCATATTTTCCAGATCCAGCAGGACGACAGCCTCTTCTCATGGAACTTCATGCAGAACATTCCCTTGGAACAGCAGAAAATTCTGGGGAAAAAATATGGCGACTGGCTGCGGCGGCGGCATGGAAGCCTGCAAAAGGCACTGGCCAAATGGGGAGGGCAAAGCGTTCGCCTGGAGGACCGTGAATACGGATCCATCGTGCTGCTGGGCGACCATTTCTCCGACGGCATCGCGGGCTTTTCCGAAGTCGGCCAGATGACCAGCGAATGGGGACGCGGCAACCGGCGCACCAATGATCAACTGCGCTTCCTGGCAGAAACCCAACGCGACTTCTTCAAGGAGATCAAGCGGTATATAAGCGAAGACCTGAATAGCCGGATACTGGTTTCACCAGGTAACGCGCACGTTGCCGATACGGGCAACCTGCTCGATGTGGAACGCTATACCTATAGTGTCGGTGACGTTATATCTTCAAGGCGGGCTTTCGATAGTTTCCAGCATGTAAATCCCGACAAACCTTTTTTGGCGCAGATCGGTATTCATCAGGGCGATTATTTCACGGACCTTTCCGCCATGCGAAAGCCCTGCCAACTGCCGGTAAACGTGAAGCAGGTTACGGGAAAGGCCAACATCATCGACGAACTGGCCTGGCCCGGGCCCAACCGTTTTCAGTCGGAAGCGCCCCTGCTGGTTTCGGCCTATGCTTCCATGGGGGGGCTGGACGGCTTGTGCTTCTTTTCCCTGGAAGACTTGGACTTCAGCTGCAATTCCGAAAAATACGGAATCGGGAATCCGTTTATCCTTGGTGGGTTTCCCGCAGCGGCGTTGCTCTATCGCAATACTTATGTCCGCGAAAGCGCGCCCATCCTGAGTGAGGTGCGTCCCAACTGGCGCATGTGGCGAAAGGATTATCCGATTTCCCTGCAGGGAGAACCCTTTGACCCCCAACGCCCCCAACGCTACGCCACCATTCAGGATTGCCTGGGCAGCGACAACACGCTCGCGCCACTGTCTTACCTGGTCGGTCCGATTCAGGTAGATTTCGGAGGAGGCAAGGAATCCGCCTATATCGAAAATATCCCCTCCTATATCCAGCTGAACCGCCGGCTGATCCAAAGTTATACGGGGGAACTGGCGCTGGATTGGGCCAAGGGCCTGTGCATGATGAACACCCCACGCGCCCAGGGAGCCTGCGGGTGGCTGCGCAGCGCAAGCCCCATCAGCCTCGACACCATTCGCATCCACTCCGATAACGAGTACAGCAGCGTCATCGTCGTTTCCATGGATGGCAAGCCCCTGTCCGAATCCACCAAAATCCTCGTTCAGATTACGACCGAAGGCCAACTTTATGCCTATCGCCAGAAGAGCGGAGAAGTTTTTTCGAGTCCGGGCGAAGATGAAAAATACGTGGGTAACGAGATCCTGGAAAGAGGCGCACCGCCCTGGAATGTGGTGGAATCCATCGTGACCCTGGCCGTGAAAAACCCATACCTGACCCGGGCGAGTCAGGTGGATGCCAACGGCTATTTCCGCAAAGAACTGAAAATGCGCCGCCGGGACCAGGAACTTTCCTTGAATATGCCCCTCGATGCGATGTATGTAATACTGCATTGAAATACTGCTTTTACCATAAACGCATATAGAAAGACATAATATGAAGATCGAACGGATTGCCCTGCCCCAGGCAGAACCCAAGATGGACAATAATATCCAGCCCCAATACGAAATCCAGAATGCCGCGTGGATATGGCATGGAGATTGTCAGATCGAAGACGAAGTGGTGCTGGACTTTCGCAACACCATTGAACTTCCGCGCCGGACAGAACTGGTCATCCACGTGAGCGCCGATGAGCGCTATGAGCTGGAGATAGATGGCGAGCATGTGTCCATGGGACCGGACCGGGGCGATTTTCTGCATTGGAGTTTTGCCTCCTATCGCGTGACACTGGAAAAGGGCGAGCATCTTTTTCAGGCGCGCGTATGGCGTCTGGGAGAAAAGGCCCCGGCCGCCCAGATATCTTTTCGCGGAGGATTTATCCTGGCCTGCGAAGGCAAGCATGGCGAACGTCTGAATACGGGCAACGGCTTCTGGCGCGTGAAAAAGGTCGAAGGCTGGGATCTGGAAATGGGCAACAACCCCCACTGGCTGGGCGCGAGCCATGTGATCCACGAGGAAAGTTTTCGCCAGGCCGCGAAAGATTATGTCAAACCCGTGGTGGTGCAAGCGGCCATATCCTCAAACCGCTGGGGCATCATGAAAAATTGCTGGCGGCTGACTCCGAGTCATCTGCCGGAACAGACCTGGGATCGGATTCGCGTGGGCAAAGTGCGCGCCGTGGTTCCCGACGGCCTTCTGCCGGGCAAGCCGGTCAAGAGCGAGCACATGCAGAATGAGAGCGTTGAGGCATGGCAAGGCCTGATCGATAATCAGAAAGAAGTCCGCGTTCCGGCGAGCCGGGCCGTGTCGGTTTTGATCGATCTGGACGAATACTATTGCGCCTATCCCTGCATGAGCCTGGCAGGAACGGGCGAGGTGACCATATCCTGGGCCGAATCGCTTTATGAACTGGACAAAAAAGGCAAGCCCACCCGCAACAAGGGAAACCGAAACGCCATCGAAGGCAAAATCTTTACGGGTCTGCTGGATCGATTTTTCCATAATTCCACCCGCGGCCATGATTATCGCGGCGGCTGGTGGCGCGCCGGACGCTATATCATGTTGCATATTCAGGCGGGCGCAAAACCCTTTACCATTAAGGATTTCCACCTGATCGAAACGCGTTACCCCATTGAGAACACCGGCCAATTCTGCTCAAACTCCGAAGCACTCGACGCCACCATTCCCTTGATGGTGCGCGGTATGCAGATGTGCATGCATGAAACCTACATGGACTGTCCTTACTATGAGCAGCTCATGTATGTGGGCGATACGCGGCTGGAAATGCTGACGACCTATGTCATGAGCCATGACGAACGCCTGCCCAAGCGCGGCATCGAACTTTACGACTGGTCGCGATGGATATGGGGATGGGTCATGGAGCATTACCCCAGCCGCACGCCCCAACTCTGTCCCTCTTTCGCGCTGATCTGGATTTCGCTGGTGCGCGACTATGCCTGGTGGCGGACGGATGGGGATTTTGTCAAGGAGCGGCTGGTAGCCGTGCGCGGCACATTGGAACGCTTTCGGGACTTCATCGGCGAGTCGGGCCTGCTGGAAGATCTACCCGGATGGAAGTGGTGCGACTGGGTGGACAGCTGGCAGACCGGTGTCGCGCCCGGAGCACATACGGGTATCTCCTGCCTGCTGAATCTGTTCTTCGTCCAGGCCCTGCGTCATGCCGCCGACCTGGAAGACGCCCTGGGAGACCGCATTCTGGCGCGACGCAATCGGGACCTGGCCCGGGACGTATCCACGGCGGTCGGGAAGGTGTTCTGGGACGAAGCGCGCGGAATGCTGGCCGAAGACCAGGCGCACAATCATTTTATCGAGCATTGCCAATGCCTGGCCATCCTGAATGACGTGCTCGATGAGGAACAGGCCGACACGGCTTTTCAGGGACTCATCGAAGCCGACAACCTCGATCGCGTCAGCATCTATTTTTCCTTTTACATGTTTGAAACCTTACGCAAGCGTGGGCGTAGCGATCTACTGCTGGAAAAAATGGACTACTGGAAAGACCTGGCCGCGAAAGGATTCAAGACGCCCGTCGAACAGCCCGAACCCAGCCGGTCCGACTGCCACGCCTGGGGCAGCCATCCGCTTTTTCATTTTCACTCAACCCTCTGCGGCGTCCACCCCGGCGATCTGCATTTCCGCAAGGTGATCATCCAACCGCAGCCCGGCGGCCTGGAAAAACTCCAATGCAAAACGCCACACCCCGACGGCTGGATCGAAGTCGATCTGCGCTTCGATGGCGACCACTGCGAGGGAACCGTCCAGATTCCGAAAGACCTTCCGGGACAATTCATCTGGGGCGAAAACACCGTCGAAATTAAAGATGGTAAGGTGGTAGAGATTAAGGTCGGCTAACGAAGTGGAATCGAGTGCCAGAATATATTCGGGCGCTGCCTGACTCTTCTATTGTCAATTGTGCTTGATTGCGAATGACACCTCTCATAGAATAGTTCAAGGAGGATACGCTGATGCTGGATCGTATCGAAATCAATCCCAATATTTGCCACGGCCAACCTGTGATTCGCGGAACCCGCGTCCTGGTCTCCACTATCCTGGGCGCTTTGGGCGGGGGTGACTCAATTGAGGACTTGATTGAGGATTACCCGAATATCACTGCCGAAGATATCCGTTCGGCTCTATCTTTTGCAGGAATCTTGTCTCGTTTTGAAGAGCATTCCTATGAGGCACCGTCGTGATCTTCTTTCTGGATGAGAATTTTCCCAGAACCGCTTACGATTTCCTGCAAAAGCGGGGACATATATGCTTCGACTGTCGAGACCAAGGCCAGTGTGGCCAAGACGATCATACTGTGTTCAAGTCAGCTGTTGAAAAAGAAGCCATTTTTTTGAGCACAGACCGGGATTTCTTTCACACCATCCCCCATCTTTATTCTGAACACTACGGAGTTGTCGTTATTGCCCTGAGACAACCAAACCGGAAAAGTATTCTCGAACGCCTGCAGTGGTTTTTGGATGCTTTTGACCAACAAGACTTGCGCAACCAGGTATTCGAATTGCGTGATCAAAGTTACTTGCACATCCCCCGAAAATAGAGTTGTTCTCTTAGGTCTTTCCTGTTAAGGCCGACCAGGATATGAGGCCTTTTATTATCCGCAGATTGCGCAGATTACGCAGATGGTAAAGCGCCAAAGGCGCGCCCCA
>CAYWYC010000153.1:0-11269 GCA_964462565.1 uncultured Candidatus Sumerlaeota bacterium | reverse complement strand
GGGTCGGATGGGTCTGAGGCTGAGGGGCAAGTTGGAGAAGGGGGACAGGCTGAAGCCGAGATGGCCCAGGGTGAAGAAGGCCGGGACGGACGCGGCGGCGGAGGCGACCTGGAGGAACGGCTCGAGGAATTGGCCGAAGATCTGGAGTCGATCGACGATCCCGAACTCAACAAACTGGCCCAGGAACTCCGTCAGCAGATGCGCCACTGGGGACGCGCGCCGGGTGGCAATATGCGTGGGCTTCCGGGGCTGGAGGTGGACGAGAGGATGAATCCGATCAAGGAGCGCCTGCATAACCTGATCGACGAGATCGTCAAGCGCAAGATGCGCATGAGCGGTACGGCCAACGTGCCCGATGAATACCGCCGTTTGGTGGATCGTTATTTCAAGGCTCTCTCTGACGATCTGGGTGATGCCGAAGTATCCGAGACTCCTGAAGCGGCAACTACCGAATAGAAAGCGACCGTGCTCTTGCAGTTTAATCCGCCTTTTTCCAGTTTCCTTTTCGTGATCATTGTGGCAATCGCCTTTGTGATGCCGGCGCTGCTGGTTTTTCGGAGCAGCAGTATCCGGAGCCGTCGTATGCAGTGGCTTCTTTTCTGCCTGCGGCTTTGTGCCGTATTGCTGCTTGTGATCGTGCTGGCGAATCCCGTCCGCCGCATCGAGCGTGAAACGCCAAAGCTGCGGGACCAGCATGTTTTTCTGGTGGACACTTCGGAGAGTATGTCGCTGGAGAAACCGGAGGCGCGTCTCGCGCAGGTTCGCAAAATCATCCAACCGGTTTTGCGTTCCGGAGAATTCGCCGCCAACACGCATCTCTTCAAGTTTGACACGGATCTGAAGCCGCCTGTGGTGAATGACCAGGTGCTGACGATGATGGCGACGGGACCGGTGACGCATCTGGGGGAGTCGCTTGCAAGTCTGCTCGAGGCGACTTCCGATCCTGAACTCCTGGGCGGTATTGCGGGGATTTATGTTTGCAGCGATGGTCAATTGCATGACCGGGAATATCTGGGCGAAGCGGTGCGCCTGGCCACGCGCTACGGGGTTCCCGTTTCCGCCATTCCCGCGGGAAGCGACCGGAAGATTTTCAATGCCGCCATTCAGAATTGCCTGGTCGATCGTCAGGCTCCTCCGCAGACGGAACTGCCCGTGCGGGTTCTGGTCAAGGCGCAGGACACGAGCAGCCAGACGGCGACGCTGACCCTGACGGACAAGCGCGATCAGATTGTCGCGCAGAAGGAATTTGTCCTTTCCGATGGCATCAGCGAGCAGGAATTGCTGATCGAGACCGGCTCGATTTCGAGCGACTATAGTCTGCGCCTGACGCCCATGGCGGACGAGGCGGTGCTTATCGACAACAACTTTGACTTTCGCGTTGACATTGTGCATCCGCGCATTCGGGTGCTGTACATGGAAGGCTCGAACCATCCCGACCCGAACTGGCGGGACGTGATGGAATATGAATTGATGGAGCAGGCCTTTCTGGAGACGGGGAATATCGATGTGGAAGTTTTTACGGTGGATATCCAGATGGGTGTGGGTGGTCGGCTTTATAATGTCCGTGCCACGAATGAGGGCTATCCCGAGACGCGGGAAGAACTTTACAAATTCGATGTGGTGATCTGCAGCGACATCAATCGTTTTATTTTTTCGGAAGAACAGTTGGAATGGACGCGGGATCTGGTTTCGGAACGGGGCGGCGGCTTTTGCATGATCGGCGGGCACACCAGCTTCGGGGCCGGCGGTTGGGACCGGACGGTTTGGGAGCAGCTGATTCCGGTGGACATGGAAACCTTTGGCGCGGGTTATGTGGAGCAGATTATTTATCCGAACATTCCGGAAGAAGCGCGTGAGCATCCGATCTGGCAGATCGTATCGGATCCGGCGGAAAATGAAGAAATTCTCGAGACGCATCCACCCTTTCGCGGGACGAACCTGGTGAATCGCGCGAAGCCCGCGGCCACGGTTCTGGCGCGGCATCCTAGTTTCAGCGACATGCCCATGATCTGCGTGCAGCCTTACGGTAAGGGGCGGTCGATGGCTTTTACGTCGGACGCGGCTGGTGGCTGGGGTAGCGATTATCAGACGGAATGGGGTGAGGGAAGTGTTGGGCTTCGCGATAATAGATATTACCGGCAGTTCTGGGTAAACGCGGTGCGTTGGCTGGCGGCAAACAGTCTGAACCAGCATGGGGTGCAGTTGATCGCGAATACGGAAGCGGCGAGTTATCGTCCGGGGGATATGGTCAAGTTGCGTTGCACACTTGCGGCTCCTGATGTTTCCGAAGCGCGTAATTATCGGGTGACGGCGCGGCTGGTTGGGCTGGCGGGACCGGAAGCGATCCTGAACTACAGCACGGATACGGGGGAGTATGAGGGTTCGATTTTGCTGCCGGAAGAAATCGATCGAGATGATTTGCGGATTATGTTTCGGGCTGATCCGCTGGATTCCGGTAAGGTGCTGGAGGACGAGCTGCCCTTGCGGATTATTCAGGTGGCTCGGGAATTTGACGATCTCGATCCGGACCATGAGGTGCTGGCTGAATTGGCTGAGGCGACGGATGGGCGTGTGATCGGCGATGAGGGGGAATTAGAGGCGGTGATGCGGAAGAATCTGGAAGAGCAGCAGAAGAACAAGCGCGTTTATACGGCTCCGCTCTGGGATAACTTCTGGTTGTGGGCGGTGATACTGGCGCTTTTTTCGGCGGAGTGGTTTTTGCGGAAGATGTATCGGTATTCGTGAGGGGTTTTGTTTTGGGTGTGGGCTTTTTGATCCGCAGATTGCACAGATTGGCGCAGATAATACGGGGTGGTCCGTTCGGTTGGGGTTTCTCTTTTGGGTGAGTTGGTTCTTTTCGTCGGCTTGGGTTTTAACGCGACTGACGTCGCTGACTACAAGCGGGCGCGGCTTGTTTATTTGGTCTGGATGGTTTGTGAGCGAGCGGGGGTCTGTTATTCCATGAGATTCTGCATTTGTTCAAGGATGCCTTGGCGGAGGGCTTTGAGGATTTTTTCGCGTCCCTGGACGTAGGGACCGTCCACGGTGAGGCCTGCTGCCGCGCGATGGCCGCCGCCGCCCAGGGACGCGGCGATTTCGCTGACGTTGACGCGTCCGCTGGATCGCAGGCTGGCGCGGGCGTGGCCTTCGGGGCTTTCGCGGATGAGGGCGGCAACTTCTACGCCACGGATCGAGCGCATATCGCCGCTGAGGCTTTCGGGGTCATTGGCTTCTCCGCCGTGGGCGAGAAAGGTTTCCTGGGTGATTTCGGACCAGGCAAACTTGCCTTCCATTTCAAAATGCATATTGCTGAGGACGGTTGCGGCGAGTTGGATTTCTTCGGGGTTGCGATTCCCCCAGGCCAGGTTGGCGCAGGCGGCTACGTCGGCTCCCATGTCCACCAGGTGGGCGGCCGCGTAGAGACATTCGGATGTGGTATTGCCATAGCGAAAGCTTCCGGTGTCGGTGGCGATGGCGATGTAGAGGGCATTGGCGATTTCGGGAGTCCAGGAGGACGGCTCCGCGTCGATCAGTTGGACGATCATTTCACCCGTTGCCGAAGCGTGGGGCTTTACCCAATTCAGTGCGGCGTATTCGCTATTGGAAATATGATGGTCGATGTTTACGATCAGGCCGCGTGCTGTTTCTTCGAAGTTATCGGTGATGCGGTCGGATTCGGCCACGTCCAGACAGAGTGTTACGTCGGCGGGATAATCGGCCGGAAATTCCGGATCGGGCGCGGCCTGGTCCGGCAGCATCTGGAGCAGGTTTTCGGCGTTTATGTTTTTGAAAAAGATGCGCGCGTCCTTGCCTTTGCCTTGGAGCAGATGATAGAGGGCCATGATGCTGCCGAGGCAATCGCCGTCGGGCCGCAGATGTCCACAGATCAGAAAGTTCTGATTTTCGGGGGCGTCCAGTATCTTGAGGATATCCTGTATAGCCTCGCGGTCCGATTGATAGGTTCTTTTATTCTCCAGATTTTCGGGTAAATGCATCCAGTGCTGCTTCCTTTTCTGCACAATTCTGCCGGCTTTTGCCGGGGTTTTTGTATTATAGCCTGCCGGGGGGAGAAGGGGCAATTGTCTTTTGTGAGGATTTTATGGCGCGGGTTTTCAACTCGTAAGTGCAATCGGGTTTTGGTTTCTGAAGAACTGGTCCTTCGGTCGCTCCACGCCGAAATGTGATAGATCGCGCCTTCATCCTTCTTGGGGATGGTGTCAGTTATTTTACCGGCAGCAACGGGAGCTGCGGGGTATCAGCGGTTTATGAAGACCTGGTAGAGAAGGTTCAGGAGATCCTGGGACTGATATGGTTTTTGCAGATATCCCTCAATTTCCCGATCCTTGAAATATTCTCTGACTTCGGCTTCGCTGTGGCCGCTACCGACAACGATGGGGACGTATGGCATGATTTCTGAGATGCGGTCGTATAAGTCCACCCCTTCTCCGTCGGTGAGGGTGCGGTCGAGGATAACGGCGTCGAAGGGCTCGACGGACGCGTGGATTCTTCCGATGGCTTGTTTGGCGCCGGTGGCCACGGATGTGTTTACCCCGAGGTTTTGTAACATGCGGCGTGTGACCTTGAGGACATTGACATCATCATCGACCAGCAAAACGAGGCGTCCCTTGAGGGCCTGGACGTCGGGCTTGATATTGCTTTTATCGGGTTTTTTGTTCAGGGAAAGATAAAGGGGAAAGAAAAGGCGTATGGTGGTGCCGTTTTTGACTTCGGAATAGACTTTGACGCCGCCACGGTGGTTGCGGAGGATGCCGAGTACGGCGGCGAGACCGAGTCCGCGTCCGACCATTTTGGTGGAAAAGAATGGGTCGAATATTTTATCTCGTATTTCCGGCGCAATGCCGCATCCCTGGTCGGCAACCGAAATGCATGCGTACATTCCGGGCTTTCCGTTTTTGATGGAAAGGACGTCCTGGAGATACCCGTAGGAACAATACATGGAATGGATGGAGATGTATATTTTTCCGGATTTATCTTCCATCGATTCGGCGGCGTTTTGCACAACGTTGAGCAGTGCCTGTTTAATTTGTCTTTTGTCGCCCTGGATCGGCTCAAGCCCCTCCTCCATATCCAGGGATAGCTGGATGTTTCCTGGAACGGTGGCGTGGAGGGTTGGCATGATTTCCTGGATGAAGGCATTGATGTTGATTTCTTCGCGGAAGAATGAGCCATGGCCGGAGCAATCGAGAAGGGATCTGCTCAGGCTGATGGCGCTTTGTCCGGCTTTATCGATTTCATCGAGGTATTCTCGCGCCATTTCGCTTATCAGTATTTCATCGCGCACGAGTTCGGAGTTGCCCAGGATGCATTGGAGGTGGTTGTTGAGGTGGTGGGCGACGGAACCGGCCAGTCGGGCGAGGCTTTCATGTTTCTGGATATTGCAGAGTCTTTTTTCGAGCCGTTCGTGGAGTTCTTCGGTGTTTTTCCGGTCGGTGATGTCGGTGACCATTCCGAGAGCGCCCTGGAATTCTCCGTCGTAGTCGATGATGGGGCTTGCGGAGACAATGGTCCACAGGTCGGAACCGTCTTTGCGTCGAAATTTGAAGTCATGCTGTTCGGAAATGCCCTGTTTGCGGTGTTCCATCAATGCTTCCATTACGGCCTTCCACTCTTCGTCCATATAGAGGCCTAGTGGAAACCCGGTCATTTCTTCGGCTTTGTAACCCAGCATGTCGGCCATTTTCTGGTTGACCATGGTGGTGCAGCCTCTTCGATCAATCCATAGAATGCCTTCGTTGGCGGTTTCCACAATGAGGCGGTATTGGGCTTCGCGTATGCGGAGTTCCTCGCGTTGGGATTCGATTTTCTTGCGCATGCGAGACCATTCGGCTGCTTCGCATACGCGCTGGATCATACGGTCAATGTCGAGAGGTTTTGTCAGGTAGTCAAAAACATGCACCTGGATGGACTGGATGGCGGATTGGAGGGAAGGATATCCCGTCATGAGAATGACCGGGAGATCGGGTGTTTCTTCCTGGATTTCTTGCAGTAATTCCAGATCTTCGTTGCCGGGCATTTTATAATCGGCCAGGAGGACGTCAAAGGGCTGGTCTTTGCCGTTTGCCTGTTCGATGGCTTTCAGGGCTTCGGCACTGTCGCGGACCAACTTTACGCGGCAGCCTTCTTCTTCCAGAATAGCCCCGGTGGAAGCGAGTACGTTTTCTTCATCTTCGGCGATCAAGACATAGTAGTCGCTTTGACTCAGTTTTGTTTCTTCTTGCTTATTAATTGTGCCGCTCATTTGGTGATCCGTTTCCTGCCGGGCTTTTTGGCTTTCATGGTTTCATAAAGCCCGTCATACGTATTAATAGCTTTTCTGAAATAGCGGAAAAGCGAGGCGTATGCAAGTTCCTTCGCCTTTTTTTGAGTCCACCTCGATATTTCCCTTGAATTTTTCTATCAGACTTTTGGTGAGGGCCAGGCCCAGGCCCATTCCGGTCATCTGGTCTCCTTTCGCGGGGGATTTGCTTGAAACAAATGGCTCGAATATGCGGGATCGCATTTCTTCGTCAATTCCACATCCATTATCGATAATTTCGACCAGGGCAAAACCATCTTTTTCACAGGTGCGGATTGTTATGGTTCCCTCCGTCCCTTTTTCGATGGCGTCCATTGCGTTTACGAAGGGGTTATGCAATATCTGCATGACGGCATTTTGAGGCGCTTGTATGGGGGGCAGGTCTTCTTGTCTTTCGTCCTTGAGGCTGATTTTTTTGCGCTTGAGGCTGGATCGATTCAGGATAATGACCTTGCCAATGATCTGATTGAGATCGGTTCCGTCGTGATTGTTTTCTTCCTGTCGGTAGAGGTCGTACATTTGGGCGATGATGTCGCCCATTCTTTGGATTTCGTTTTGCATGAGTTCGATGAATTTATGCTTGGGGTGATCTTCGGGCACGGCTTTTTGGATGAGGTAGAATGCGTTTTTCATTGCGGCGAGGGGGTTGTTGATTTCGTGGGCGACCATGGCGGCCATTTCTCCCATGGCGGCCATTTTTTCCATTTCCATCCGGCGGCGCCCTTCGAATTCGGCTTCCTGTTTTACCTGTTGGAATGATGCGTCCATACTTTGAAGGTTTCCCTGGATTTCTTTTTCGGCTTCTTTGCGTTTTGCGATTTCCCGCTGCAATTGCATGTTCAGTTCGTTTGCTTTTCGGTGGTTCTTGTCGAGTTCTTTTTTATCGCCATCCAGGCGGAGAAAAATATATCGAATACGAATCACCCCGGCCAGCATGAGGACGGAGATAATGATCGCGACGAGTTCGGCAGACAGATTGGGTTGGTAAGATTCAGGAGCTGAGATTGTCTGGGCCAGGGTGATGCATCGTCGGACGGTCATCAGGATGATGGCAAGGGCCATGAGGATCCAGGCGCTACGCCGTCCGGTGGTTCGGATAAGGGAAATGGCGAATATTGCCGCAGCAGCCTGCAGGAGGATGGAAAGAGAGAGTATGGTTATGGGAACCAAATTGCACCTCCTGAGATTCCCTTATTAGCTTTTCGTCATAAAGATGAAGTATAATTAAACAATTGTTTATAGATGTACAGATTTGAACAAAGGGTTTGAGCGAAAATTATTATGTCTCCTGCACCTTTCTTTGATCTTGTGTGCAATTATTGCATAGATTGCTGGGAAAAAGGCAAAAAAAACAGGCCCTTCCAGGATTTTTGGGGAATTTCGGTTGCCCAATAATAGCCCCGGGTTTTAAGCCGGTGGTACTGATACACCAAACAACATGATAAACCCCGAAGGGGTTTCCCTGTTTTGCAAGCAAGATTCCATGTAGCATAAGGGCAACCCTGTTCAGGCTTGTACCATATTTTGCCGCGCTATTCCACGGGTTAAAACCCGTGGCTATTTTTGGGAAAGCCCTCCGGGCTTTTCGCCTGAAACTTTCAGGCAAATCTTGAATATCATCGCATTCAGACCATCAGTTTAAACTTTTGTCAAAAATCCCGGAAGGGCCATAAAATATAACTTTGTTATTTTCATCGCTCTGTCTTTTTGCCAATAATACCCATTTTGACCGTGCTTTGTCAGCACAGGGCCAGCCAAATATTGAAGCGAGCACAAAGCGTGCCAAACTTATTAGTAATAGCAAGGTGTTACGGCTTTCCAGGAAAGGCAAGCAAGGAATTTAAGAATGGGCTGGAGTGCAATCTACTGCTATAAAAAGGTTTATATATCGGTCTTGATAGTTTTCCCTGTTTGGGCGGATTCCCGGGCGGCATCGAAAACGGCCATAACACGTCGATTTTCGCTTAATTTGACAAGGGGCTCGGCGTTTTTTGTCAAAATATCGGCAATATGCTCGTAAAAGGAGCGCCATCTTCCCGGCAAAGTAGGAATAATTGTCTCTTCCTGGCCGTCGCTGTAGGTACCGTAATTTTCTTTCGGTTCTTCGGCGGCATCGATATTGCCCTCGATCATGGCGCGTTCCTGGGGGTCGAGGCCGTATTTGACGAAAGCGCCGCCTGTGCCGCATAGGCGAAATCGGGGTTTGGGGATGGCGCAGAGGCCGGAGGCATCGATGACGGCGGTGGCTCCGTTTGAGAAAGTGAGGGTGGCCATGACGTGGCTTTCGACGTTGACCTTTTGATAATCATGGTGCATGCGGCAGTACACAGAAGTGACTTTTTCGGGGATGAGCATGAGGCACTGGTCGATCATGTGCGCGCCCAGGTCGAAAAAGCGTCCGCCGCCCATTTCGCGCTTGCTGCGCCAGCGGTCGGGATTGGGCTGTCCGAAGCCCTGCCATGCCATTTCGAGCCATCGGAGGTCGCCGAGTTTCCCTTCGTTCATGAGTTTTCTGACGGTCAGGTAGTCGCCATCCCAGCGGCGGTTATGGAAAATGGCCAGGAGGCGGTCGTTTTTTTCGGCGGCGGCGATCATCTGGTCGCATTCGGCGAGGGAGGTGCACATGACTTTGTCGCTGACCACATGCTTGCCGGCATTGAGCGCCTTTACGGCCTGTTCGCAATGGACATTGTGGGGCGTTCCCAAAACGACGAGGTCCACTTCGGGATCGTTGAGGACTTCATCGAATTCGGCATAGGCCTTGCAGCCTCTTTCGGCGCGTATCCGTTCGCGGGTTTCGGGATTGCGTGAGCAGACTCCGTGCAGTTCGAGCCCGGAGTCCAGTCCGATGAGGTAGCTGTGAAAGCTTTTTCCGGCAAAGCCGTATCCGATTACCACTGCCTTGGGTTGCGCCATTTTCATATCTCCATTTGGTTTGTTTCAATTCAAGCGATGCGATTTTATCGATGCGCGTTGGCATAGTCAACCGGCTTGGCCGATTTTATTAAGGTCGGGGTAGATTTTAGGCGGAGTAGGGTTGATCGCTTTCCTTGTCTTCGTCCATTTCTTCTTCGTTGTTTTCGGAATGGGAAGGTCGAGCCATCTGAAAGGCGAATCGGATGAGGCCATGGATCAGGTAGGTGGCAAAGAGGCCGAATCCGAAAAGGACGCGCATGTCGGACTGGGCGGCCATGACGAGTCCGGCGATGAGGATGATGGAGACGAGGGACTCGAAGGACATGCGGCGGCTGATGTGGATGTGTTTGGTGACTTTCAGATAGGGTACGCGGCTGACCATCAGGAGGGCCATGAAGAGGACGATGAAGGGCAGGCTGGTTGTGACGAGTTTGCCCATGGTGAGGCTGCTTTTACCCAGGGGGAGCAGGACCAGTTCGCTTTTCATGAGTCCGTATTCGATAATGAGGAGGACGGAAAAAATGAGGGCCAGGGCGGCTCCGGGACTGGGCAGGCCTTCGAATCCGCTACGTTCCGATCCATGATGCTGGACATTGTAGCGCGCGAGTCGCAGGGCGGCGCAGATGGAGAATATGGCGCATACGCCGGTTACGAGGCGGTCGTGTTCCTCGCCGATGTTTCGCATGAGAGCAAAGGCGATGAAGGAAGGGGCGATGCCGAAGGAGACAAGGTCGGACAGGGAATCAAACTCGACGCCGAAATCGCTTTCCGTGTGGGTAAGCCGGGCGACGGCGCCATCGAGTCCGTCGAGCACGCCGGCCAATACGACAAACCAGCAGGCGCGCTGCAAATCGCCTGACAGGACGGCGTAGCAAGCCAGGAGTCCCAGCAGCAGATTCATGGCTGTGAACAGGTTGGGCAATATATAGACCTTGCTGAGTTTCTTGCGGGGCTTTCTGTGTCCGAAATGCAGGGGATGTCGCATCATTTAATTACCTTCTCTGTTTTTGCTCTCGTCATCTTGCCATTCTGCCATAATGGATATGCCACCCTTTACGTATTGTCCGTTTTGGACTCTGACGGTGGCATGGGGACTGAAAAAGAGTTCCACCCGGGAGCCAAATCGGATCATGCCGATGTGGGCGCCTTTTTCCAGCTGGTCGCCGGGTTCGACGCGCGTGACGACGCGGCGGGCCACGAGTCCGGCTATCTGACGGACGCCGACCCAGCCTTGGTCGGTATTGAACCAGATCATGGTGTTTTCGTTATCGATGGAGGACTGGCTGCTCATGGCGTTTCGAAATTTGCCGGGAGTGTGGACGACGGATTTTACCGTTCCGGCCCAGGGGCTTCTCTGGACGTGGACATCGAATACGGAGAGAAATATGGAAACGCGCAGCATGGTTTTGCGCTCATTTTCGGGGCATTCCACTTCCATTTCTTCGATGCCTACGACCTTGCCATCGGCGGGTGACAGGATGGCCTGGGGATTCTGGGGGGATGTGCGGCGGGGGTCGCGAAAAAACGCGCCCACGCAGAGCCCCAGGATCAGGACTATGCCTGCTGCCCAAGTCCACCCGATAAGCAGCAGGACAAGCGCGATAAGAAGAAAGGGGATGATGAAAGCCCATCCCGCGGGATCGAGGGGGAATGATTTTTCACGACGTTTGATTTCTGCCATTTTTGTCAGACTCGTTTCTACTTTGCATGGGCACTCCGGCATTTGGCCTGAAAGGCCTGCATGAGGAAGACCTTTAAGGCTGATGCCTTTATGCCTGGCTATTTATCAAAGGCAAGCCATAGTATTTATGTTAGGTTTTGGTGAGATCAATGGCAAGTTAATTCCACAGGAGATGGCAAAGGGGGTACGCGACATAAATGGGGGGCTGTGTTAATTTGAAGCAACGAATCGGAAGGTTTTCTGAGTAATGCAAAAACTTTTTCATCTTCAGGGCCAAGGGCCCGTCCGATAATAGCCAGAGGTTTCAACCCCTGGGTTTCGGGTCAATTTTGATAGAGGGCTGAAGGCCCGATCCA
>CAYWYC010000152.1:0-11282 GCA_964462565.1 uncultured Candidatus Sumerlaeota bacterium | reverse complement strand
CCGGCATAAACGCCTTCCGACAAAAAGGCTCTTTCGGAAAAAACAACTTCTCCCAACCCGAGCCCCCACTGCCACCAGGATGGTGGCGGTACGAAGAACCCCCAGCATGGTGGCGATACGACTCCCGACCATCAACCCTGGCCGAACTTCTGTCGAAAATCCTTTCGGTCAAAAGCCGCCTGCAGGGCCATTTCGTAATTGATGAAGCCATTCTGGTAAAGATGGCCCAACGAGTAATTCATCGTAAACATCATATCATTGGAACCCGTCTGGATCGCCGTGGTGATCTGTTCCAGCTTGTTCTCGCGGATCAGATTCGCCACACCACGTGTCACCACCAGCACCTCGCGCGCCGCCACGCGTCCCTTTTGACCATCCAGGGGCAGCAATTGCTGAGAGATGATACCCGCCATGGAATTGGCCAACTGCATACGCACCATCTCCTGCTGGTGGGGCGGAAAGGAATCGACAATACGGGAAACCGTCTGTCCTGCCTCACCCGTATGGAGCGTTGAAAAAGTCAGATGCCCCGTTTCCGCCAGGGTGATCGCCGTCTGCATCGTTTCCAGGTCCCGCATTTCGCCGATCAGAACCACATCGGGATCCTGTCGAAAGGCATGGCGCAAGGCCAGCTTGAAATCCACCGAGTCCGTGCCCACCTCGCGCTGGCTGATCATCGCTTTGTCATTCTGATAAACAAACTCAATCGGGTCTTCAATCGTCAGAATATGGCAGGGACGATTCTGGTTAATATTGTTAAGCATGGCGGCCAGAGTGGTGCTCTTGCCCGAACCCGTCGGACCCGTCACCAGCACCAGTCCCTTGCGCAGACTGCAGAAATAGGCACAGGCCTTGGGCAGGTAAAGTTCTTCCATCGTCGGTATCCGGTTGGGCAGCAGGCGAATAGCCACGGACATCTTCTGCCGCTGGATAAACAGGTTCACCCGAAATCGGCACAGCTGCGGCACTTCAAAGGCAAAGTCCAGTTCCCGCATCTTTTCAAAATACGCGCGCTGCTCCTCACGCATGATAGGAAAGACAAAATCCTGGATTTCCTTGATCGTGGGAACGATTTTTTCTTCGGGCTGCAGATCGCCATCAATGCGCAGGATCACCGGCTCATCCTCACGAAAGTGGACATCGGAAGCGCCCTCGTCCCAGGCGGTCTTTAATACCTTGAATAATCGGGAGTCTTCGAAATCACGAGACCAGGACATGAAAAAGCCTTTCTGACCATATACTTTTGACAATAACAGGAAATTCTATCTTATGGCAGAGCAAATCTCAAAAGAAAACAGAGCAACCGCCATGCAAAATTTCCTTCAAGCCAATCCCATTTTTCTTATCGGACCCATGAGGCAAAAACAAGAATATTCTTTTGATATTGCAAGGCTTGTCGGGACCGATTACTATATTCTGGTTGTAATGTGCAGTTGCTCGATGCAAAGAGAGATGCCTGGAGGCCTATATGAAATTCACCCTGTTGCCGATGCGTCTGATGCCAAGACAGAATCGCACCAACCAGAAAAACATGGCGAGACTCGTGGAAAAGCATGGCAAAACTTCGGACCTCCTGGTCTTTCCCCAGATCGAAATCTATCCCGACCTGGAGAACGATGAAAAGAAGCAGGACTATGACAACGTGCCGGCATCATTATATACCCAGGCCGACATTGTCAGCGGTTTTTCCGCCAAAAAAAGAATCACCCTCGCCGCCGGTTTTTTTGAGAGTCTTGGCGAAGACCATTACACCCTCCTGGCCTTGGCTGATCGCACCGGCCAGATTGAACTGCGCACCCGAAAACTGACCATTGATACCGATAGCGAAATCAGCTCGAGCACCCTTGTCAAGGCCCGTATTCAGGATCGCCAGGTCGCCTTCTGTCTCAGCGATGACCTTTTCGAGGAGAACTTCCCCAAAATCCTCCGCCTCTATAAAATCGAAATCCTGGTCATCCCTGCTTATCTTGTCGCGCTTGAGTCCGAAGTAGCCAAGGTCGTGCGCGGCGAAGCGCCCGAAGCCGTTGAAGAATTACTTGAAAAAGGCCGCAAAGTGGCCGTGGAATCAGGCGCCTATGTTGCCATGGTCAATTCCTATGCCGACGAAGACGGACCCTGCGGAGGCGGTTTTATTTTTGGACCCGACGGTAAGCTCGAGGTCGAAATCCCCTTCTTTGATGAAAATCCCGTGGAGTATGAAATCTTATGAGCCTTAATGCCGAACTGACTCGATCCCTTGAAGAGAAATCCAAATGGGTGGACGCCGAACTCGAGAAATTCCTGAAGGCCGACGCATTGCAGATTCCCAACCTGCACGACGGAATGCTCTATGCCCTCGGTCTCGACCAGGACGATCCCAAAGTCCGCGGCAAGCGCATCCGTCCCGCGCTTTGCCTGCTCAGCTGCGAAGCCCTCGACGGTCCCGTCGATCAGGCCTTGCCCTTTGCCATGGCTATCGAACTCATGCACAACTTCTTCCTCGTCCACGATGATATTCAGGACGGCGACATCAGCCGTCGCGGACGCCCCAGCGTCTGGAAGCACTACGGCATCAACCACGCCATCAATATCGGCGACTTCCTCTTCAACAAGGTCTTCAGCGTTATGACGGCAGCCCTGCGTGGCGATTCGGACATGGTCCTCCACGGGCGGCTCTGGAAACTTCTCGTCGAAACTCTCGAACGCACCCATGTCGGACAGGCCCTCGACATGAACGCCCTGAAGAGCCGCGATTTTTCGCTGGACGACTATATGCGCATTGTCACCAACAAGACGGGCTACTATCTGGCCGCTCCCATGCTGGGCGGAGCCATGGTGGCCGGAGCCGATGACGCCACGCTCGAGGCCATCCGCAAACTCGGCAAATGCGTGGGCCCCGTTTTTCAGATTGTCGATGACACCATTGACCTGACCCACGGCAAGGGCCGCGAAAGCGTGGGATCCGATATTCGCGAAGGCAAGCGCTCTTACCTGATCGCCTGTGTGCTGGAGCGGGCCAGCAAAGATGAATGCGCCGAACTCATTCGCGTGCTCGACCTTCCGCGCGAAGAGACGAGCGCCAAACTGATCGAATGGGTCAAAGCCCTTTTCGACCACTATGGCGTGATCGAGGCGGGCAGGGAGTACTGTCAGGAACTGATGCAGCAGGGGAGAGCCGCCATGGAAGACGCGCCCGAAAATCTGCGCCGCACCCTCCTGGCCGTGTTCGATGATCTGTTGGACCGGAAGCGTTAATAGGGACCAGGGACCAGGCATCAGGGACCAGGCATCAGGCGCCAGTGCGGGCTTCGAGTGTCTCCGCCGGCTTGGACGCAGATTGCCTTTTCGGACGATACACACGCACCCGAATCGGTTCGCGTATTTTGGTGGTCTCGTGGATGTTCTGCATCCAGGAGCGTAAGGACAGGGTGACTTCCTCGCCCTTGGCCTTTTTGATGACCGCCCCGTTCACCGCCTTGATATCATCTTCCAGAACCATGCCGCGATCCATTTCGGCAATGCGCAGTTCCTTGATTTCATAATCCATCGCGCCATTCACAATCTCCCGGATGGCTTCTACGATTTGGGGATCATAAAAGGGTGCCGCCCGTTCCACTTCGCCCAGCGCCTGATACCAGTCCTGGCCCGATCGCACCAGCGTGTCAAAGTCCAGCACCACATGCAGCGCCCGCGCGCCAATCGGTATTTTCGTACCCGCCTGGCTGTCCAGGGGCAGGCCATTTTCATCAGCCCGGGTTTCCTGCAGGGCGATGATCTTCGAGATATTTTCAAAGCGCGGGATATTCGCCACCAGCTGCGAGCCTGTTTGTGGATGGGCGTCATAGAGCAGTTGCTCTTCAGGACTCAGCACCTTGCCCTGGCTCACCTTCTCCATGATGATCGCCGGAAGCGTCAGCGCGCCAATCTGCGAAAGCATCCCCGCCACTTCAAATTCCCATTGGCTCGCGCCTACCAGCGGCGCGATTTTGCCCATCAGGTCCCGGATGCGCGCGGCCCGGCCAAAGGCAATCGGATTCGCCAGCGACAGCAACTCTCCCAAAACCTGCACCGACGCGGCGAGCGTTTCTTGCAAGAGGTTTTGCTCCACCATGACCAGATTATACTGCTCCAACGCCGCCTTGAGCGCCTTGGCCAGGTCTTCCGGAGTACAGGGCTTGCACAGAAAACGAAAGACATTCCCCTCATTCACCGCGCCGATAGCCGTTTGCATGTCGGCATTCCCCGTCAGCATGATTCGCACGGTATGCGGGTTGATTTCCCGCACCTTTTGCAGCAGCTCGATACCGTTCATTTCCGGCATTTGCATATCAGCCACCACCACGCAGAAGGGCCCCTTGGTCTTGATTAATTCCAGGGCTTCCTTCGCGCTGGTGCAGGTCGTCAGTCTGTAAAACTTCCGCAGCTGCCGGGTAAATGCCGAGAGGATATTGGCATCGTCGTCCACACAGAGTATCTTATCCACGAATCGCTTCCTCCTCTTGTTGGAAGGGCTTCCGGCAGATGGTTTCCCATTCTTCCTGCCGCGCGCTGATACCTACGCTCTTGATATAAGGTAAATCCAGCCGGTCCCGGCACTTCACCTTGCGCTTTTCCGCGTCCAGCCGATGGGCGATGGCGTCCGCGATATGGACCGCCGTCATCGGCAGAAAGGCCGTCTTGTGGGAGTTGCCCGGATGATGGTGAAAAAGCACCACCTCCGCCAGGCTTTCCGGCAGGCCCCACAGCCCCAGCAGATAAGCGCCCACTTCCGCGTGGGTCGCACCCAGCTGATGTTGTTCCAGCAGCGAGAGCTGGATGTTCTTCTCCTTCGATATCTTCACCACCATCCCGTATACGTCCGGCATGGCCGTCACCAGCGCCAGCTGCCCGATGTCATGCAGCATGCCCGATATAAAACTCTCCTCCACCATCTCGTCCGGGCACTGGTGCGCCAGGGCCACGCGTTTGGCGTAAACAGCGACAATGGCGCTATGGTCCCATAAATCCCGCGCCGAAAAGCCGCCATCTTCCGCCGGTTCAAACTGGGAGAAAAGATGCATCGCAAAGGCCAGCGACTTCAGCGTTTCCAGCCCCAGCAGACTCACCGCCATGGACGGGCTCGTTACCTTGCGCCCCAGTCCGAAAAAGGACGAGTTGACCAGCTGGAGCAATTTACTGCTCATGGCCATGTCGCTGGAGACGATTTTCTGCACCTTGTGCGAGTCCGCTTCAGGCTTGTCCAACTCCTGCATCAGCTCCATGTGGGTCGAGGGCAGGCTCGGAAGCGAATCGATCTGCGTTACCACCGATCTCAACTTCTCCGTACCCAGCAGGTTGCTCATCTGACAGGCCCGCGCCAGCACCGTCTTCAGTTTGTCGGGATTCGTCGGTTTCGACAGATACTGGTGCACACAGCCCGACAGTTTCAGGATCATATCCTTGTCCGCGTGGCCCGAAAGCACCACACGCACAACGCTCGGATACAGTTTCTTCACGCTGTTCAATAGTTCCGCCCCATCGATCAGCGGCATCTTGATATCCGTTACGATTACGTCAAAATCTTCCCGCATCAGCAAGCCCAGCGCTTCGCTGCCGCCCCTGGCAAACTCAAAGTCCCATTGCTTGCGCATAGATCGCACCATTCGCTGGATACCTTCGAGTATCCGTGGTTCATCGTCCACAAAGAGGATCCGCTTCTTCCGTGGTGGTGCTTTCATGTCCGGGGGTGTCGTCATGCTTCCTGATTCTCTTTCAAGGGCAGGTGGATGATGAAAGTCGTACCTTGGCCCATTTCCGTCTCAAAACTCAGTTTGCCTTTGTGCTTCTCCACAATCACGCTGTGCGAAATCGCCAGTCCCTGGCCTGAACCCTTGCCGACCTGCTTTGTCGTGAAGAAGGGATCGAAAATGCGGCCCCTTATTTCTTCCGGTATGCCGCTGCCCGTATCGGCAATGCGCACTATCGCCCAATCGTCGTCACAATCGGTCGAGATCGTAATGCAACCCTTACCATTCGTATCGGCCACCACATCGCCAATGGCATGGGCCGCGTTAATGATCAGGTTCAGGATCACCTGGTTAATCTCACCGGGCAGACACCGCACCAGCGGCAGGTCCGGCTTAAAGTTCGTCTCTATATCGGCCACATACTTCCATTCGTTCTTCGCGATGGTGACCGTGCTCGAAATGGCCCCGTTCAGGTCGATAGCCGTGCGTTCTTCCAGACCCGGGTGCGAAAAGTCCTTCATGGCTCGCACAATTGTCGCCACATGCTCGATGCCTTCGAGCGACTGGGTAATGGCTTTCGGGATCTCTTCCACCAGGTATTCCAGGTCCGCTTCCTCTTCCGCCTCACGTATCCCGGCAATCGCCTCGCTATAGTTCGGGTCATTCTCCAGTTGCGCCGCCAGTGCCCGATATTTCTCAATCAATCCACTCAGGTCGCCAAAGCCGTCTTCCAGAAAGCGCGTATTATCGCCCACGTATTGGGTCGGCGTATTGATTTCATGGGCCACCCCCGCCGCCAGTTGACCAATCGATTCCAACTTCTGCGACTGGAGCATCTGCCGCTCCATCTGCTTGCGCTCGGATATATCGTTGATTACCAGAAGCGCCCCAATCGCCTCGATATTGTCGTTCAGGATCGGCGTGGCGCGCAGCAGCGCCGGAAACTGCCTGCCGTCTCCCGCTTCCATCATGACCTCGTGGGTCCAACTGTCATAGTTGAAGGTGGCCGCAAAGAGTTGCTTGGCGATGCTCTGGTCCGTGAAGATAGTCTGGATGCCTTTTTCGTTCAGGCTGTCCGCCGTGCAGCGAAAAGCCTCGGCAAAGGCCAGGTTCATGTATGTCACCTTGCCTTCCCGGCTCAACACGATAATCCCGTCCGTCGCGTCGTCCAGCGCCGCCCGAATCCGCACCAGTTCCTCGCTGGCTTCTTTTTTATCCGTGATATCGTGAAAGTACTCGATCAGCATCGTGGCTTCATCATTCTGGTCCACCACGGGATAGGCGCTGATTTCCCAGATTCTGCCCGAAACCGGATCCTCCTTGCGCACCTGCATCGTTTCATGCGTGATAAAAGCCTGCTGCACCACGCACTGGTCACAGGGCCCGTCGCCACACACCGCCGTCTGCACACGCATTGCCTGGTCCAGCAGCGTCTCGGGCGCTTGTTCTTCCCAGTTACAGTGGATAATCCGCAGATCCGTATCCCGCACGGCAATCTTGTCCGGCAGGCTTTGCAGGATGCCATTCAGAAAATCCTGATTTTTTCGCAGCAGGTCTTCCGCTTTTTTGCGCTCGGTCACATTGCGAACCGATTCAATCACCTGTACCACCCGTCCGGCCTCATCGCAAATGGGAAAAGCGTTTACTTCCACCCAGCCGCTTGCCCCACTTCGGAAGCGCGCCGCTTGCGTAAAGGTTTTGTTCTTGCCTTCCAGAAAAGTCTCCCGGGCCGGGCAGGGATCGCAAGGCGTCTCCCGGTTGTGAAAAACCTTATAACACGCCTGATCCGCCATAGGTTGGCCGTTGCCGTACATGTTTTCCATACGCGGATTCGTCTGCACAATCCGCATGTCCGGATCCAGGATGCAGATTCCATCCTGAATCGCCTCAAAGATCGACGCCATCAGGCGCTGGTTCCGGTCCGTCTCTTCCCGCAGTTCTTTTGATTCGGTAGTCATTGGCCGCACCCCCAAAAGGCTCTCATCGCCTTATCGGACCCCATCGTGTCCCTCATGAGCCGGTCTTGATAGACATTTTTCTTTTTTCCTGATAGCCTGAAATCCGGATAGATGTCCGCAAAAAATGTTAGGAGGATGCCATGAATATAACCGTATGGGTGGAAAACGAGATCGACCAGTTCTGCTTCCGCGAACGCCACAAAGCCATCTTCGAAGAACGCATCGACGGCGCCCGGGTCACCCGTGTAAAGTCCCAGGACGATTTCCTCAAGCACATTGAAGACGCGCACCTTACGCTCAGCTGGCGTTTTCAGGAAGACTGGCTCGCCAAGGCTCCCAAACTGCGCCTTATTGCCTGTCCCGCCGCCGGAAGAGAAGGCATGCAATTCGATCCGCCCGAAGGCGTCAGTTTCCACTTCGGCGCCTACCACGGCAAGATCATGGCCGAAACCTGTGTCGGTATGATTCTCGCCTCATGTCGGGGAATCCTCGACTGCCATGCCACCCAGGACGAAAAAGCATGGGATCGGGTCCATCTTTCCAAAAACATGACCCCCATCCGGGGCAGCCATATCGCTATCGTCGGATTCGGGTCCATCGGCCAGCACATTGCCCGGCTTCTGCGCCCCTTCGAGCCCCGCCTTACCGGATTCCGCCGATCCAAAATGGAAAAGCCCCAATGGCTCGGTCCTCAGGACCGCATCCTCACCATGGATGACTTTGACAAGGAATTGCCCCATCTGGACCACCTGGTCATGGTCGTCCCCGGTGGCGAAGATACGGACAACATGCTGGACCGAAAACGCCTCGCGCGCTTGCCGGAGCATGCCGTCGTCTATAACCTCGGACGCGGCAACGCCATCGACGAAAGCGCCCTGGCCGAGATCCTTAACGAGGGCAAAATCGCGCGCGCCTGCCTGGATGTCTTTGAACAGGAGCCTCTGCCCGAAGACGCCCCCATACGCAAGGCCCCCAATGTTCTCATCATGCCCCATGTGTCCGCCGTATCGCCCGATTATCTGGACCTCTGCGTAAACGAACTCTGCGACTATGTCCTGGCCTCCGACCTGGCAGAAGGGGCTTGAGCCATGTCCGACTATAAGTGCGTCGTCTTTGATCTTGGGGGAATCGTGGTACCCGAAACAGGCGACCACGTTCTGGCTGTCATGTCGCGATATCTCGGAATCGATCCGTCCGTATTGATGCATTGGTTCCAGCGCTTCTTTCAAGACCTGACCACCGGTCGTATGACATTGCTCGATGCCTACACCATCGCCCTCGGCGAAATGGCAATCGACAAAACGCCGAATGATGCACGGAACCGTCACCTGGAGGCCTATGCCGGGATGGCAAGCGCCTGGGACCAAGACGTGATCCGCCTCATCGAGGAACTCCGCGAAAAGCGGCCCGTTGTATGCCTTACCAATACCGAACCCGAAATCGCCGATTTCAACCGCAAGGCCGGCCTTTTCGATCTTTTCGACCGCGCCTTCATATCCACCGAACTCGGCCTGGCCAAGCCCGAACCCGAAATCTTCCACCGCACCGCAGAACTTCTGGGCATGAAAACCCGTGACATCATCTTCATAGACGACCGACCCGAAAACGTAGCGGCCGCGAAATCCTGTGGCATGGGCGCTTTACAGTATGATAGTATCGCCGAAATCAAAAAGGACCTTCGGGAAACAAAAGTGCTGGAAGGCACGTGAAAGTAGAAACCAGTTAGATGGTTAAGATAAAGAAATTGGCCCTTCCGGGATTTTTGGGGAAATCTTAATCGGATGGGACGAATCATGGAGTGCATCGGTTTGCCGACGCCTTTTTTCGAGCGAAATGTATGCAACGATCCGAAGCCCCGCACCAGCAAGGCGAAGGCAAGCCCTCGCACTCCAAAGCCTTCAGCGCTGAAAACAACGATCAATGATCGAATTCCAAAACCGATCTCCATACAGATTCCTGCCCTTTTTCAGAAAAAGCCTCGCATCCGCTTGACAGAACCGGTCTCTTTCGAACATGATTCTCCAAGCGCTTCACCAAAGCCAAAACCAAACCGTGAAAGGACAGGGATATTATGTGGAAGAATGGGATGATTATTATTTGTATGGGTTTAACGATACTCTCGATGGGAGCCGCCGCCTTTGCCGCGCCGGATGACGCGCCGCCTCCGGGCAAGAATCTGAAAGTCTATCATCTGGGCAACAGCCTCACCCGCAACATACCGGTAGAACGGCTTCAGAAACTCTTTGAACGCAGCGGCGGCAGCTACGACTACGGCATCCAACTCGGCGGCGGCCACCAACTGGACCAGCATCTCTCCAAACGCAACCACGGCAATGCCCCCGGCAAGGGCAAATATAATCTGAAAGATCCCTATGGCGAATACGACAACGCCTTCAGGAACTTCAAGTGGGACGCCGTAGTCATGCAGCCCTACAATTCCGAACTGGACAAGGAAATCCAGATCACCAAGGGCTGGCCCTACTACGAAGCCGGAGCCATCCAGGCGGCCAGCGAATTCATCGACTATGCCCGCGCCAAGACCAAACCGGGCGACGACGCCTGGCACAAACAGCACCCCAATACCGAAAACGTCGCCACCGACCGCTTCTACATCTACGCCACCTGGCCCAAGGCCGAACAGATTCTGGAGCAGGAAGGGGAGAAGACCTTCGCCCATTTCTACTATCAGGACTTCGAAGGCGGCAGCCAGCACTGCAAGCAGTACTTCGAAACCCTCGTCAGCGAGCTGAACAAGCGCCATCCCGACCTGCCCGTACCAGTGCGCCTGATTCCCGCGGGTGAGGTTATGGCCGAACTCGACAAGAAAATCCGCAACGGAAGCCTGCCCGGCATCAAGGAATTCTACGACCGCAACCAGGCCTATTACATCAAGTCCCGCCGCAACAACAAGGGCAAGTCGCCCTACGACCCCGACCAGTTCGACGCCTCCAAGGGAGCGCTCAACTTCTATGCCGACGGCGTTCACATGAACGACCAGCCCCACAACGGCAAGGACTCCGGCACATTGGGTTCTTATATCGCCGCCGCCACGATCTACACCGTCCTCTCCGGCGAAAATCCCGTCGGGCTGACCGTTGAGCCTTATGAGATGTTCGACGCCGAAAAGGACGCCGCGCTTATCCGGGCCATCCAGCAAACCATCTGGGATGTAGTTAAGGCCAATCCCCAGACCGGCGTTTCAGGCAAATAGCATATCTCAGCATAATCACTGATGAACCTTTCCGGGCCGTCTCATTATCCCAAGAGACGGCCCCTTTCTTTTCCTGAAAAAACGCACTATATAGCAGTATCTTATATAACAAAAGCAGGAATACACATTCCCCCCCATTTCTGTGCTGGGATAAGATGCGTGTATAGAGAGCAAACTTTGTATGCGTGCTCTACTCTCTGCCTCTGAATTTGGGGCATCGGAGTGATTGCGGGCAAGCCCGGGAAGGGTTTTATATCATAAGGCGGACCAGTCTTATGGTTGTGGCATATATCTAATATTCTATCAGGAGGATGACTATGTTTACATCAGAAAAAAGTCGCAAAAGGCGATTAGCATTCACGCTTATCGAATTGCTCATCGTCGTGGCGATTATCGCCATTCTGGCGG
>CAYWYC010000151.1:1724-11300 GCA_964462565.1 uncultured Candidatus Sumerlaeota bacterium | reverse complement strand
AAGTCTTTCTCACATTTCACTTGCCGCGTCTTCATCCGGCTTTAATGCGGCTTCGTCTTTCGGACGTTCTTTCTTGTAGGGATCATGTTTGTCCGATCCTTCGCCTGGCGGATAAGGATAGCCATAAGCGTGGATATTGACCGTCTTGAAATAGCCCGCGATGCTGCGGTATTCGTAATCGGCGGCCACGAGATGCTTGATCCCCGCGCGACGACAAGCTGCCTCCAGGTCCACGCGCCCCATCGTGATCTCCGTATTGACATAGGGTGTGGGAATCTTGACATAAACCACCCGGTCGCCCTTGAAGTCAAGGGTCTGCCTCATTTCACCTTCTGTAGGAATCACCAGGGGCGCGCGAAAGTGGGCATACACATATCCCCGCGGAGGCACTACCGGCGCAACGGACACGAGCGACCAACCCATATACATATACTGACAGCCGGACAGGGCCAGCATCGCCAGGGCCAGAATAGACAGCAAGATGGCGCGCTTCAAAATTCGCATTATTTATTCCCCGTAAACCACGGTGGTGTATTTGGAGAAGCAGCCGAAGAAGACGTTCTTGAACTGGTAGTCCACATGGTTGATCTTAACAATGCCGCCGTCTTCCGCCGCAGCCTTGATCCCCGCATCACCCACGGCCACCAGGCCCAGCATGGCGATGGACGAGGACTTGCCCTGCTTGGGACCGATCGTCTTTCCGCCGGCCGAATTCAGGTCCAGCGGTGCGGAGATTTCCGTGTAAAAGGTTCCCCAGGGCGGGACTACCGGGGCCTTCATGCATCCGACGGCCAGGACAAGCATGGCCGCTGCGATTGTCAGCGTCAGAATTCGCGTCGTTATTCGTTTTCCTCGAAAGATCATAATAGTGTCCTTTTATTTATTGCATGCGCCGGCGCAGGTTGGTGGGCAGTATCTTCATCTGCTCGCGATACTTGGCCACGGTGCGCCGGGCTATGGAAAAGCCTTCTTCTTGCAATTGCTTGGAAATTTTTTCGTCGCTCAGGGGTTTCTTGGGATTTTCGTTGTCGATGAGTTCGCGGATTTTCTGTTTGATGGAACGTGACGATGCCGCCTCGCCTCTGTCCGATTCGATGGCGCTGGAGAAAAAGAATTTCAGTTCGAAAAGCCCTTGCGGCGTATCCACGTATTTGTTCGATGTCACGCGGGAAATGGTAGATTCATGCATTCCCACGCGTTCCGCGATCTCGCTCAGCGCCAGGGGTCGCAGCGCTTCCACGCCCTTCTCCAGAAATTCATGCTGATAATCCATGATGGCTTCGGTCACGCGGAGCACCGTGTTGCGGCGTTTTTCCACGTTCTTGATGAACATGACGGCGGCGCGGTATTTGTCGAGTGCGTATTCCTTGGCCTTCGGGTCCTGGCCCTTGTCATCCTTGTTCAGGAGAATATCCTTGTACTGCTGGCTCAGGCGCAAATGCGCCACCTGGCCTTCGTTCAAATAAATCACGTACTTCCCGTCCATGAACTTGACATAAACGTCGGGCGAAATATATATGGCCTGGTCTTTGGAATACTGATGACCCGGCATGGGTTCGAGCTTTTGCACGCGGTGATAGAGGTGGACGATTTCATCCTCATCCACTTCCAGCGCCTTGGCCACATCGCGAAACTTGTTCTTGCTCAGCTCGTCCCAGTGTTCTTTCAGGGCTTTTTCGCGCATGGGTGTCAGGTCGCCCAGGTTTTCAAGCTGGATGCAGAGGCATTCGGGCAGGTCGCGCGCTCCCACGCCCGTGGGGTCGAATTCCTGCACTACTTTCAGTACGTCCTCCACCTCTTCCGCGCTTACGCCGAAATGCTCGGCCACTTCCTCGACCGTGGTCTGAAGATAGCCCCTTTCGTTAATGCAGCCGATCAGGTAATATCCGATTTCCAGGTCCTGGCCTTCGAGCGCGGAAACGCGCAGCTGCCATTCCAGTTCCTCGTAGAGGCTGGAGCGTCCGGCCACGGTTTCCTCGTAGCTGCGTTCTTCAATGTCTTCTTTGGGTGGGGCATAATTGCGGGTTTCACTGGCTTCGAAGATTTCCTGCCAGTCCGTGTCTACCTCGTCGAACTGCTCGGGCTGCTCATCCACGCTGGCGGCTTCGAGATTTTCGGAAACGTCATCGCCGTTATTTTCGGAACGGCTCTCGTTTTCGCCGCTGTCGTCGCCCGATTCTTCGCTCGACTCCCCCTTGCGGGCGGCAGTTTCGTAATCGTCGCTTTGCTGGAAGTTGTCGCTTTCGGGGTCTGTTTCCTTCTCCCGAACCATTTCGGTTTCCTGCTTGCCGTCGTTGGCAATGTCCTCTTCGGAACTGTTATATTCGGCGTTTTCTTCTTCCAGTTCCAAAAAGGGGTTTTCCAGGACTTCCTGCTGGGTAACCTCTTCCAGTTCCATCGTATTCATCTGCAGCAGTTTGACGGATTGCTGCATTTGCGGCGTCATGACGAGCCGTTGCTGGAGTTTCTGGACTTGTTGCATTGCCAGAGGCATCAGGTAAACCTTTTTATATCAGATGTGTACAATCCTAATCATTCCTTAGCAAATCTAATGCCGAAACAGGCGTATTATGCCGACAAAAAGCGTGCCGTGTCAAGCATATTTCTAAAAAATCCAACCTTCATCCATCTGCCTTATCGACAACCGCAAGCATTTCATCCAGTTCTTTTTGAAGATCGTCGAAATGGATGCATTCCATCTGGTGACGTGGCGAAAGACCCTGCCATTCCTCCGGCGTCAGGTCAAAGGTGCAGCGCCGCACAATGCGATGCCGCCCCTGCTGGCGAAAAGGCCCCCACTGGCGTTCGTCCGTCGCGCCAAACAAAATCAGCGACGGCGTCCCCAGCGTCACGGCCAGATGGACGGCTCCGTTGTCCGGCGCGATCAGAAGTTTTGCCCGGTCCAGCCAATGCCCCAGTTCGGGGATGGTCAGCTGGCAATGGATGGGCGCATCCACGCCAGATTCGGCCACGACCCTTCGGCACAGCGGCTCCTCCGCCGGCGTTCCCAGCAGCACCGCCTGCATGCCGCGATCGTTGACAATATATCGCAGAAGCGCCGCCCAGCGATCTTCCGGCCACAACTTGAATTCCTTGGCGCTTCCCGGCATGAGAACTATATATTCCTTCGGTGCGAGGCCGTCGCGGGTTAAATCGGCATCCACCTTTTTCCGCGCCGGTGATTCGATTGCATAAGGCCCGGCAGGCAGGAGGCGTTCCAGTCCGGCATGCTTGAACAAAGCCAGCAGGTTTTGCATTTCCGGCTTGCCCCGTGGTTTTTTTACCCGTACATCGGCCCGGTTGTACCACCAGCGCCGCGGAAAGCCGACTTCTTCGTCAAAGGTGGCGATGCGGGCCTGGCGGCAGGCGAACAGGTCCTTGGGCGATTGGCCGTAATAATAGGGGATGAATATGGCGTCGGGGCCTTCACCATCGATGGCGGTCCGCACCAGCCGCTTCGTGAGCACGGGATCGCCCTCATCGCCGATACGAATCAGACCGTCCAGAAAATCCACATTGCGATAAACTTGCTCGCCCATGCGGTTGGTCAGGAGCACAAGCTTCATATCGGGCCGCAGCTGCTTGAGGCTTTCGAGAACAGGACGCAGCAGCAGCATGTCTCCCAGGAAGCCGAATGCCGCCACGAGTACCTTCTCCGGACGGCGGGGTTCCAGTTTTTTGGGGCGGAAAATGCGAAAGACACGAATCGCGCCGCGACGTATGCTGCGCTTGAGATAGCCATTTATACGCAGGATCAGGCCTTTCGCAGTCTGGGCGCTCAGGAAGGTCAGGCCTCGCAACCAGCCTTTACGCCGGCACAGTTCGCGACATTGTCCCGCCTCACGCAACGCCCATACCAGCCGCCAGGCCGCTTCGGAAAGGCTCGATCCTTCGCCATGCCAGATTTCCCGGATAAAGGCTCCCGGCAGGCCCAGAAAATAATGGATCGAGGCGATCACCCGTTCGTCGGATGGTTCGCGCCGTTGCAGCGATACGCCGTCGAGCCAGGCCCGTTGGGCGATGTTACGAAAGAGCAGACGCTCCTGGCCAATCTGATGGCGCACCGCCAGCCTGGGATCGAAACGCACACGATATCCCCGAATCCGCAGGCGACGCCAAAGCTCCGCATCCTCCCGTCCGGCTTCATAAACGCGCTGCCCCTCGGAAAAAGCCGTGGCCGTTTCCTGAAAGGGCTCCCGCAGGAGGATGTCGCGACGGCTGGCCCAGTTGGCTGTCTGGCCGTAATAGACGCTGCCTGCCTGTTCTGTCCAATGACCGGGAACGCTGACGCCGATGCACCAGCCCATCTCGGGATGCCACCAGCGCGGCCATTTCAGGCCATCGACCGGCTCCACCAAGCCGCCCACGGTATCGGTGGGACCGTCGGCGATTTTTTCGATGCGTTCCAGCCAGTCCGGCGCCGGCAGGCAATCGTCGTCGGTAAAGGCAACCCAGTCGCCCGACGCCGCCTCGACCCCGCGATTGCGTGACGCGCCATAGGCCCCCGACTCGGGACCGGAAATAACGCGCAGCCCCTCGATTTCCGGCAGGCTCATGTCCCAGGAACCGTTATTGACCACTACGATCTCATCCGCCGGGCGGCTCTGTTTTTCGAGCGCCTCCAGGCATTGCCGCAAAAGAGGCAGGCGGTTTCGGGTCAATATGACAACGGAAATCTGCATCGCATTCTTTCTGCAATTATGGATTCCAAAGCCCAACAAGGCACCAATATTGCCTATCACAAGGCCAATGGCAATTGGAATTACAAAAGTACCGCCGGCTTCCTGCCCACAAAAACCGCCTCCGATAAAATTACTCCTTTTGCGCAAGCTATTTTCCCTATCCTGACCCCGCTGCCGGCAAGATGCCGGCGGTACGGTTGGTATCGCGACAATGAAAAATGACAGCACACTTGCAAGGCAACAGCAAAATATATATAACATGTTTGAAAGTTTTTATGATTTTGATCATAGAGGATACGTAAATTTCATATTCAAGGAAATGGGGAGAAAAACATGACTGACAAGATTCGCTGGGGAGTATTGAGCACGGCGTCGCACGGGAAAAAGGCGTTGATTCCGGCTATCAAGGAATCGAAAAACGGGGAGGTCGTCGCGATTTCGAGCCGTGGGCTGGACAAAGCCGAAGCCGCCGCGAAGGAACTGGATATCCCGAAGGCCTATGGCAGCTATGAAGAACTCATCGCCGATCCCGATATCGACGCCATCTACAATCCGCTGCCCGTGAGTTTTCACGCCGAATGGAGCATCAAGTGCGCCGAAGCCGGCAAGCCGACGCTTTGCGAAAAACCCCTGGCCCTGAACGCCGATGAGGTCCGCCAGATGATCGCTGCCTTCGAAAAGCACAACGTGACCCTTGGCGAGTCGATCATGTATCACTTTCATCCGCTGACCCGCACGGTGAAGAAGATGGTGGAAGACGGAGCCGTCGGCAAAATCCGCATGGTCTATGCCCAGTTCAACGCCGCCTGCGAAGATCCCTCGGACATACGACTGCGCAAGGAAACGGGCGGCGGCGCGCTGCTGGA
Source organism: uncultured Candidatus Sumerlaeota bacterium (assembly GCA_964462565.1). Lineage (GTDB taxonomy): Bacteria > Sumerlaeota > Sumerlaeia > UBA8349 > UBA8349 > CAYWYC01. The sequence continues at coordinate 5,752 of CAYWYC010000151.1, read as the reverse complement.
CGTGGGATGCTACTGCACCAGCGTCATGCGCCTGCTGGCCGGGGAAGAACCCGACAGCATCAAGGCCAACGCCGTCTTCAACGAAAACGATATCGACCTGATCACCACGGCCAGCATGCAGTTTCCTTCGGGAGTGGTCGGGCACATGGGTTGCGCCCTGGATACCTTTTTTGATTGCAGCTACGGCATCAGCGGTACGGAAGGTCGCATTCTGGTGGATCGCGGAGCCATGTGCGCCTGGCCGGGCGAAGCCTTCAAGATCAAATACGAAAACGCAGACGGCATGCAGGAAATCGAAACGCCCGAAGCGAACCACTATAAATTGATCGCCGAAGACTTTGCCGACGCGGTTCTGCAAAAGCGCAAGCCCACAGTTTCGCTTGAGGAAACACTGAACAACATGATCACCCTCGATCGCATCATGGAATCGTGTCGTCAGGGCTGATTTTTTGGCTCGAAAGGGCTGATGCGAATAGGGCAATGCTTCGATAAAACAGGGGACGGAAAACGCTACTTCCGCGTGACGCAGGGAAAGGAACGTCTTGCCATGCGCAAATATATTGCAGCGATCATCTGCGCCCTGATGCTACTGGGGCTGTCGGCTTGTTCGCGATATCAGGATTTGAACCGCCAGTTCGATGAATCCTTCGCATACAGCCGGCTCATGATGCTCTCCATCAATCCCGGCGAGGGTGTGATCAGCGTGACCGAAGCCGACCAGAGCTCCGAAAACGGCAAGTCCGAAAATACCGACACCGCCGACACCAGCAGCGGCACCACTGGCGGAGGCGGTGGCGATTGCCCCACCTGATGATGCTTATCGACCTCGCGGTGCGGAGTCTTCCGAAGCAGCAGCAGGATTTGAGCACGATTCCATCGCAACAGGATCAATCGCCATGTCGGATCGCATTTTGACAAAATCTTATGGAAAAATCACGGGGCACGTCGCCATGTATCTGGCGATGTGCCTCCTTTTCTGCCTGCTTGCGACGCAATATGCAGCGGCGCAGAATGATATTTTGTTTGATGAAACCGGTGGCATCCAGGGGCCGGACGATCTTTCGACCAGTTCGGTTCAGCAGCGCTTTCGGGCCTGCTTTCAGAGCGGCTATCTGGGTAACGGCGCCGAGGCCGAAGATCTGGACCAAGGCATCTTCGGATGGGACTGGGCCACCTATAACCAGTTTGACGTGGACCTTTCGGAGAAGGACGAACTCCGTCTGCGCCACGATTACTGGAAATATCTGAGTGGCAATAATCGCAACCGCTACCAGCTGCGCTACCGGCGCTGGCTGAAGCCCTTTCACGGCCTCCTGCTGACCGGCGAATACCAGGAATACAAATACGACTACTGGAAGGGCATGGCCTATGTGGGCTACCAGGGACTGGCCGGTCGCGACCACCTCTATGCCATCCAGGCCGGCTACGGCTATGACAGCAACAGCGACCAGTTTTTCAACATCCGCATGGAAGGCATCAAGCCCCTGGCTCCGACGACGGTGGTTTATGTGGTTCCCGGCTTTACCATCAGCCCGACCAACTATCGATCGACCACGATGAAGGTCCAACTGGCCCAGGCCCTGCATCGGCGTCTGGCTGCCAGCGCGGGATGGCGGTTTTATTATGTCGATGACTATGCCGGGCCCCAGGCCGATCTTATGTCGAACGAACCGAATCTGGGACTCACCTGGCAGGCGCGGGATAATCTTTACATTCTCGGCGGATACAGGCATTATTGGAATGACGATGGCGTTCACGCGGATATCCCATCGCTCGGATTTCGCTGGGCGCTGCACGAGCGTTTCGAGCTGATCGGCGAATATGAAGCGCAGTTTTTCTACGGCAGTTCCACGAATCACGCCGGACGCGTCGGCATCAAAACCAACCTGTAAGAGGTAAACAACATGCACCCATTCCGGGGCATTGGCATTTTTTTGATTGGCATTTCTCTGGCGACCCTGCTGTCCTGCGCTTCTGAAACACGCAGGCCCGCCAACATCATCGCGAACTCTCGCTTTCTCATCGACGGACCCGAGCAAATCATCGAAGGGCGCGAAAACTGGCGCGGCCCGGACGACCTTTCGGCCGAGTGCTTTATCACGCGCGAGAAGGACGGATTTCATATCCGCATTGTGATTACGGATGATGATTTTCAGGCCCAGTCGCAAAGCCCGACCCAGAATGACAGCGCCGCCATCTATCTGGACTTTCGCAACAACGACCGCCGCGAAAGCGACAGCTTCAGCCGCGGGGCCTTCATGGTGCGACTGTTGCCCCACTTTGCCGGCGATTTGGGCGAAAGCATGCGCTGGTATCCCTTGGACAAGAGCTATGATCCTTCCGTCCCCGGTACAAAATTTACATCAAAAACCTTGAACCCGAAGCAATACGAAATTAAAATTCACCTGCCAATCGAAGGCCTCAAGCAGAGCCAGACCGTGCCGATGCGGGAGTTTTTTATCGATGTCGAAATCATCGACGCCGACGCATCGGGCGGCATCACCCGCATGAGCTGGACCGGCAAGGACCGCAACTGGGAATTGCCCTGAGCCTTCGAAATCCGCTAATCGAAGGCCACCAAATGTCTCCCGAAAAAAACAAGCCGAATCTTCTGATCCTGACGCCTGACCAGTATCGCGCCGATTATATCTCGGCCTATGGACACCCCACCATCGGCACGAAAAACATCGATCGCCTGGCTCGCGAGGGGGTGCGCTTTGACAAACTCTACTGTGCCGCGCCGCTGTGCGGTCCCAGTCGGATCAGCTTTGCCACGTCCATGCGCTTCAGCGAACATGGCCGACGCAACTACGCCTCCTGCATCGACTACAACGTGCCCAACCTGGTCAGCACACTGCGCGGCGAAGGATACCGCGCGGGCATGTTTGGCAAGAACCATCTCTTCCTCACCGACCAACTGCCCCTGGCCTGGGATGAGCTGCACGAGGTTTGCCTGGGCAATTATGACCGCCATCCCGATTATCATAAATCGTTCAGCGCCTTTCCCCTTGCCGACGATCATGAATACAACATCACCGCCCAACTGGCCGACGAGGCCGTCGATTTTATCGATCGCTGTCCCGACGACCAGCCTTTTTTCTGCTGGGTAAACTGGCAGGATCCCCATCCCGCCTTTACCTGTCCCGAACCTTACGCCTCGCTCTTTAATCCCGACGATATCGAGCTGCCCGCCAGCTGGACCCGGGAGGATAAAACAAAGCCGCAGAAACTGGAAAACTGGCGCGTCAATTCCGCCGCCATCGACTGCACCGAAGAAGAAGCCCGCAAGGCCATCGCCACCTACATGGGCCAGTGCCGGTATGTGGACGATCAGGTGGGCAAACTCGTCGATCACCTGGAACGCACAGGCAAGTTGGAAAATACGGTGATTCTTTTCTTCAGCGACCACGGCGAACTGCTGGGCGATTATGGCGTCTTTCACAAGATTCCCGTTTTTCATGAATCGCTCGCGCGCATTCCGGGCATCATGCGTCTGCCACGCGGCATGGCGAAGCCCTGCGTCTTTGACGGCCTGGCCGAAGAGGTGGACCTTGCGCCAACGCTGCTCGATTTTCTCGGGCTGGATCGTCCCGCAAGCATGGTGGGCCAGTCGTGGAGGGGGGATATCGAATCCGGTCATGTCCGGGGACGTTCCAGCGCTCTCGTTGAGGCTGGCATCCAGATTCCCACCCAGCAGGAACCCATTCCCGGAGCCAACCAGCGCGCGCCCTTCCAACCCAACAACTACGGTCCCGGGGCCATGGTCACCGACGGGCGATATAAACTGTCCATGTACTGCGACGACCGCCACGAACTTTACGACCTGGAGACGGACCCCGGCGAAGTGCAAAACCTTTGGGACAATCCCGACTATGCCGATATCCAGAAGCGCCTGAACGAATTGCTCGTCCAGCGCCTGCTTGGTGTCGGCCTGCGCCCGGCAGGTCCCTGGCCCGGTCCCGGCGTGGACGTTCGCGAAAGCCCGCCCGAAAGCCGCAACAGTCAATGGCACGGCAGCGGCCAAATCT
>CAYWYC010000151.1:0-1624 GCA_964462565.1 uncultured Candidatus Sumerlaeota bacterium | reverse complement strand
CCAACATCCTCATCATTCTCAGCGATCAGCTGCGTCGCGCGGCGCTGGGTTGTTATGGCGATCCGAATGTGGCGTCGCCCAATATGGACCGTCTGGCGCGCGCGGGAGTGGCCTTTGACGCGGCATGTTCGACTTATCCCATCTGTGTGCCTTTTCGGTTCAGCCTGATGACCGGCGAATACGCCCATACGCGGGATATTCCGGGAATCCATTGGCGCATGAGTCCGGCGGAGCGTACGCTGGCCCACGAGTTCAACGATGCCGGCTACCATACGGCCTATGTGGGCAAGTGGCACCTGGACGGCTGCCGACCCAACCAGGCCATCCCACGTTATCGCCAGGGCGGCTGGCAGAAGTGGCTGGGCTTTGAACTCCGCAACAGCCATTTCGATACCTGGTACTATGAAGACGACGACCCCACGCCCAGGGCCCTGGGCAAGTACCAGACCGACGGCCTCTTCGACCTGACCATGGAGCATCTGGAGCAGCGCCCCCAGGACAAGCCCTTCATGTGCATCCTGTCCGTGGAGCCGCCGCATTTTCCCTATGAAGCGCCCGAAGAATACGAAGCCCGCTGGCGAAAGCGTGACATCGAGCTGCCGCCGTCCTTTGAAAAGCAGCCCGAATATGAAGTCCCCCTCAGCCATTGGGGAGATGATGATTCGCATACGGCTGAGATCAAGATGGATCGCGTCCGTACCTATTACGCCATGATCGAAAACCTGGACGACAATGTGGGGCGACTGATGGAGTATCTGGAGCGTTCGGGTCTGGCGGACAACACGGTGGTCTTGCTTTTTTCGGATCATGGCGAGATGGGCGGCATGCATGGCCTGCCCACGGCGATGAAGGATTATCCTTTTGAAGAATCCGTCGGCATTCCGCTGATCGTGTACGATCCCCGCCAGAAAAACCGCTCCGGCGCGCGCGTGGCCGATCCCGTGAACACGGAAGACCTTTTTCCGACGATCTGTGGCTTGGCGGGCATCCAGCCGCAAAACAAACTCTCCGGCACAAACCTGACGCCCCTGATCTCCGGCGAAATCAAAAGCCTTGACCGCCCCGGAGTCATGCTGGAATTCATCCGCGACGACCGCAAGCCCGCCGCCTTCTTCCAGAGCGGCTATCGCGCCATCCGCAGCCGCACCCACATGTACAGTGTTCTCAACGGTAAGCCCTGGCAGTTTTTCGACCTCGATGCCGATCCTTACGAAATGCAAAACCTCGTCGAAAGCCCCGAGCATCGTGACCTCATGGCCCGGCACCACCAGTGGCTTCGCCAGATCATGATCGACACCGGCGATGACCAATTTCACCTGGATCCGGCCCACGGCCAACCGGGCTTGAATGAAACGCAAAAGCCCGTAAACCCTTGAAGGCCGAGGCAGAAAAATATTCGCAAAAAGCTATAATCCATCGTCTTATCGGGTGCACGACATAAACAGGGGGCTGAGTTAATCTGAAGCAACGGATCGAAGAGTTTTCTGAGTAATGCAAATGCTTTTTCAACCTTAGGGCCAAGGGCCCGTCCGATAATAGACAGGGGTTTTAACCCCTGGGTTTCGGGTTAATTTTGAATAGAGGGCTGAAGGCCCGATCCAATATCCAATATCCTGCACGTCTT
>CAYWYC010000150.1:0-11435 GCA_964462565.1 uncultured Candidatus Sumerlaeota bacterium | reverse complement strand
CCTGGCGCAAGGATATGCTGGGCCACAAACCCAATGGCCGCCGCGACGCCGGAGCGATCGAGACACGATGAAAATGATGCCCTGAACAAATCAAGCAGTCCGCCGGTACGGGAAAAGCCTGTACCGGTGATCTTTAAATATTAGAAAAGGGATGATGGAATGCAGAATTATGAAGAATTAAAAAAGGAACTGGCGAAGGGATGGAATACGTGGGATACCTTCAGCGTCTTTTCCCACGTATTATTGCCGGAGGGATTCGCCTTGAATCTGTCTTTCCGCGACGGCCCCCTGCGAAAGACTTTTCACGGAGCAGGGCACATCGGGCACTACCCCTTCAGCATCGGTCCGGAAAGTGATATCACCTTGCCCGGACCGCGCAGTTATGACGGGACCTACACGAGTCTCGATGTGACCTGGCGCGACCTGCACCTTATGGTCGAAAGCGCGACGGACGGCGACGACCTGGTATTGCTGATCACACCGGCGGAAGACTGCGCGAAGTCAGGCGTGGTGGCGGTCGAAGCGGCGATCCTCTGGGGGCGTGACGGTTCGCTGGGTCGCGATGGCGAGAGCCTGGTGATCGAATCGGACTCGCGCAAGGTGCAGGCCTGGTCCACGGCGAAAAAGATCGTGGAGCCATATCTTCGATGCACGGGACCCTATCTGGCGCATAATCTCTACGAACCTATCGGCATTTCCACAGGCAAGGAGCGCAGCCTTGAAGAAATCCAGGCCCTTGTCTCGCGCAATCGAGCGAAGGTCGAGGCGGAATACAAAAAGTATGGCGAGCTGGAAGAACCCTATGCCGCCATGCGTTCCTGCCTGATCTGGAACACGATCTACGAGGCCGAGAAGGATCGTGTCGTCAGCCCGGTCAGTCGCGTCTGGAACAATGGCTGGGGCTCCTATGTGCTCTTTTGCTGGGATACTTATTTTGCAGGACTCATGGCGGGTATCGAAAACAAACTACTGGCTTATGCCAACGTCATCGAAATCACCCGCGAGCATACGGACCAGGGCTTTGTGCCCAATGTGGCGGCTTATAACGCCAACAAGTCCTATGACCGTTCCCAGCCCTGCGTGGGCGCGATGGTGGCCTGGCGGTTGTATGAACGCTGGGGCGATAAGTGGTTTCTCGAAGAAATTTTCGATGACCTGCTGACCTGGAATCGCTGGTGGAAGGAGAGCCGGATTCTGGAAGGCAAGTACCTGGCCTGGGGAACCGATCCCGATACGGCCCGGGTCGATTCCAAGAATAATGACGGGCGCAAGCGTTCCTCCCTCGAAAGCGGCCTCGACAATTCGCCCATGTACGAAGATGTGGCCTATGACGAGGAAACGCACACGCTGAAACTGGCCGATGCCGGACTCATGGGCATGTATATCGGCGATTGCCACGCCCTCGCGAACATGGCCCGCGAACTTGGACGCGACGCGGAGGCGAAGGAACTGGACGAGCGCGCCGCCTTTTTCACGGAATCCTGCAAGGACCTATGGAACGAAGAGGCAGGCATCTTTCAGAATCTCCATACCGACACGGGCAAGCATAGTCCGCGCATGGCGCCTTGCAATTTTTATCCCCTCATCGGCAAGGTGGCCACGCAGGCGCAGGCGGAGCGCATGATGCAGGAGCATTTTTACAACGCCGAAGAATTCTGGGGCGAGTGGATGATTCCCTCGTGCAATCGCAACGATCCGGCTTTCGAGGATCAGAAATACTGGCGCGGCCCCATCTGGGGTCCCATGAACATGCTTGTGTATATGGGATTGGAGAATTACGAGCTCCCCCGGGCGCGCAAGGATCTGGCCGAAAAATCGGCCCACGTCATCCTGAAAGAATGGCGCGAGAAAAAGCATGTCCACGAAAATTACAATTCGATCAACGGCGAAGGCTGCTGCATGCGCGCGAGTAATCCCTTTTATCATTGGGGTGGTCTGCTTGGGTTGATTCCGCTGATTGAGGCGGGATATTACGAGAAGGGCTGATGCCTTTAGCGTAATCTGTGGCTGCACAGATATTACAAAGAATGCATGGATTATGTATTGCGCTTTTGCTGCTTTGTTGTGTAAGGTTTATTACAATCCGATTCTTGGAAATGATGCAGGCTTTTGAGAAAGGTTCAAAGATGAGAAAAATATGCGCGCTGATATTTGTACTTATGCTGTTTGCGGTTTTTGCAGGGGCGGCCGACTATTCCTGGCAGGAGCCTCATGCAAAGGTTTTGCCAACGGGCGCCTTGGAGTGGGCTCCAAAGCCATTTGTATTTCAGGCGGGCGATACGGTCCGCTATATCGACTATGAAAACGGCGACGACGCCAACGACGGCACGACAAAGGAGACGGCGTGGAAACATCACCCCTGGGATGCCAATGCGGCCGGTACGGCAAAGGCCGCATCGGGACCGATTACGTATGTTTTCAAACGCGGTGTGATGTATCGTGGCGCCCTCGTGGGGCGTGAGTCGGGAAAGCCGGAAAATCCGATTCGCCTGACCAGCGATCCGACGTGGGGCGAAGGCCCGGCATGGATCGTCGGCTCGCAGGCCATCACGGGCGGCTGGAAAAAGGCCGATGCTTCCGTGGCTCCCGCCAAGATGCCCGATCCCGAAAAAAACTGGTATATCGACCTGCCCGATGTGGACGAGCCCTGGTGCGTGTGGCAACGCGATGGGGACGAGGCCAAGCGCATCTGGATCGCGCGGCATCCGAACTGGGAGATCAGCAATCCCGATTTTGTGATGTCGGAATGGTTGGCTTTCGATGGCCCCACCCGCTACGAAGTGGAAGGGGAGAAGCGTGCCGCTATCGGCTCGAAACGCAACTGGGATGAAGAATTTCTGAAGGACCCCTCGGCCAGTCCCGACCGTTTTGATGGAGCCCGCATTTGGACCATGTGGTCGGGAGGCGTATTCTCGGCGATGGGGACGCTTTATGACGGTGTCATTCGCGATTACAAACCGGCGGAAGGCGAGATCGAGCGGACCATGATGGGCGGGGCTTTTTATTTCGGAATGGGCGGCAAGGGTGACCGCTATTATATCGAACGCCTGGCCGAATTCCAGGACGCGCCGGGTGAGTTTTATTTTCAACCCAACGACGGTGGCAAGGGCGGACGGCTTTTTATCCGCCTGCCTGAAGACAAAGACCCGAATCAGACGACCGTCGAATATGGCCGCGAAACCATGCTGGTCAAACTTTACGACACACAGAATATCGAAATAAGCGGCCTGCGCTTCAGTTTTCTGAATGTTGCCGACAATTACAATTTCCCGATATACCCCCTCGACATGCGCCTGCCCACGGCGGTGATGCTCTATGGCAACTGCCAGGATGTGCGCGTCGCGAACAATGAATTCTATCATTCCGCAAAGGCTGTTCAGGCGCGCACGCGCATCACGCAGCAGTGGATGCCCGAATTCATGGGCGACCTGGGGATCGAGGAACGGGACGGCATCGACTATATGACCGATATTTCGGTTACCGACAACGATATCACCGAAGCCGACCATGGCGCTATTTCCTTTCAGGGCCACGGGCAACTCATTGTCAAGGGCAGTCCCGATCACCAGATCGGCGACATCGAAATTTTGCGGAACCGGATTCACCGCGTGAACTTCCGGCCCCGTCCGCCGTCGCCGGGATTGAACATTCCGGCCATTGCCGTGGATGACGGTACACGCATCCATATCGCGGGAAATATCATCACCCGCAGCTGGGGCGTGGGAATCTGGATTACCGGTGGCAAGCAGAATAGCAACGACCTGCGCGATCGTCCGCTGATCCGCAATTACATCCACCATAACAGCGTGATCGATTCCTTGCTGGTGGTGAACGACTGGGGTGCGTTCGCGTTGTGGCAGGGCGGCCCGCAATATGCCTGGGGCAATGTGGCGGGGAATCCTGTCGGGCCCCATCCGCATATCATGGATGAAAAGGAAAGCCCCGATCGCCGGGCGCGCAACTATTTCGAGAGCTACGGACACAACGGCTATGCCTACTACCTTGACGGCAGTTACAAGCAATATGTTTTCAACAATATCGCCTGGGGCAAGGCGAATGATCCGGACAAATGGTTCAAGAATCGCTCTTCCCAGATGATGGTGCTGGGCTTTCTGAACCAGTGGTTTAATAACACGTTCAACCGTTTCCTGATCGGAGCCACGGGCAGTTCGGGAACTCATTCTTCATCGCTGGCAAATATCTATGCCGACATGGGAACGGGTTTTATCTCCCAGGGCATTTCGGGTGACATCTCGACAGCCTATGGCGGAGAAGACGCGGCGGATACGCTGCGGATCGGGCTTCCGACCCTGGCTTATGCCCATAACATCTACCAGGGCCCCGCCTTCGATACGAAGACCTGTTTCAACCTGGGGACCAAGGGACGTGGGGCGGTGCGTGTTTCCACGAATTCTCTTGATGAGTTCCGCGCCTGGCTTCAGGAAAACGGCGCATTGGCATCGCAGGCCGGATATCGTGCCGACGAAGCGCCCTTTATGGACGCGGAAAACCACGACTTCCGTCCGAATCCCGAGGTCATGAAGGATAAGAAAGGCGTGCGGTTTTTTGTGCCCTTCAGCCTGTACAAGGTTGTGGGCGAATGGGATTTCTCCATCAATCGGAACAATCCCGAACTCATCATGGGGCAGAACTTTTATATGTCCGACGAATACATCAGTCGTAAGATGTATTATGACATCCCCCGCAACGACCTGGATGTTCCGGGCGGCAATGCGGACATGTTTACTGTGGGCGCGCTGGAAGACTGGACGGAATCGGCCATGATCTTTGACGGCGCTAAAAACTACGCCTTGCTGAAGCATGCCAAAGCCACCGCCGATTATCCGCGGACGGTCGCCATTCGCTACCAGGAGAAAAAACCCGGTGAATTCTGGCTGAGCACGCCCGACGATCCCGGCCCCAAACGCGACAACATGCGCGGCGGTCAGTTGGAGCGTTGGGAAGCGGCGAACAAGGCCTGGGAAGAATCCGAGATGAAGGTCTATCCCGGCGAAAAGCGCCAGACCGTGGACATGGACACAAACAATTTTCTCGTCGAGGCCTACTTCAAAACCGAAGCGGGCCTCACGGGCAAGCCGATCGTGAGCAAGATGAACGGCAAAGGCTACCAACTGGAAATTGACGGCGATGGCAACGCCAGGCTCCTGCTCCAGGCCGACGGCAAGGAATGGGCCCAGGCCGGCAGCACAAAGATCAATGACGGTAACTGGCATCACGTGATTGCCGAGGTGGATCGTCAGGCCGGAAGGATCAATATTTACGTGGATGGCAAGCTCTCGCAGGGCGCATCTTCCGGTTCGGCCTTTGGCGCGGATCTTTCGATCAGCAATAGCGGCGATTTCATGGTGGGCAAGTCCGGCGATAGCTACTTCAAGGGGCAGATGGATTTCCTGCGCGTGTCGCGGGGAAGCCTTGCCGATGCCGAAACCACCATTGATGAAGTGTACACCTGGCAATTTGTGGACGGGCCTTTCCTGAAGGACTTTACGGGCCGCAAGCGCCAGGCGGGCAAGACGGTTCCAGGCGCGATTGATATGTAAAATCTAAAATGGATATGAAAGGTTGGGTAAAATGCGAATGACGAATAGCAGCAGGATACTTTTTGCGGGTCTGGCAGTTCTGCTCATGCTGGCTGGGGTGGCGCTCGGCCAGAATTACAGCTGGCAGCAGGTTCCGGCCAAGGTGGATGAGAAGGGCGACCTGAGTTGGGCGCCGAAGCAGTTTCAATTTCAGGCGGGCGATACGGTCCGCTATATCGACTATGAAAACGGCGATGACGCCAACGACGGCGCGGCGAAGAACAGCGCCTGGAAGCATCATCCCTGGGACTTGAACGCGACTGGGCAGGCGGGGGCTTATGTCACGCCGGGAACGACCTATGTGTTCAAGGGTGGCGTGTTGTATCGCGGCGCGTTGGTTCGCGATGAAGTGGCTCCGGCAAATCAGCCCACGCGCCTGACCTGCGACCCTGAATGGGGCGAGGGCAAGGCAATCATCAGCGGCGCGGAAGTCGTGACCGGATGGAAACAGGGCGCGAATCATCCTGACATTCCCGAGGCCGAGAAGGTCTGGGTGACGGATATTGATTTCCTGAGCCACCGTTTCTGGATGGCCGGGGAGGATGGCTTTACACGTTTGCATCTGGCAAGGACGCCGAATTGGAAAGAGTCCAACCCGGAAGATGTGCTGGGCGAGTGGTGGACATGGAAAAAGGGCGGTACCGGGCCGAACCCCGATAATCCCGAGCAGAAAATGATTGTGGGTGAAGACCCCCGGATCACCGAATATCCACGCGAGTATTTCGAGGACGCCAAAGTGTGGACCAAGTGGGGTTTCGTCATGGGTACACCGATCGCCACAAAGGTTCTGGGCGTGGATGTCAATGAAGGCAAACTGGCTTTCAAGGGCGCGTATTACGGTTCTAACCGACAGCAGAACGTCTATACTGGACAACGGTATTATCTTGAAGACAAGCCTCACTATCTGGACCAGGCTGGAGAGATATGGGTGGAAAAGACAGGGGAGAACTCGGCGCGCGTTTATCTGCGATTGGACGACGGAAAAGACCCGAACAAACTTCGCATCGAAGCGGCTAAGCGCTATATTCTGGTAGAATCGACCAAACTCGAAAATGTCGAAATCAGCAATCTGGAATTTCGTTTCAACAACCGGGCGTGGGATTTTGGTGAATCATGGTTTTTCGGCAAGTACCAGGCTCCTGCCGCCATTGAAATTGACGGCACGGCCCGGAATGTCAGCATCCATCATTGTGCTTTTGAGAACGTGATTACGGCTGTTGATGCCCAAGCATCCGATCCGCTGGATCTGATTGACACGTTTTCCATCTCTGACAATGATATGCGTGAAATTGAGAACCGCGGCATCTACGTTGACATCGCCAGTAATGAAGATGGTAAGGGGCCATTTGGACGACGAGTCTCAATTATGCGCAACCGCATGTATCGTGTCGGCCTGCGCGCCGAGCGCACGAGCAATGGCGCAGGTATCCACGTGACCTATCCCCAGACGATAGAAGTCGCCGGTAATATGTTGGACCGTATGTACGGTCCGGGTATCTTCGTCTTTGGCGGCAAGGCCAGCGGCAAACAGGGCGAAGCCCCTTTTACGCGTTTCCTGATCCATCACAACAAGGTCACCGATTCTTTGCTGACGTGCAGCGACTGGGGCGGCATCGAAACCTGGCAGGGCGGGCCGCAGTATGTTTGGAACAACATCAGCGGCAACCCTGGTGGTTATCATAATAAGAAATACGACAAGTTCGAGGGCAGCCGCTTCGGCCATGCCTATTATATCGACGGCGGTTTCAAGAACTATTATTTCAACAACATCGCCTGGGGTAAGAACAATGACACCGAGGACAAAACCCTCGCCAACACCGCCGGTATCCAGGGCATCATCGGATATCAGAATACCTTTCTGAACAACACGATCTACAAGTTCCGTGAGGGCAGCCGCCAGCAGGCGCCCGAGAATGGCCGCAACAAGCATCTGGGGAATATCTTTCAGGATATTTCGCAGCGCGTCTTCATGTACGCAAGTTCCAGAAAACAAGCGCCCGATCCGAACCAAATGGATGTTCCCGACGACGAGGGCAGCTATGCGTATCATACGATGGCATGGGCCAATAATGTGTTTTACGACATCACCGGCAATCTCGGGGCCTTCGAGGAAAGCGGCCGCTGGTTTGCCACTGTCGAGTCTTTCAGCAAGGCGCTCCAGCAGCGCGGCGCGTTGACGACCGACGTGGGTGTGATGGCCGAGAAGTCGCCGCTTGCTAATCCGGCTGAGCATGATTTTCGTCTGACCGACGGTTCGCCTGCCATTGAATATGGCTGCAAGACCTTTGTGCCCTGGGGGCTCTACGGCGTCGTGGGCGAATGGCCTTTTACGGTCAACCGCGAGGATCCGTCGGTTGTAATTGATGAGCACTGGAATATGACCAAGTATTTTGGTGATCGCAAAGGCTATAAGAGCCAGCCGATGTATCCGCTTACGGGCGTGAATATCAGCAAGGACCATTATGTCGCCGGGCCGCTCGAAGACTGGACCGAAGGTGCTTTGAAACTTAACGGCAAGGATCAGTATCTGATGCTTGAGCACGCGAAGACGGTGGAACCTGTCAGCATCAAGGACCAGATAAGGGTGCCGGGCGGTTGGGCGCTTGTAACGCATCCCGATGCCCTCGCCATTGGCGAGAAATTCAAGGTGAAGGTGGAATTGCCGAATGATATTGATCTCGGGCGTCAGGTCTTTGTGCAATTGGGCTACACGATTCCCCGCAACTGGGGCGGTATCATGGACGTTTCCCAGACGCAGACGGTGACAGGGCCGGGACCCTATGAGTTCGAACTCGAATCGAGCCAGCCCGAGGATCAGGAAGTGACGGCATTCGTGCTGGTTGTGTCTTACAGCAAGCTTGATACGCGCGAAGACACGACGCGTAGCGCGACAATCCGAATGGATCTGGCCGATGCGGTCGGAGCCGGGAAGGTAAAGACCACGACCTTAGACCGTTATGGCAAGACCGTCGAAATCAGCGGCAGTGATATCAAGTCGCCGCAGATATACCAGACCAACTTCCTGATCGAGACCTATATCAAGGTCGAGCCAAACGCCAAGGGCGTGATCTGTCAGAAGTGGAATGACGGCGGGTATATGCTCAAGGTTGACGATAACGGCAAGATCATGTTCCGCGCCGGAGCGGGAGACGAGTTGACGCATAACTCACCGATCATTCGCAGCAAGGCCGTCGTGGCCGACGGCAAGTGGCATCATGTCATCGCCGAGTCGGACCGTACGAATATTGGTTTCCGCATTTATATCGACGGAAAACTGGATAATTCTGGCTGGGGTATTTTCGCGGCGCACAAGGTTCAGAACGAAGGTGACTTCTATGTGGGCGGAACGCCGGATGGCGAGAACCTGGCCTGTACGCTGGAGTTTCTGCGCATCAGTCAGGGAACCTTGGCCGATGCCCAGACGACAATCGACGAACTCTACACCTGGCAGTTCGATGGTCCCCAGTTCCGCGACTTCATGAGCAAGGAGCCCGTGGGCAAGCGCGATGCCGGTGCTATCGAAAAGCGTTGAGCCTTGGAACGCGAAATCGTATCATGTCGGTCCGGTCCGGATCGGCATGATACGATTTTTAACATAAAGGCAATCCTCCATGACGCAAAAACCCCTGAATATATTATGGATCACCTGCGACGAAATGCGGGCATCGGCGGTCAGCAATTATGGCAACGGGCTGATACGGATGCCTGCCTTTGAACGCATGGCAAAAGAAGGCGTCCGCTTCGACCAGTGCCACGTCCAGGTGCCCAAGTGCATACCCGTGCGCGGCCAGCTGCTGTCGGGACGCTATCCCCATGTCGATGGTCTCCGAACCATGTCTCAGCGGGATTTTTCCGAGGGCAGTTTCATGTTGCTCAAGAAGGACAGTCCCAGCCTTCTCCGCTGGCTGAAGGAACAGGGCTACGTCATTGGTCTCACGGGGAAGAACCATCTGCTGGACAAGGCCGATGCTGCCGAAGTCTTTGAGGCGATCCCACCTCTGCGCAAGGCGCGCAAGCCCCAGTTCGAGGAAAGCCGTCCCGAATGGACCCGCGCCTATTTCGGCGGACGGGTCAGCCCCGATTACGATCTTGACGATTATGGCGATTCCGTGCAGGTAGACCGGATGATCCATTTCATGGGAGAAAACAGGGATCGTCCCTTCTTCGGTCTTTGCGACATTGCCGAACCCCACCCGCCTTACAAGGAGTGGCCGGAGTTTGCCGACGACATTCCACTGGAATCCGTGCCCCTGCCGCCCATGCATGAAAATCTGGATACTGCCCCTGAACCGATTCGTGCCTGTCGTGTGGCCCATGAACTCGATGATCTCACCGACGAGGATCGACGACGCATTCTGCGGGCCTACTATTCGCAGTGCCGCTATGCCGACCGCCTGGTGCAGAGGATGCTCGACGCACTTGACGAGATGGGGCTGGCGGAAAACACGCTGGTCATTCTCGGCGCGGACCATGGTGATTTCGCGGGGACTTATGGCTGCTATGAAAAGTGGGATACCGCGCTTTATGACTGCATCACGCGGGTGCCGCTGCTGATGCGTTTGCCCGGACGTCTCCCGGCGGACCTTACCATTGAGGCGTTGGTCGAAGGGATCGACATCGCGCCGACCTGCCTGGAACTGCTGGGCATGGACGTGCCGTCCACGGTCCATGGCAAGAGCCTGATGCCTCTGATCACGGGAGAAAAAGCCGATGTCCATGACGCCGTCTTCAGTCAGGGGGGCGTGGAGCCGGAAGCCATAAAAAATCCGGGCCAGAACTACCAAGAAAAAATTCTGCCCGAATATTACGGCAAACAGCAAACCCTGATCCAGCATCCCGAAGCCCTGCTGCGCGCCCACATGGTGCGGACGCAAACGCATAAGCTGATCTACCGTCTGTCCGGCAGCCATGAACTTTACGACCTTGTGCAAGATCCCGATGAACTGCAAAATGTTTATGGTCAGGGAGCATACGCCGAAGTCCAAGCCGCCCTCGAAGCCCGGCTCCTGCAATTCCTCGTGCGCTACCAGAACGACCGGCCCTTCATCAAAGAAATCTGGGCGTAAACTCGCCAAAGCGGCAGGGGAGGGGTAAATGAAATTCGCTATCAAGGAATAAAAATGCGTGCACCCTTTCAAGTCCTGGTGATCCCGTTTCGCCGCAAGGCCGATTGCCTGCAATATTGCCTGCTGCGTCGTTCCGACGCGGGCTATTGGCAGTTTGTGGCGGGCGGTGGTGATGACGCGGAAACGCCTGTCGAGGCTGCCGGCAGGGAGACGCGGGAAGAAATCGGTATTACGGGTGAGATGATACCGCTCGATTCCATGTGCATGGTTTCGCGGGAATGCTTCGCGGGTAACGCGGCCTGGGGGCCTGATGTCTTCGTGATTCCCGAACATTGCTTTGCCGTTGATGCGGGTCGGGAAAAGATTCGCCTTTCCGCGGAACACAGCAGTTTCCAATGGCTAGCCTACCCAGAAGCCGCCGCGCTCCTGAAGTGGGACAGCAACCGAACCGCCCTTTGGGAATTGAATAAACGATTGACTAAAAAAGGCGGGTAATCCTGATTGCCCCTTGCCACTAAGGCGAATGATATCAGTCATACAGGTGGGCTGTGACTGACTGGATTGTACTGTGATGTACTGTGATATGATTTTTCTCTTGATTTTCATGGACCTCCCAGCGTAAAAAGAAAATGGAAATTTGGAGGTGCGGTAACATAATTGATATAGAATGGTAAAACATACAAGGCCTGAAGTTTCGCTGGCAGCGGCATAAATGGGGGCTGATTTAATCTAAAGCAATGAATCCAAGAATACTTTGAATGAAGGAAAT
>CAYWYC010000149.1:0-11441 GCA_964462565.1 uncultured Candidatus Sumerlaeota bacterium | reverse complement strand
GTGGAGGCCGACGGGAATCTGGTCTGGTCGCCGACGGAGTATGAATTCCAGAAGGGCAGCGCAGTTCGCTATATCGATTATGAAGCCGGCGACGACAACAACGACGGCCTCACGAAGACGACGGCCTGGAAGCACCATCCCTGGGATATCGAGGCCACGGGCAATGCGGCCCAGGGCTCGGGTGTGGTGACTTATATTTTCAAGGGCGGCGTCATGTATCGCGGCCAGATGCAGGCGGACGAATCAGGCACGGCGGAAGAACCGATCCGCCTGACCTGGGATCCTTCCTGGGGCGAAGGCAAGCCCTGGATCGTGGGATCGAGCAGGGTCCCGCAAAAGTGGGTGAAGGCCTCGCAGGTAGGCGCGCCTGACCGCATGCCCGAGGTGGACAAGGTCTGGGCGGTGGACCTGAGCGGGACGGACTACATCAACGTGGAAAAGAAACAGATCGATTATCTCAAGCCCGACGGGCGGGGACATTGGAATCCGCCGAGTGCGGCTTTTACGGCCCTTTTCATCGTGAAGACGGACGGCTCGACGCAAAAAATGCATCTGGCCCGCACGCCGGACTGGCAGCCCAGCGCCGAGAGTTTTGCCATGGACTACTGGCATTCCTGGGACGGATCGGCGGAGTTCGAAGGCCCTGACGGGCAGGAATTGAGTGGGCCTTACGATGATATCTGGAAGGGCAAGCCGCAGGATTACTTCACCGGTGGATTCATGTGGTCGCAATATCCGCTCTTTATGGGTACGCCTATCGCCAGCGAAATGCCGGCAACTGTGCAGGACAAAAAGACCAAGAAGGAAATTCCCTTTTTCTATCCGGAGGCCGGTGCATTCAAGCGTGGCTTTCCCGGCGGCATCAAGGAAAATGTCCGATACATGATCGAAAACCTGCCGCAGTTCCTGGATGCGGAAAACGAATTCTACCTGGACTTTGACCGAGGCATTCTTTTCCTACGCCTGGCCGATGGAGTCGATCCCAACGAATTGCACATGGAAATCGGTCATGACTATGGCACAATCTCGATCGACAGCCAGAGTTATATTGATATTTCGGGCTTGCAGTTCAGCTTTGCCCACGGCAATACCATCGGCATCGGCGGCAATTGCAGCTATGTGAACGTCCATCACTGTGACTTTTATGATGCCTGCCAGATTGGTGTCAGTGCTTCGATCGGTATGGCCCGCAAGGAACCCACGACCGCCGCGCTCGATCATATTCGCGTGGCGGATTGTGATTTCAAAGATGTCTGGGAAACGGGTGTGACCCTTTCCGACGGATCGGGTGGTTCGCTGGTGCAGCCATTCGGGCGTCTGCTTTATGGCGAAATCCTGCGTAACAATTTTTACAACAGCGGCATGCGTCACAATGGCAATATCCAATCCAACGTCCCGACAGCGGAGATGCTCTATGCCGTGGCCGGTGAGGTGGCCGGCAATATCGTCCGGCGCAGCTTCGGCTCGGGCATCGTGGTTTTCGGCGGCAAGGAAGGCGCGCTGGGCTCTTTTGCGATCCGTACGCTTAACGTGCCCATGATCCGCATCTACGTGCATCATAACCTGACGGAAGACACAGCCTTGGGCGTGAACGACTACGGCGGACTGGCCCTGTGGCAGGGCGGTCCCATCTATGCCTGGTCCAACAACATCGGCAGCAGCCCCGGCCACATGCCCGGCGGCTTCTGGGGAATCCCCATGACCAACCTGTCCTATCCCCTATACCTCGACGGCGCGTACAAGATTTACAGTTTCAACAATATCATCTGGGGCGCCAGCATCCAGGAGGATGATCCTTATCGCAGCATAAATTCGGCCTATTTCATGGTCTTTGGTTTCCTGAACCAGTTTGCCAACAATACCGTCTATCGCCACGGCAAGGGCATTGGCGGCAGCAGCGGCAACCGCTGCGATATCGTGGGCAACCTTTTCAGCGAGATCAAGGACGTCTTTCTCGCGAACAACCGCACGGGCGATCCTTCGCTGGTCGGCGGCGGCGATGATGCCTCATCGGGCCTGCGTGGTGTGCCGTCGCTGGCCTACAAGGCCAACCTGTTTCAGGGCGAAGCCGAAGCCGGCGCGATTCTCAAACAGAAGTATGAAGACCGCGAACGAACGAAGCCGCTCTTTGATATTCCCACGGAAATCAGCGCGAAGGAAATCAGCAAAATGGAAGAGCAGATGAAGGACTATCCCATCCGCTATCCCGAACTGGGCAAGCAGGTGGAGGAACGTCCCATCATCGGTTCCGACGCGGCCAAGATCGTTTCCCCCGACCAGGTGGACTTTCGATTAACGGCGAATTCTTCAGCCATCGACGCAGGTGCTATTTATTTCATCCCCTTCTCGCTCTATGGGACCGTTGGCGAATGGCACTTCACCGAGAACGTTGCCAAGCCGGACACGGTGATCGACTACCATTTCTTCATGGACGAGTCGCACTTTTACCGCATGATGTACGAGCAGGTGCCGACCTTTGACATCCAGCTGAACAATGCAAGCCTGGGCGACTATGTGGCCGGTCCTGAAGAAACGTGGGCCAAGGGCGCCATGGTATTCGACGGCAAACGCTTCGGCAGTTATCCCGATTCAGAATTGCGCAAAGATTATGTCATACCCCTCTCACGCTTCAAGGGCAAGCACAAGGACCGAATTCCCGATGAGAAGCCTTTTGAAGTGGTCAATCCGAATGATCCGGAAAACGGCTACGTCCGCTATCCCGTGGAAATGCGCAAGACCCTGCGAATCACCACGGAGAACCTGCTCGTGGAAGCCAACCTGAAGGTCGATTCCGGTCAGACAAAGGGCTGCATTTTGTCCAAGCATGACGGCAAGGCGGGCTACCGCCTGTATGTCAATGCCGACGGCAAGGCCGAATTCCAGATCAGCAGCGGCGGACGGAATAATTCTGTCGTGACGGCAGCGGCTATCAACGATGGCAAGTGGCATCATGTCCTGGCCGAGCTCGATCGTGAGACCGGGCGCATGACCATCTACCTCGATGGCAAAGAGTCTGCCGAAGCAAAAGCCGCCATTCCGGCGACGGCATCGCTCGACGCGCAGTCCGACTTTCTGGTGGGCAAAGCCCACGACGATTCGATGTTCCTGCGCGGGGCGATTGATTTCATGCGCGTCTGCCAGGGAACCCTCGAAGATGCGAATACGGACATTGCCGAACTCTACGAGTGGCAGACCAACGGCCCCTGGAAGTACGACTTCGCCGGCAACCCGCCCAAGGGCAAAGCCCGCGACGCGGGAGCTTTGGAATTAAAATAAGCACGAAACAATATGCGAGAGATCGCAAGAAAAGGAGTATTGCATGAAACACATTAGCATCATCTGTTCTCTGCTTACCTTATTGGTAACCAGCGCTTTTGCGCAAAACGATGGCAGGTACATCTGGCAACAGGACCAGGCGAAGGTTCTGCCTGATGGCAACATCGAATGGGATCCGCAGCCTTTTGTATTTGAAGCGGGTGACCAGGTCCGGTTCATCGACTATCAGGATGGCGACGACGACAATGACGGCTCATCCAAAGAGACGGCCTGGAAGCATCATCCCTGGGACCGCAACGCCACCGGCAACGCAGCCGAGCATGAGGGTGTGACCACTTACGTTTTTCGCCGCGGCGTCGTCTATCGTGGTGGCTTGGGCGCTGACGAATCGGGCGGGCCGGAGAATCCGATTATCATAAGCGCCTCTTCCCTGGACAAGAACTCCCCATATTACTGGGGCGAGGGTGAGGTCCATCTGTTTGGTTCTACCCGCCTGCCTGCGAAATGGGTGAAGGCCACGACCATCCAGGCTCCCGATCGCATTCCGGAGCCGGACAAGGTATGGGCCTTGGATATGCGGGATTATCCTTTGCTCAAACGCAACAAAGACAAAGAAACCTATGCGCTTGAAATGGATCTGACCGGCACCACGCGAAACAACATTGTCAGCATGCCGTTCATGGGACTTTTTCATGTTGAGAAGGACGGAACCAGCCACGAGCAGCACCTGGCGCGTACGCCGAACTGGGAACCTGGTAATGACAATTTCGTGCTGGATTACTGGCATATTGTTGACGAGGCGTCGCACACGAAAGAGAAAAATTCAAAAGGGGAATCGGTTGCATCGGGTATTCTGGATAAAGATATGTTGACCGGTCATCCGGATGACTGGTTTACCGGTGGTTATATCTGGCCGCAGTATGCGCATTTTATGGGCACGCCCAAGCCGAAGTACATCCCTTATGAAGACGAGAAAAAGGGCTATAAGTTCAAGGTGTATGACCCGGAGATGGGGGCGCTTCAAATTGGTGGAATCTATGGTTTGCCGCGTCCGGGATTGCGTTACATGATCGAGAATCTTCCGCAGTACCTGGACACGGCCGAAGAGTATTATTTCGACCAGAAGACGGGTTTTTTGTATTACATGCCTCCCGAGGGGCAGAATCCGAATGAGATGGCACTGGAATTGACGAGTGTAAAGTCTGGCGTGGTCATGAACAGCAAGTCCAATATCCATATCAATGGCTTGACTTTTCGCTATTATGACGGCGCGGCCGTTGGCATGAACGAAGACGTGACCAACGTGACGGTCAGCAATTGTACTTTCGAGCATCTGTTGGACTATGGCGTGAAGTATGGCGCCAGCAACTGGCGCGGGGGTAAAGAAGGCGACTGGGCCGACCAAATGCGTGTCACCGATTGCTATTTCAAGGACGTTATGAGTATGCCGATCAACATCACCAGCGATCCGCATAATAATCGCCGGATTGGTCATGTCGAGATACTGCGCAACAGGATTTACAACAGCGGAATGCGCCATCGCGACAATGTGCAGAGTTCGGTTGAAGCCTTGCGGGTCGGTTTCGCACAAACGGGCGTCATAGCGGGCAATGTTGTCGAACGCTCGTTCGGAAGCGGCATCATGATCCACACGGGCGGACCACAAGGCTACAAGTATCCGGAAGGGTCGGCCGTGAAAGTGGACCGTTTTCCACTGGCGCGCGTGCACATTTTCCAGAACAAAACGGTCGATACGGCCCTGGGCGTGAACGATTATGGCGGATTCTCGCTGTGGCAGGGCGGGGTGCAGTATTGCTACAACAACAACATCGGCAATTCGCCGGGCGTCATGCCTGGAGGGATCAGTTGGTTCAAGACCCCTCCGACCAACCTGAGCTACCCGCTCTATCTCGACGGCGCCTACAAGATCTACTCGTTCAACAACCTTATCTGGGCGCGCTCGAATGACTTTTCGAAAGACGAATACGCCACCAAGACTCCCGGCTATTTCATGGTCTTCGGTTTCCTGAACCAGTTGGTCAACAACACGTTCTACCGCACGGGTTCAGGCGTCGGCGGCAGTGCGGGCCATCGCAACGATGTCCTTGGCAATGTCTTTTCCGAAGTCGGCTATGTTGACGAGAACGGGAATGCCAAAGGCAGTTTCATGGCCAATGACCGGACCGGAGATCCGTCGCTCGTTGGCGGAGGCGACACCGGCGATTCCGGCCGTCGCGGAGTGCCGACGCTGGCTTTTGCCAAGAACATCTTCCACGGCGCCGGTTCGGCAGGCCGGCTCCTGAAGCCCGGCCGCTTTGGCCCGGATTCGCCCGGAATCGAGGCCGATACAATAGAGGGACTTTCGGAAGCGATGCGGAATTTTCCGATCCGCGATGGCCGCCTGGGCTTCAAGGCCGAAAGCAATCCCATTGTCGGGAAAGGCGACTCCTCCGCGGTCGAGGACGCCGGCGAGATCGACTTCCGCCCGGCCGACGATTCCCCCGCCATCGACAACGGAGTCCTCTATTTCGTCCCCTGGTCGCTGCACGGCACCGTCGGCGAGTGGCATTTTACCGAGAATCATGCCGACCCCACGTCGGTTATGGATTACTCATGGTATATGTGTGAGCCGCACTATAATCGCATGATGTACGAGTTCGTTCCGTCTTCGGACCTGACCATGAACGAGGCTACGCTCGAGGACTACGCGCCATCGCCATCGGAGGACTGGGCAAACGGCGCGGTGACCTTTGACGGCGGTCGTTTTGCTTCGGTCAGCGACGCACACCTTCGAGCGGACATAGAACTGGCGGCCTGGCCAAAGCAACCCAATGGCGAGTATGGCAAGATGCGCGACGCACCGCAAGGCCCGCTCTGGAAAGTGCCCGAGCCGACGGATGGCAAAAATTTTGCCAGGGACGCGAAGTATGTTTTTCCCGGCGAGCATCGCCGCACACTGGCGGTCAGCACCGAGAACCTGCTGCTCGAGGCGAACTTCAAGGCCGACGGCGCGGGTGTCATCATGGGTAAAAGTGACGGCAAGGCCGGATACCAGATGCTGGTCAACGACACCGGCAAAGCTGTCTTTCGCCTCACGGCGAACGGACGCCACAACGACATCGTCTCGAAGACCTCGGTCAATGACGGCAAGTGGCGTCACGTCATCGGTGAAGTGGACCGCGAGACAGGCCGCATGACCATCTATGTGGATGGTCAGAAAGAAAGCGAGTCGAAGAGCGCGCTTTCGGCGGACGTGTCCATCGACAACCATGCCGATTTTCTGGTCGGCAAGGCCAGTGACGACAGCGGTTATTTCAAAGGCGCGATTGACTACCTGCGCGTTTGTCATGGCACGCTTGACGACGCGAAGACGACCATTGACGAGCTCTACGCCTGGCAGACTGATGGCCCGATGTATTACGACATGACCGGCGCCAGGCCGGTTGGTCAACGCGATACGGGTGCGATAGAGAAGAAGTAGTCGCGAAAACAATGCTGGAAAACAGCCGTGGCGGGTTGCAATATACCCGCTGCGGTTTGCATCGCCTGAACTGTAGAAAGGTGTAAAGGGCAAATGCATTATAGCGAAACCCTCAATGCAATTCTGGACGCTTACGAGGCTTGGTGGACCGATACGAATTCCGAGCCGGTGGTTTATTATCAATATCCGGTAAAGACTCTGGATCGGGATGCTTTGCCCGTGCAGTGGATGCGCGAATGCCGGGAGCCGAGTTGGGCTGGTGCGCCGATGATTTTTGATCGTGTTTTGCGGACCGGTGATTATTCGTATCTCGACGAGTTGCTCGATTTCCTGGAGATTTTCACGGAGCACCTCGGTTTTCTAGGACAGGGCTTTCCGCGTTTTTATCCGAATCTGGGACCGGGGATCATTGCCGCGCTGATCAGCGGAAAAAGCCAGTATCAGGATGGAACGGTCTGGTTCGATCTGGAGGAACTGGGCGATCCCATGAGCCTGGAAAGTCTGCAAGGTCCTGATGATTTTGCGGGAAAAGAATATCGTGAAGTAGTCGAGGAATTTCTGCGGCGCTCGACGGAACGGCTTGCGGGACAGATTCCGATTTCCATGACCGATCTGGGCGGCAATCTGGACCTGCTGGCCCCCTTGCGCGGATCGAGCAACTGCCTGATGGATTTGAGCATGGATCCCGAAGGCGTATTGGCGGCGCTGGAAGCACTGGATGCTTACTGGCTGAAAATCTACGAGGCTTTTGATGGCATCATCGCTCCGGCACGCGGGGAACTATATGGTGCGTGGATGCAGATCGCTTCGCGCAAGCCCTGGTATCCGTTGCAATGCGACATGGCCGCCATGATTTCGCCGGGCATGTTTCGTGATTTTATTCAGCCATCGCTCCAACGCCTGGCCAGGGGCTTGGGACGCGCCGTGTTTCATCTCGACGGTCCCAACATGATCCATCACCTGGAGCATGTTTGCGCGGTGGATGAAATCCGCGCGATCCAATGGACGCCCGGCGCGGGCAATCCCGATGTGCAGGATCCGGCCTGGTTCGATCTTTATTCTAAAATTATCGACCGAGGGAAAAAAGTGGTTCTACTGGGATTTCCCGCCGATGTCGATTCGGTCCGAACCTTGTTCAAAGTTCTTCCGGCGCGCGAATTTCTGCTGCATATAGAAGGCCCTGACGCCCAGAGGGGTCAGCAGGTCATTTCGATTGGAAAAGAAAAGAAGTAAACACCTCATATAAAGGAGAAAGAATGATGCAAAATCAGATGATGAAGACGATGATGTTTTTGACCATGTTTGTGTTGATGGTCAGCATGGTCCGGGCACAGGATTATGTCTGGAATCAACCCCATGCCGAAGTGGTGGCGACGGGTGACTTGAAATGGAAGCCGCAGCCCTTTGAATTCGTAAAGGGCGAGACGGTGCGTTACATCGATTATGAAAGCGGCAAAGACAGCAATGCCGGTACATCGAAGGATGCCGCCTGGAAGCATCTGCCCTGGGACACACGGGCGGAAGGCCAGTCCAAGGCCTTTTCCGGAATCGCAACCTTTGTATTCAAGCGGGGTGTTTTTTATCGCATCACTCCCGTGGCCGGTGATCCCGTGTGGACGGCTCCGATTTCGGGCGAAGCGGGCAATCCCATTCGCCTGACGTCGGACCCCTCCTGGGGCGAAGGCGAAGCCGTGATTGCCGGGTCTATCCCGATCGAAGGCGCCTGGAAAAAAGCCACCGCCGGCGACGTACCCGAACGCATGGACACGCAAAGCCAGACCGTCTGGTATGTGGACGTGGACGTGCCGCGCAAGCCCGACGGCGCAGGCCCCATGGAAATGACGATATTTGAAATTCAGGATAACGGCGAAATCTCCACGCTTTATCTGGCAAGCGATGTGGGTTGGGAGTTGCAGAATCCGAACTTTGCGCTCCACCACTGGAATACCTGGGACGAATACCGCCGCATGGGTACGGGCCAGGGACGTCCTTACCAGGATGAGGAACTGAAGGGCAAAGATCCCGATTATTTCACGGGCGGCACCCTCTGGAGTCAGTATGCCTGGGTGATCGCGAATCCGACGCCCGACAAGCCGATCAAGAAAGGCGACTACGATCCGCAAAAGGGCACGCTGAAATACAAGAAAGGCACCGATCCCGTCAACCCCGGAACGCGCTATCTGATCGAGGATCTGCCACAGTTCCTGGATCAGCCGGGCGAATATTATTACGTCCGCAAATACCAGGACAACAAGGGCCGCCTTTTCCTGCGTCTGCCGGAGGATCGCGATCCGAACACCGTGCAGATCGAAATGTCCACGGCCTTTGACCTGCTCCATATCAAAAGCAAAAACCACATCGATATTTCGGGGCTGGCCTTTCGCTTCAACGGGCGGAATCCTTTCCCCCAATCGAGCGACGTGATTCTGGTTGAGGGTTCGTGCAAGGATATCTCTATCCACAACTGCTCATTCGGCCACATTGCGAACGACGCGATCCGTTTTGATTGCAAGGGGACGATGGAAGGCATCCGCGTCAACGACTGCGATTTTAACTGGATCAACGGCGGCACGGGGGTTGAAATGCAAGGCAATCCCCCGGGGCAGATTATCGACGCGGAGATCATGCGCAACCGTGCTCGCAAGATCGGCATTTACCGACATGACGACCATCGCTGGTCCAACGTCCAGGCCCTGGCATGCAACTATGCCACGACGGCCCACATCGCGGGGAATATTATCGAAGACACCTGGGGATCGGGGATCGTGTCACAAGGCGGCGGGACAGGCAAAAGCATGAAGGGCTTTGACTTCCCTTTGCAGCGGATTTTTGTGCATCACAACAAGAGCGAAAACAATGCGCTGGCCGTAAACGACTATGGCGGATTGTCATTGTGGCAGCATGGGACCATCTATTCCTACAGCAACATAATCGGAAACTCCGTCGGCTACTGGCCCGGTGGTTTCTTCAACTCAGGCGATAGCAACCTGTCCTATCCCATCTACCTGGACGGCGGCTTCAAGATTTATAACTTCAACAATATCTCCTGGGCCCATCCCGTGGGCATGGGAAATCCCTATGCCTCCAACACGCCCGCATTCTTCAATGTTTTCGGCTTTATGAATCCCTTTGTGAACAATACGGTTTACGGCAACGGCAAGGGCCTTGGCGGAACGTCGGGTAACCGCAACGATTATCTGGGCAACCTTTTTGCCGACGTGAACCAGACCTTTATCAGCGTGAACCACGGCGGCAATCCCTCACTCATCGGTGGCGATGATGACGCCAAGTCGGGTATTGACGGGGCAACAACCCTGGCCTATGGCCACAACATTTTTCACGGCAAGGCCAAAGCCGGTGTGGTTGCCACGGTCAAGCAGGGCGCGCAAAAGGATGTGCAAAGCGACGACATCAACGAGTTGCAAAAGATGATGGAGGACTATCCCATGCGCTATGCCCAGCTGGGCAAAAAGGTGGACAGCCTGCCCGTCGAAAAAGGCATGCCCCGAGACGCTGAAAAACCGGGAGCGGGCGACATGGATTTTCGACCGAAAGCCGGGTCTTCCGCTATCGACACGGGTGTGAAATATTTCGTGCCATTTTCGCTCTACGGCGTCGTGGGGGAATGGGACTTCAACGCCAACCATGCCACGCCCGAAATGGTGCTCGATTATCACTACTATCCGACAAGAGCCTATTTCAACCGCAGCATGTACTATCGCACTCCCGCCTACGAGATCATGCTGAACGATGCCACCCTTGACGATTACGTTGCTTCCGAATCGGAAGACTGGGTCGCGGGGGCCTTGCGTTTTGACGGGCAGCGCTTTGGTGCGGTAAAGGATGTGAAAATGAAGGAAGACTTTGTGCTCCTGAAGAGCACGCTGAATCAGAAGTCCATCAAAAACAAAAATCCGGCGGCTCCCTGGAAGGCCGATGGAGATCGTCTGGTTTTTCCTGCCGCTGAACGCCAGACCCTCGACATGAGCACGAACAACATGCTCGTGGAAGTGATTCTAAGCGTAGACTCCGGCGTCACCGACTGCCCTGTGGTCGGCAAGTATGATGGCCGTGCCGGCTATCGTCTGGTGATTGATGAAGGTGGCAAGGCGGCTTTCCAGGTGGCAGGCGGCGGCAAGGAAAGCACAGTCGCTTCGGCCCAGACAGTCAACAATGGCAAATGGGTCCACATCATCGGGGAAGCCGATCGGGCAAATGGGGAACTGCGGATTTATGTCAACGGCAAACTGGCCGGAAAGACAAACCTGAGCCTGTCGAAGGACGCTTCCCTTACCAACATGGCCGACTTCATGGTCGGTGCCGACACGGGCAAGACAAAATTCTTCAAGGGCGCTATCGACTTCATGCGCATCAGTCGCGGGACACTGGAAGACGCCCGGACGGATATCGATGAAGTCTATGCCTGGCAGACCAAAGGCCCGGCCCTTTATGACTTTGCCGGTAATCCGACCCGTGGCAAGCGCGACGCCGGTGCGCTTGAGCGACAATAAGCCTCACAGGCACAATCTTGTATAATTTTGGAGCAAGGCCCCGGCCTTGCTCTTTTTTTTTACCGTATACACGAGATCGGGTGCACGACATAAATGGGGGCTGGGTATTTTATCAGGGGGTTAAAAAAACGCTTTGATCTTCCTATTCGCGCCAAAGGTGCGAGACATACCAG
>CAYWYC010000148.1:0-11442 GCA_964462565.1 uncultured Candidatus Sumerlaeota bacterium | reverse complement strand
CCCCCTTATTTATTTCGTGCACCAATGAAAAAGCCCGTGCCGAATTTTATGGGGCTTCGTGAATTCACGATTTTGATCGACTTGTAATTGATTTTTCCTGTCGGTATGATATCATGATATAATTGTTTGCCTCGAGCGGGCATTCCCCTATTTTGGATGGTATGAAAAGGCAGTTCGAATGAAACGCAGAGATTTTATCAAAAATACCGGTGCAGCCACTTTCGCCGGAATGATGACGTTGAAAGGAATGAATGTAAGCATGAGCGCGAGTAATGAAAAAGATTCCCGACCAAATATCCTCTATATTGTTACGGACCAGCAAAGCTGGGACATGATGAGCTGCGCCGGAAATAAATATGTGAATACCCCGGCCCTGGACCGTATGGCGGCAAACGGGGTGCGATTTACCAATGCCTATTGCCCCAATCCCCTGTGCGTACCATCGCGCATGAGTATGGTGACCGGCCGTATGCCCAGCGAAATGAATATGCACGAGAATAACAGCCAGGATTCCGTGATTCCGCCCGAGTTTGCCGAAACGGGCCTGGGTCACCTGATGAATGCCGCCGGATATGACACGGCCTTTGCCGGAAAAACCCACCTGGGCCGCCACCTGAACCTGGACATGGTGGGCTTTGATAATTACCTGACCAAAGATGAACGCGAGGAATGCGCCCGGGTGACCGCCGACTTCATCAAGCAGGATCGCGACAAGCCCTTCTTCCTGATCACCAACCTGATCAATCCCCACGACATTTGCCACATGGCCATCCGCGCCCATCCGGTGCGGGAGTTTGATTTTATCATTCTCAAAAAGTGCGTAACCGAACAGGAGATGCTGGACGAGGCCCTGAAGCTGCCCGAAGGCGTGGACGAGGAAACCTTTTTCAAGGAATATTGCCCGCCCGTGCCGCCGAATTACGACCCCATCGAAGGCGAACCCCAGGCCATGCAGGACTATCTGGACAAGCGACCCTTCATGCGGTGGATTCGTGAAAATTGGACCGACGAGGATTGGCGCATGCACCGCTGGGCCTATGCCCGCCTCACGGAACGTGTCGATCGCGAAATTGCCACAATCATGGAAGCGCTGGAGGAAACGGGCCAGTGGGAAAATACCATTGTCGTTTTTTCCAGCGACCACGGCGACAATGACGCCTCCTACCGCACCGAACATAAGAGCCTGCCCTATGATTCCTCCGCGAAAATACCCTTTATCGTCAGTCGCAAAGGCATGGCCCGTTCCGGCGAGACCGACGAGCGTCTGGTCATGAACAGCCTGGACTTCTTCGCCACGGCCTGCGATTATGCCGGAATCGAAAAGCCCGCCACCAAACCCGGCATGAGTGTGCGACCTTTGGTCGAAGGCAAGGAAACCCCCTGGCGCGATACCCTTGTGGTGGAAACTGAACTGGGACGCATGATCCGTAACGACCGCTACAAATATATCGTCTTTGAATGCGGCGCGGAGCAACTGCTCGACTTGCAGGAAGATCCCTGGGAAACGAAAAACGTCATCGGCGATCCGGCCCTGGCCGACGTTACCGCCGATCTAAAAAAGAAACTCTACGACTACGTCCACTCCATCAACGATCCCTTTGGCACACAATACGTGAAGAAACCGGCCTGATAAAGGGACCGTGAGTCAAACGAACAGGCAAAAATCAAGACTCTATCGGGATGGCGGCATTCTGATAGAGTCTTTTTTTTCAGGCGAAATGCATACCAGTAAAACCGTACCGCCGGCATCCTGCCGGCAAAATAAGTTACAAGCCTGACGGGGTTGCTCTTATACAATATGGAAGATTGATCTTATGAGCCACGTCCGTGGCGTGGCTGTCTTCGTGCAGGGAAAGATGAGTTTAGACTGTGTCAACCCCCCAGCAATATCGGGCGCGCCTTTGCTGTCCCTAAATCTGCATCTCTCTGCACAATCTGTAGAAGCTTTTCTTGACCCTTCTTTTTCTACCTATATAATTATCCAAACCCGTCACGCTTCATGGCGTTTCCGGAGGCGTGGAAAAATTGCGATATTGGCGAATCCATGAAACGTCCTTTCTATTTTCTGGCGCTAAGCCTTCTTGGGGGATCGGTGGCGGGACGACTGGTCGAGCTGCCTGCGTGGTGGGTGTTTGGCTTGTCGGTAATTCTGGCACTGACGGCCTGTGGGCTGTGGATGCGGGCCAAAAACCGACCCTATGACCAAAAACATCATCGCCTGGTGCTGGTTTTTGCGCTGGCGTCCATATTCTGTATCGGTCTGTTTCAGCAATTGCAGGTCATTTATAGAACCGAAAAGGCCCGCGAGCAGGTCGCCTGTTTAAGCGAGCAGGGAGTGCAACGTTTTCGCGGAATCGTTGCGGCCGAACCCCGAAAGCACCGGAACAATCGTAAGGTATCGATTGTGCTGAAGGACGTGAAATGGCTGAAGGCCGATGGAGAAAAGCCCGATTCCTCGCGCCTTCTGAACTGCCGCGTTCAGCTCAACCTGTATAACCAGGCCGTCCGCGACATGGAAATCCCCTATCAGGGCCAGGCGCTGGAATTTCTGACCACGCTAGGCCCGCCTTCCGAAAAGCGGCATCCCCTTCTTTTCGATTATGAGGCCTATCTGGAGGCGCGGGGCGTTTGCGCGGTTGCGTCGGCCTGGCGCAACGAGGCTTTGCGGCGCGTGGAATCGGCCGACCATCCGCTGGAGAGCGCTTTTTTTTCGCGGCTGATGCAATGGCGACGCCACACCATCGCCCTATTTCGTGACGGTCTGCCGCAGGACTCCGCCGCCATAACCGTCGCCATGGTCCTGGGCGAAACCAGCCTGCTCGATGCCCGCCTGCGCAAAAGTTTTATCTATGCCGGAGCGGCCCACCTTTTTGCCGTATCAGGCCTGCACACGGCCATGGTGGCGGGGATCATCTTCCTGTTCTGCCGCCTTTTGCTGATTCCAGCCAGGGCGTCGGCATGGGTTCTGGTCTTTGCGCTGCTGCTGTACTGCGCCCTGGTCGGATTTCGCGCGCCTGTATTGCGGGGCGCTATCATGGCGCTCTTTTTCGCGGCGCCCCTTTTATCCGGCAGGCGTGTGGAAAGTATCAACGCCCTTTGCGTCGCCCTCTTTTTCACCCTTCTGGTCAACCCCCTTGCCATATTTCGCAGCGATTTCCAACTCTCTTATATTTGCGCCTTCGGTTTGGTCACCCTTTTCCCCGCGCTGAAAGAGGTACTGTCATTCAAAGAACAGGTAAAGTCCTATCGGCTCAAACGCCTGCTCTATGCCTGGAACAGTTGGCTGGGACAGCCCCTGGCTATCTTCCTGGCCGCGCAACTTGCCCTCCTGCCCCTTCTGGCCCAATATTTCGGTGTCGTTTCCATTATCGGATTTATCGGTAATCTGCTGCTGGTTCCGCTTGCCAGTTTTGTATTGGCCCTGGCCTGGGCGGTCAGTCTTTTGCAGCCCCTCATCCCCCTGATGGAATTTGCCATAATGCCCGTGATCGAGATAGCGACCCGCCTGGCCCTCTGGATCACGGACCGACTCGCCGCCGTCCCCGGAGCGGTCAGCTGGTTTCCGCGCATGCCCTGGTGGCTCATTCTGCTCTATTATATCATCATTTTCAGCGGGCCTCATCTGTGGATGAAAAGCGCGCCCGGACAGCGGGAAATCCGAAAAGCCAGACTGCTTTTGCGTGTTCTGGCTGTGGTCATGCTTCTGGTCTGGTGGCCCTTGCTGGCGGGTCTGAACCTGCCGGGAACGAACCCCCGCGACAAACTCCAGATCACCATGCTCGATGTGGGCCAGGGCGATTCCTTTGTCATCCAGATGCCCGGTGGCGCACTGGCCGTGGTCGATACGGGTAGAAACTACGCCGCCAGCACAATCACCAGCTACCTGAACGCCATCGGGGTTGACAAAATCGATGCCCTTATCCTGACCCATCCCGATGCCGATCATATCGCTTCCGCCGACGAATTGATCGAGAACTTTGCCGTGGTAGAGATAATATCCAGTCCAGCCAAGTCCCAATCGCGGACATACAAGGATCTGGAGCGCGCCATCGCGGAATTTCATATCCCTGTCACGCATGTTCATCGGGGGGACATTATTGGGTCCTTTTCCAAGCATGACGGGGCGGTTCTCGAAATACTGAATCCCGAAATCAATGCCGATGATGCCGACGCCAATGAAATGTCGATTGTCTTTATATTGCGATATGGCGAGATGGACTTTCTCTTTACGGGCGATGCCGGGCATGAGGCCGAGAGGGAGATCCTGGCCTTTTTGCCCGACGACCGGGAAGATGTGGAAGTGCTGAAAGTTGGGCACCACGGAAGCGCCGGATCGAGCAGTGAGGCCTTTATTGCCGCCACCAAGCCCGAGATCGCCCTCTTCAGCGTCGGAGAGCGCAATGCCTATGGGCATCCCGACCCCGAAGTGCTGGAGCGCTTGCAGGAAGCCGGGGCACTCATCCTGAATACCTCGCGCCATGGCTCCGTGGATATCCAGACCGACGGCCGGCGTCTCTGGATCCGGACCACCAGGCCCTTGTCGCCCTAGATGTTCCAATGAAATGTAAGCCTATCGCTAATTTAGAAATTCTCATCCGGATAACGGCCCTCACGAGCCTGACTACAAACAAGGGTTCCCCAAGCAGGCTCCGATCCATATTCGCGCTGACAACAAGCCATACCGTCGGCAAGCCACAGAAACACCAGTTTCAGAGCAGGCATTTGTAATTGATCATAACGCCTGAAATACAAAAAGCCCTTTCCCAATCGGTGGAAGTGTCTCGTTTTTCCCGTTTTTCCTTGACAGATCGTGTATTTATGGGTAATTAGATGCACCTTGTTTTGGGGCTTGGATACAAGGGGCCGATATCGGCTGAAAAAGGGCAATGACTTTCTGTGCTTTCTGTCACAACAGGATGTTATTCAGCCTGAGCCCTTATGATACATAGACTTAAGCGGATGGGAGATGCTTTGTCCCTGGCTTTGAAAACAGATGAGACGGGGATTGAATTATCCCTGCACGTGCAGCCAAACGCAGCCAAGACCGAGATTTGCGGCATTCATGGCAATCGTGTCAAACTGCGCGTGAAGGCCAAGCCTGTTGAAGGCGCGGCAAACGAAGCCATCTGTAAATTCTTTGCCAAGGCTTTTCGCCTCGCCAAGTCTCAGGTCAGGATTCTTCGAGGCGAAACATCCCGCGAAAAGACCCTCCGGATCGAAATTGGTTCGGACCCGGAAAAAATCCGGGAAATCGCCCGGGTCATCCGCAAGCAGACCGAAGCATAAGCCGTGCAGAATCAAATTCTGATACCGGCAAGCCCGCCGGATTCGGCCTGAAGCCTTACCCGCCAGATCCGGCAGGAGCAATCAAAACGCAAAGGGAGATACGCCATGGCCCAGCCAGCGAACAGCATCCAGGAATACCGCCAGCAGATATCGGAAGCCGTCGAAGCCATCCGCGCTGAATCCGACGTGCAGCCCCGCATCGGAATCATCTGCGGAACCGGCATGGGCGAACTGGCCAATCAGGTTGAAAATGCTACGGTTATCCCCTACGATACGATCCCGAATTTTCCCGTTTCCACCGTGGAAAGCCACAAGGGCAACCTGGTCCTGGGCAAGATCAGCGGGCAGCCGGTCATGGTGATGCAGGGGCGCTTTCATTTTTATGAAGGCTATGCCATGAAGCAGATCACCTTTCCCGTAAGGGTAATGAAGGCAATGGGATGCGAGATGATGCTGGTCATGAACGCCGTGGGCAGCATGAATCCGCTCATCCGGCGGGGATCGCTGGTTTTTATCGACGACCACATTAACTTTATGGGCCAGAACCCCCTTATCGGCCCGAACGATGACGACATGGGCCTGCGTTTTCCTGATATGTCGGAGCCCTATTCGCAAAAACTCATCGCCCTGGGCGAAGATGTGGCGCTCAAGCAGGAACAGAAAACCCATCGCGGTGTCCTGATTGGCGTGACGGGTCCCAACCTGGAGACCCGCGCCGAATATCGCGCCTTTCGCATGTGGGGCGCCGATACGGTGGGCATGTCCACGATTCCCGAGGTGATCGTGGCGGTCCATGCCGGACTGAAAGTATTGGGGATATCGGTGGTAAGCGACGAGTGCTACCCCGATGCCCTGGAAGAAGCGAAGCTGGAAGATATCCTGGCAGCCATGGCCGAAGCCGGTCCGAAACTGGACAAGCTGGTGCGGGGTATTCTGGAACGGATAGACGAAGCGTTGTAAAGGAAACAAGATGACGGCCCTGATGGCACAGACCATTGAAGATACGCGCCTTATGGCACGTGAATCGGCGGACTTCATTCGCGCGCAAGCGTCCTGTGCGCCCCGCGTGGCCATCGTCTGCGGCACGGGCATGGGCGGCCTGGCCGATTGTGTGGAAAATGCCGTCACCCTCCCCTATACAGACATCCCCCATTTTCCGGTTTCCACGGTCCAGAGTCATAGCGGAAGGCTGATATTGGGCAACTTGGGAGAAGTTCCCGTGGCGCTGATGCAGGGGCGCTTTCATGTGTATGAAGGCTATGAGATGCAGGAATTGGCCCTGCCTTTTCGCGCCCTGAAGGGCTGTGGCTGCGACACGCTATTGACCACCTGTGCTGCTGGTGGCATGAATCCGATCATGCCTCTGGGTGCGTTGGTGCTTATAGATGATCATATTGACTTTTTCATGGGGCAAAACCCCATGGTCGGCCCGAACGATGACGAGCTGGGCGTGCGCTTTCCGGATATGTCCGCGCCTTATGACCCGTCGCTCATCGCCTTGGGAGAGGAGGTGGCCCGACAGGCGCGAATTGCCGTCTGGCGGGGCATTTATCTGGGCGGTACCGGCCCCACTTTTGAAACGCGGGCGGAATACCGAATGTTCCGGCGCTACGGAGCCGACCTGGTCGGCATGTCCACCGTGCCGGAAGTGCTGACCGCGCGGCATTGCGGCATGCGGGTTTTGGGCATTGCCACCGTCACCAACCTGTGTCGGCCCGATGCCCCCGAAGAACCCGGCCACGAAGGCGTCATCGACGTGGCCCAATCCGCCGGCCCCCGGCTGCAAGCCCTGGT
Organism: uncultured Candidatus Sumerlaeota bacterium; assembly: GCA_964462565.1. Lineage (GTDB taxonomy): Bacteria > Sumerlaeota > Sumerlaeia > UBA8349 > UBA8349 > CAYWYC01. The sequence goes on along the minus strand of CAYWYC010000148.1, from coordinate 4,362 downwards.
CCGCGGCATTCTGTCCCGCTTGAACGAGGTAAGCTGATTTCAAAGGAGTTATGCCCGATGATTGCGAACAAACTCCTCCAAAGCAAACGCCTGGCAATCCTGGAAGCCGCAAACAAGCGCGGTGCACGGGATGTGCGGGTTTTCGGTTCCTACGCGCGTGGTGATGAAAAGCCCGACAGCGATGTGGATTTTCTGGTGAATATGGAACCGGGCCGCAGCCTGATGGACTTGGGAGGTTTGCTGAGCGATCTGGAAGAACTTCTGGGCAGGCGTGTTGACATAGCCACCGAAAAAGGGCTGCACGCCTACTTGAAAGACAGCATCCTGAAAGAAGCCCGGGAATTATGAGTTAAGACATGAAGGATATTTGGTTGAACCGGGACTTCCCCGACAATATCCGCCTGATGAGCCGATAGATAGAGAGCAATAAAAATGACTGACGAAACGCCGAATTATAAAGACACACTGAGCATCACCAAGACCGACTTTCCCCAAAAGGCCAAACTGTCCACCAGCGAACCGGAGCGCCTGGAACACTGGAAGGAAATCGGCCTGGAAAAACTCCTCGAAGAAAAGGGACAGGGGCGCGACAAGTATGTCCTCCACGATGGACCGCCTTACGCCAACGGCGACATCCACCTGGGTCACGCCCTGAACAAGACCCTCAAGGACATTGTTGTCCGATATAAAACCATGCAGGGCTACTATTCTCATTATGTTCCGGGATTTGACTGCCATGGCCTGCCGATTGAGCAGAAGATCATCGAGAGCCTGGGCAAGGACGACAAGGCCCACTCCAAGGTGGAAATCCGCAAGCGTTGCCACGAATATGCCACGCGCTACATCGGCCTGCAAACCGAGCAATTTCAGCGGCTGGGAGTCGGTGGCGCCTGGAACGAGCCCTATCTTACGCTGAATCCCCAGTACGAAGTCGGCATCCTTAAGGTGCTCCGCTCCATGGTCGAACGCGGCGCGGTGTATAAGGGTTTTCGTCCGGTATGGTGGGATCCCATCTTCCAGACCGCCCTGGCCGAGGCCGAGATCGAATACGAAGACCATGCCTCGCCTTCGATCTACGTGCGCTTTCCCGTGCAAAACGCGGCGGACAGCGAAGCGCTGAAACCCTTTGCCGACGACGGCGACATCAACATCGTCATCTGGACCACGACTCCCTGGACCCTTCCCGGAAACCAGGCCGTATGCGTCCATCCCGACTTTACTTACGTGCTTTTCGAAACCCACGGCGAACGCATGATCTGCGCCGAGGACCTGCTGGAAGATTTCACCGAACAGGCCAGCCTGGTCGAGCCCCGGATCCTCGCCCATTTCAAGGGTACGGAACTGGAAGGGCTCAAGTGCAGCCATCCGCTTCTGCCCAAGGAATCGGCTGTGATCCTGGGCGATCATGTGACCCTCGAGCAGGGCACGGGCTGCGTCCATACGGCCCCCGGCCATGGTCCCGAAGACTTTCAGGTCTGCCAGAAATACCAGATCGAAGTAGTCGTTCCCGTTGATGAACGCGGCTGCTACAACGATGCCTATCCCGACATGGAAGGCGAATTCGTCTGGAAAGCCAACCCCAAGATCATCGAACTTCTCGAACAGAAGGGCCTGCTGGTCCATCACGGCACGATCAGCCACCAGTATCCCTATTCCTGGCGCAGCCACAAGCCCGTCATCGTCCGCGCCACGCACCAGTGGTTTCTGGACCTGGACCATGACGGCATCCGCGACCGCGCGCTCAAGGCCATCGAGGACGAAGTCCAGTGGATCCCGACCTGGGGCAAGGAACGCATCCTGAACATGGTCACCAACCGTCCGCACTGGTGCCTTTCGCGCCAGCGCAGTTGGGGCGTGCCCATCCCGGCGCTTTATTCGGTCAAGGCCAAGGAATCGATCCTTTGCGTCGAAGTCATCGACAAATTCATGGAACGGGTTGCCGAGTTCGGAACCGACTGCTGGTTTACGCTGCCCGTGGAAATGTTTGTGCCCGACGGCTTCAAGTGCCCCATCAGCGGCGGCACGGAATTTCTCAAGGAATTCGACATTCTCGACGTCTGGTTTGATTCCGGTTCGTCCCATATCTCGGTGCTCGAGGCCGATGACAAATTGCAATCGCCGGCGGACCTCTATCTGGAAGGCAGCGATCAGCATCGCGGATGGTTCAACTCCTCGCTGCTGACCTCGGTGGTGGCGCGCGACCGTGCGCCCTACAAGGCCGTGCTGACCCATGGCTTCCTGCTGGATGGCGAAGGTCAGGCCATGAGCAAGTCCAAGGGCAATGTGATCTCGCCGCTCAAGATCATCGACCAGATGGGCGCCGACGTGCTGCGCCTGTGGGTGATCAGCGAAGATTATCGCAACGACATGCGGGCCAGCGACAGCATCTTCAAACAGATGATGGACGCCTATCGCCGCATCCGCAACACCATGCGTTTCATGCTGGGCAACATCGCCGACTTTGACCCCGACCAGCACATGGTCCACGTGGCCCAACGCGAAGAGCTGGACCGATGGGCGCTGGCCGAACTGGCCCGCCTGATCGACCGCATCACCAAGGCCTACGACGACTTTGAATTTCACAAGGTCTATCACCTGGTCCACCAGTTCTGCGTGGTCAAGATGAGCGCCCTTTATCTGGACATCCTGAAGGATCGCCTCTACTGCTCCGCGCCGGACGACCATGTGCGGCGTTCGTCGCAGAGCACGGTCTGGGATATTTTTTCGAGTCTGGTGCGCATGCTCGCGCCGGTGATGCCCTTTACCTGCGACGAGGCCTATTCCTACGGTCACCCGACGGAAAAAAGCGTCCACCTCGACAGTTTTCCCGCTGTCTCGTCCAATTGGTATGACGGCGAATTGCTCGAAAAATGGGAACAGTTCGAGGACATCCGCGAGATCGTCATGCGTCCCATGGAAGAACTGCGCCGCAACAAGGAAATCGGCAAGTCACTCGACGGCAGCGTGACGCTCTTTCCAAAGACGGCGCCCCTGGCCGATATGCTGGAAGCCAACCAGGCCCTGCTGAAAGATTTCTTTATCGTTTCCGAACTCAAGGTGGATCGCTCGGAAGCGGACAGCGATAAGGACCTGCCCCTGGAGGAAGCGCTTCGCGTGGAAGTGCGGAAGGCCTCGGGCGAAAAATGCGCCCGCTGCTGGTGCATCGATGAAGAAGTAAATACCGACTCCAACCACCCCATGCTCTGCCGTCGCTGTGCCGACGTCGTAGGGAGGATTGCTTAGTTATGGCTAAATCGAAATCGAGTAAGAAAACCGCCTCGCGGAAAAAGACCGCTGCCAAGACGTCTAAAAAGACGGCAAAAAAAGCGGCGCGCAAGACCACGGCATCCGGCAAGAAGTCGGTGGCTAAAAAAACAACGGCCAAAAAGAAGACCACCAAAAAGGTGATCAAGAAAAAAGCCGTGAAAAAGGCCGCGCCCAAAAAGAGCGCCAAAAAGAAAACCGGCAAAAAGACGGTGGTCAAGAAAAAGGCCGTGAAGAAAGCCGGCAAGAAAAAGACGGCCTCCAAGAAAGCGGCGAAAAAAGCGGTGAAGAAAAAGGCGACACCGAAAAAGACCGCCAAAAAAAGCGCGAAGAAAAAATCTGTCGCCAAAAAAACGCCAGCCAAAAAAGCAGCCAAGAAAACAAAGCCAATACCCCCCAAAAAGGCGAAGAAGCAGGCCGCCCAGACCTCCGAAGAAAGGGTCCACGCCGAGGATAGTAACCTGCGTGAGCAAATGGCCAGCCGCAAGCCGTCGGGTTTCTACAACGGCGTTCTCTTGTGCGAAGATCCCAAACCCTTCCCCAAGGAAACGCCCTATACCAAGAAGGAAGTGGACCGGCTGCGCAAGCAACTGGAAGAGGAAAAATCACGACTGCGTGAGACCATCCGCGACCTGGACCGGCTGACCCTGAATATCGGCGAAGAACACGGCAACGGCGTTACTCCCGGCTATTCGATTCACCTGGCCGAAGACGCCACCCATAACATCAGCACGGAAACGGCCCTGCTCATCCGTCGCGACGAAGAGGAAGCCCTCATCCAGGTGGAAGCCGCGCTCGAACGCCTCGAAAACGGCATCTACGGCGTATGCATGGCGTCGGGCGACAAGATCGGCATGCAACGTCTGCGCGCCGTACCCGAGGCGCATCTGTGCATGGAGTGCAAAAAACTCTATGACAAAAAAATCAAGGAACGTGTTGTATAGAGCCGTTCTTGAAAGTAATTCTGCTTGTTGCTTTTCTCGGACGATATCAGGACCCGGATGCTTAGAGGTTCTCGGAAGTGTTTCTGTTATGAACCTGGATCGGACCTTCAGTCCTCCTCTCTTTTTGTTTCCGGCTTACCAGGGGTTAAAACCC
>CAYWYC010000147.1:0-11477 GCA_964462565.1 uncultured Candidatus Sumerlaeota bacterium | reverse complement strand
ATTCCATTCAACCCGACGCCCCTCACGGGGCTGACTACGAACATGTAAGCCTTTCTCTTAAGTTTTTCGAGTATCCCTTTTAGATGGGCGGCTCTGAAGCCTGAGAAATGGCGCTTTCGAGATTCGCTATAAGCGAAAGACTCTCGACAACATTTCCGCATCTGCGAAAATCTGCGTAATCTGCGGATAAAAACACCCCATGACCGATTCCGCCTTAACGCGATGACTTCTGAGGATAGCCCTAAAAAAGGGCTTGCTCCTGGGAGTGGGCTTTGCGGTATTGCAATGGGGTTATGTGGTGACGCTTGTGAAAGAGCCGATGAAAATGGCTCAGGTTTTGAAAGCCCACGGCAAAGCATATATCGCCGATACTCTGGCGCGTGGATCGCAGGTAGCGTTCGGCGCGATCCAGGCGCAGGTTGAATTCAATTTTTCGGGAGCAGCAAAGCCATAACCAATAAGACCCGCGACATCCGCGCTATCCGCGGTTGATTAGAAAAAGAAACGCGGAGACGCAGGGGCGCTGAGCACCGGAAGCGGTTTTTCGATTTGGAAATAAATCGGAAAATATGAGACATGATTTGCAAGATGAACAGGATTGGGAGGGCGCTTTTTAATCTTGTCAATCTTGCCTGATTCAGTGGTTCGATTGCGATTGCGCGTGCGATTGCGATGCAGTCTTGCTCCACGAATACGACGAAGCCCTGCGCGTGGGCAAGGTCATGGACGAGCTCGATTATTACTGGTACGAGTCGCCCATGCCCGAATCCGACGAATACATCGCCCAATACATCGAACTCAAAAAGCACATCCGCACGCCCCTCATCGGCGGCGAAACCGCACCCGACGCCCACGAAAAGCGCTTCGAATGGCTCCATGCCGGAGCCACCGACTGGGGGCGGCTCGATATCTTCAACGGCGGCCTGACATCCTGCTTCCTCGTGACGATCGAGTGCGAAAAAATGGGACTCCCCATGGACCTCCACTGCGCCATGTATCCCCACATTAACGTTTTTGCCGCAACCAGCGAGGATCTCATCCCCTTTGTCGAAGGCTACGGCGTCCCCCTGTGGACCAATCCGGATGCAAAGGGGTATTTGCCCATTTCCGATCATATCGGCGTGGGAGACGAACCGGACCTTGATTTTGTCACGTATAATCCCATAGACTGGGTATGCTGAACGACTTGAAATACGAAACTCTCCTGGGAGAAGTGGAAACGTGGACGCCTTCCGATGATGAAATTGCCATCACCATGCCCGGCAAGGCGCCCTGATTCATTACAAAAAACGATGCTGAAAGGAATGAATAATGAAGCGACTCACATCATTGGCAGGGCTTGTCATCTGCTTGGCATTGCTGGTGAATATTACCTTCGCCCAGCAAAACAAACCCTATGACCTGGTCCAATTGGGCCAGAGTTATCGCACACCCATGGAAATGGTACAGGCCTTTGCCGAAGCCCGGGGCAAAGAATTCCGCTTCAAGGCCTACCTGCCGCCGGGTGTGCCCATCTATGCCCACTGGTTCAAGATGGACAAAAACCGCGGCCTCATCGGCGAAACCGATTATCGCGTGCTTTGCATGATTCCCTATTACGATTTCAATGAGCAAAGCCCCGAGGCGGCGGCCAACTTTTTTGGCCTCGGCCTGAAGCGGAATCCCGAAATGCGGGCCTACATCGTAAACCATTGGCCCAGCCGCGCCATGAGCATGGAAGAAAAGCAGGCATGGATCGACGAGAACCTGCCCAAATTTGCCGCCATGGTCGAGAAGTCAAACGCCGATCATCCCGACGCCGCGAATCCCATGCGCCTGGTGCCACGCGCCGAGGCATTCATGGATTTTCTGCGCTATGCCGAGCAGATTCCCGGATTCACCGCACCCGCCTCCGCCTACAACGACGGCGGCCATCAGTCCAACAATTCCAACTACATGTTCGCCTGCATGGAATATGCCTGGATCTATAAGGACAATCCCATCGGCCTGCCCAAGATGATGGAAAAGACGCGCAAGGGCAAGACGGAACGCCTCTTCGACCTGACCGAGCAGCAGGCCCTGGCCCTTCAACGGCTGGGCTATTATCACCTCACCCATCATCCCATGAGCGGCATCCCCGCGCCCGACGATTCCTCCAAACCCGCAAAGATCGAAGCCGTCCAGGTCAAGGCCACGCCCAAGTCCGTCCTCCTGGAATGGCCCGAAGTTTCCGATGAGGGCAGCGGCGTCTGGCGCTATCGCATCGAACGCAGCGACGGCCAGACCTTTGAAAACCTCATCGCCCGTTATATCGACAACACCATCGAAAGCGGCAAGACCTACACCTACGTCATCCGCGCTGAAGACATTGCGGGTAACCTGTCCGAACCGTCCAAGGCCTTTACCGCGCATGTGCCGTTGGATCGGTCGGCCCCGAAGATCGCCGCCGTCGAAGCGAACAAGGCCGCTGAAATCCTGCGCGTGGTTTTCGATGAAGAAGTAAATCCCGAAAGCGCCGCCAGCGCCCAAAACTATTCCATCGACGGACTCACCATCCAGGCCGCCCGCATGGCTGCAGCCGACGCAGTCGTCCTCGAAACGTCACCCATGGAAAAGGACAAGGCTTACACCCTCGTCGCTTCCGGCATTGCCGACCTTGCCGCCACGCCCAATGTGGCCAAGCGCATCGAGCAGCCATTCACCTTCACCCCGCCTACCTGGGAGACCTTTGACCTCACCGGATGGGACGGCGCGGAAGTCGAACTCGAAGGCCCCCAGATCCGCATCACTGCCAAGGGCGAAGGCAACTTTCGTTCCTTCGGCAAAATGGATAAACCTGCCATCGCCGGAATCGTGCGCACCATCGAGGGCGATTTCGATTTTCCCCTCGCCATCACTTCCCAGGGACAGGTCGCCGCCACTACCGGCCTCAAGCCTTATCAGCGCAAGGGCAATGTCAAAACCGGCATCCTCCTGGCCGAGGACATCAGCAAACTCGACGAGGGCAAGTTCGCCGTCTTCTATCTCGACGACTCCACGCGCTTCCGCCTGAACGTGCATCGCGACTGGATCGTTACCGCTCGCGTCATCGGCGCGGGACTGACCGAAGGCGATCCGCGCAAAAACCGCAACGGTCTCAACCTGCCTGTCTGGATTCGCCTCGTGCGCGAAGACGCCGACCTCACCGCTTATTACAGCCTCACCGGTGTCGGCCCCGAACACTGGCAAAAACTCGGAACCATCCAGGCCCGCAAGATGCCCGAAAAAATCCAGATGGCAATCTTCAACACCAGCGGTGTCGCCGACGAGCACTCCACCGCCATGTTCGACCTTCGCGCCACAGGCGAGGAAAAAACCTATACCAACGTTGGCCAATAAGAAAGCGAAAGGCACAATATGAAAACGCAAAAACTGCTGAAAACCATCCTCATCATCCTGCTGCTGGCGGTATCATCTCTGCTCTATGCCTCTGACTGGGAATGCATTACCACCGACCTCTGGAAGCAGATTCCCGACTACGAAGACGGCCCCAATCACTTCGTCCGCAAGTCCGGCACACTCCTCGTGAATCCCGAAACGGGCCAACTCTTTCTGCTGGTGAGTCCGAAATACGGCATCTGGACCAGCACCGACCAGGGCAAGAGTTGGAAGCGCTCCGATGACAACGTCGTCAGCGGACGCACCTGGGGCGGCGACGGCGCCCAGTTCGATCCGAACGACTACAACCGCATGGCCTTCTTCACCATCGTCGGCAAGGGCGCAACGCCCATCGGCGGTATCAGCCTCGACGGCGGCAAAAGCTGGCAGGCCTTTCACAAACCCCAGGGCATGCGCCACGACGGATGGACCTCCGGCCAGGTGGACTGGCGCGACAAAGAACCCAAGACTATCTTCGCCAAGCAGCACCACACCGAAAACCTCTGGATCACACGCGATTTGGGCAAGTCCTGGGAGCAGGTCACGCTCGAAGGCGGCGCCTATAAGCTCGGCATGTTCGACGATGACGCGTTTGTGGCTGCCCCCAAGGGCAACGAGGGCCTCGTCCCCATTCTCCGCAGCACCGACCAGGGCAAGACCTGGACCCAGGTTTACGATCCCGTTTTTCTCATGCAGCGCCATCCCCATGTCCGCGGCAAAAACGGATACTGGGCCATCGACAACAGCATTCTCGTGACCAACGACAAGGGCGCTACCTGGAAGCCCATGGACCCCATCGTGCGCGACGTGCCCGAAGGTGAAGTCACCCGAACCTGGGGACCAATCTTTGGACGCAGCGAGGACGAAATGCTTTTTGCCGCCAAGGGCCACGGCTATTTCCGCAGCATCGACCGCGGCAAAAGCTGGACCAAAATCGCCAACTGGATGGAAAACGCCACCGAGTTCGACAAAGCCCGCGAAGCCTTCTCCATTGGCTGGGACCTCGACCGCAAACTCGTTTACTGCGCCTTCCTCGGCGGCGAAACCTACAAAACAAACTGGCTCGAAGCCGCCGAATAGAAAAGGGAAAAACATGCAATACCGCAAACTTGGAAAATGGGGACTGCCCATCAGCGTCCTCTCCGTTGGCAATCACATCGATTGGGGCAAGAACATTCCCGACGAACAGACCGAGGAAATCATGGTCACCGCCTATGAGGCAGGCGTCAACTATATCGACACCGCCGAAAAATACGCCGAAGGCCGATGCACCGAACTCCTCGCCCAGACCATGCGCAAGCACAACTGGCCCCGCGAGTCCATCATCCTCGGAACCAAGATCAGCGTCCGCGGATTAGAAGGCGCGCCGCCTACCAACAAGGGCATGCACCGCAAACACATTGTCGAACTCGTCGAGAAAAACCTGAAACTCTACAAGACCGATTATCTCGACCTCCTCTTCTGCCACCGGCCCGATCCCGCCATTACCGCCGAAGAGGTCGTCACCACCATGAACCACCTCATCCGCCAGGGCAAGATTCTGCACTGGGGCACCAGCGACCACGACCCCACCTACCTGATGGAAATGTTTGCCGTGGCCGAACGTCTCGGTCTCGAAGGCCCGGCCATGGAACAGACGTGGTATAATTTATTCGGGCGCAAGCGGCTTGAGCAGGATCTGCTGCCGCTCTTCAAGCGCTACGGCATGGGCATAACCGCCTATCAGCCCCTTTGCGGTGGCATATTGACGGGCAAATACATCGAAGGCATCCCCGAAGATTCCCGCATGCAGAAAAGCGAATGGCAACGCGCCGGTCTTACCGAAAACCGCCTGAACCGCGTCCGCCAACTCAAGGCCATCGCCGATGAACTGGACGCGCCCATGCCCGCCTTTGCCCTGGCCTGGACCATGAAAAATCCCGACATGAGCACCTGCATCGCCGGGGCCAGAACCGTCGAACATGTCAAGACCAACCTCCAGTCTCTTGACATTGTCGAAAAACTCGACGACGAAATCATGCAGCGCATTGCCGAAATCCTCGGCGACGAATTGCAGATTGAATAGAAGGAGGATTCCACGGGGCCCCGAAATTCAAGAAGTTGTTTTTGAAAGGAACGGGAAAATGAGGAAGCAAATGGTGTGTAAAGTTTGGTGTGTGATGCTTGCCATTGTGGTGATGGCAAACATGATTGCGGCAGAAGACTGGCCCCAATATCGCGGCCCCCAGATGGACGGCGTGAGTAAAATCCCCGGAACACCCACAACATGGAATGCCGAAAGCCGGATCTGGAAATACGACATGCCCGGACCCGGCGCGTCGCAACCTATCGTGCTCGATGGCAAAATCTACGTCACCGCCTATAGCGGCTACGGTGAAGGCCGAACCAAAAAAGAAATCACCAAACTCGATCCGACCAAACTGATGCTCCACACCCTGTGCATCAGCGCCACGGACGGTTCCCTCATCTGGCAAAAGGACCTCAAACCCCTTGGGCCGGTCTTTGAACCCAACAGCCCCATCATCCTCCACGGCTATGCCACACCCACACCCATCCTCGACGATGGCGTCCTCTATGCCTGGTTTGGCCCGGCGGGGCTCTTTGCCATGAATCCCGAAAACGGCGAAGTCCTCTGGTCCAAAATTCTCGGCGAAGAATGCCACCGCTGGGGAACAGCAGCATCCCTCGTCACCTGCGACGACATGCTCATCGTCAATGCCAGCCCCGAGTGCCACACCCTTTTTGCCCTCAACAAAAAAACCGGCGACGAAATCTGGAAGACCCAGGAAACCCTCGTCACCAAGAGCCAATACAACCGCGCCTGGGCCGCGCCCATGGTCATCGACCCCCCATCGGGCAAGCAGGTTCTCCTCCTCGGCATGGACCAGTTGGCCTCCATAGACCCCAAGACCGGCAAGACCCTTTGGATTTTCCCGACCCGCCAGGGCTATTCCGCAAGCAACCCCCTCTATCGCGATGGCACCATCTACGCCATCACCGGCAGCGGCCACGGCGCGTGGAATTCCTACGCCCTCAAGCCCGATCCCGGCCTCGACCGCAAAGAACGGATCGTCTGGAAATCAGCCGACAACGGCAGTGGTTTTTCATCCCCCGTTATCCTCGACGACAGGATTTACTACGCCGCGTTCACCGGCAAGGAACGCCCCGCCAGCGCCAAGGGCTTCTGCTGCATGGACGCCAAAACCGGCGAAATCATCTACAAGCAGGAACCCGAAGACTGGATCCGCGAGGACATCGGACGCGTGATCATCTACGGCGCCGCACTGACCAACGGCGAGTACATTTATTATCCCGCCAACCTCATGTCCAAGTCCCGCGATCGCACCGGCGGGGTGTACGTGGTGGCGGCCAGGCCCGAGTTCGAACTCATCGCCCTCAACGAATTCGCCGACGACGCCTCCTGGGTCACATCCCCCCTGGTCCCCCTCGAAGGCGGCCGCCTCCTCATCCGCTCCGACAAAGCCATTCACTGCGTCGGGGGAAAATAAGAAAAGCGATCTTGAAATATTCTGCCGAATGCTTTAGTTTATTTGGGATATAATGATTGAGAATTATTTGATGCAAGGAAGGTCCCGATCATGACCACTGAAGAGAAAATTGCAGACCACTTGCGCAAAATGCCGGAAGCCGAAAAGGCCGAGGTCCTCGACTTCATTGAGTATCTGGAAACAAAGGCGCGTCAACGAAGGTTTAGAGAAGAGGCCGAAACCTGGTCCACCTTCTCTCTGACCCATGCCCTGAACGGCATGGAAGACGAACCCTCAGAATACAGCCGGGAAGATCTGAAAGAGGTATTCTGATGATTCAAGCCGGCCAAATCGTCTTGTTTGCTTTTCCTCGCACCGATCTGCAAAAATCAAAAATGCGTCCAGCTCTCGTCCTTCGGGCTCTTCCGGGACAATATAGCGACTGGCTTATCTGTATGATCTCGTCAAATACTCATCAATGCATTCCTGAATTCTTTAATGAAACGGGCCTGAAGCGTGAGAGTGTTATACGAACGACCCGACTTGCAGTCGTCCAAGAAAGTATGCTCGAAGGTACAATTGGCAAGATTCAAGACGACCGCCTGAGAGCAATCAGGAATAATATCGCCCGGTGGATCAGAGAAGGTCATGATGAAGGGCGGGCGAATTTTGTTTCTGTTAACAATCCATCGGAATAGCATGTTCATATGCAAAGCATCTTCCCGGTTTAAAACCACATGCGATTAAACGAACCCGCCCGCGAAATCCCAATCCTCCACGACTGCGACATCTGCGTTGTCGGTGGCGGCTGCACCGGTGTCTTCGCGGCAATTCGCGCGGCTCGCCTGGGCGCGTCGGTGGTCATTCTCGAAAAGTCAAACGCCTTTGGCGGAACCGCCACCAACAGCATGGTCCACGTATGGCACAGCCTGCAGGATACCGAATTCAAACAGACCATCATCGGCGGCCTCACACGCGAAGTGATCGACCGACTCAAGAAACGCAACGCCGCCATCGAAGTGCCCGACAACCCGAGCTGCGGCGCCGAAATGAACTCCGAGGAACTCAAGATCGAACTCGATGAAATGGTGCTGGAGCATGGGATCACACCCGTGCTCCATGCCTTTTACGCCGCACCCCTCATGCGCGATGGACGGATCGACGCCGTCTGTGCCGAAACCAAAAGCGGCCGCATAGCCATCCGGGCGCGCGTCTTTATCGACGCCACCGGCGACGGCGACCTCGCCGCCCACGCGGGCATACCCTTTACCGTGGATCGCCACCTCCAGCCGCCGACCACCTGCGCCAAGCTCCGCGGACTCACCGCTATCTCCATCCGCGATCTCTACAACGCCCATCACGAAGAATACGACCTGCCGCCCGACTCCGGATGGAACGCCACCATTCCCGGTGCGCCCGACGTGCGGATGATCGCCGAGACCCACGTCTTCGGGGCCAATTGCGCCGATGCCGCCGAACTCACCCATGCCGAAATCGAAGGCCGCCGCACCATCCGCGCCATCATGGACATGGCCCGCAAGTACCATCCCGAACTCCGCGACGAGCTGGTCCTGCTCGCGCTGCCCTCCCAGATCGGCATCCGCGAAACACGCCGTTTCCAGGCCGACTACCGCCTCACCGAAGACGATGTCCTCAACGGCGTCCGCTTCGACGGTGCCATTGCCAACGGCAGCTACCGCGTCGATATCCACAATCCCGAAGGCGGCGGCTTCGTCTTCAAGTATCTCGATGGAAGCCAGATCACCATCGGACCCGAAGGCGCGATCAAGGATCGATGGCGCGCCGAAACCGACGACAACCCCACCTTCTACCAGATACCATACCGCACCATGACCCACGCCTCCGCGCCAAACCTCATCATGGCCGGACGCATGATCGCCGCCGACAAAGCCGCCTACGGAGCCATCCGCGTCATGGTCACCTGCAACCAAACCGGAGAAGCCGCCGGAACCGCCGCTTCCCTCGCCTTGCAAGAACACCGACACGTATCCAACATCGACCCCAAAAAAATCCGCAAAGCCCTCGCCAAAGGAGGCAGCATCGTTCTCTGACACCAACTTGCCAAAGTTGGTCAAATTATTGCCGCCATCAATATGAATCAAAAAAAGCAAGATATCATCATTTTTATTCCGATATGCCTGGTAACGGCGCTTTCCCTCGTAATAAGTTTGAATTTATCTTACTGGTATTGGGAACCTTTCCCTGGTGGTTTTACGGCAAGAGAAGTCGCGGCGGCTTGGCCGACCATCATAGAGCAAATTGATGGTCTTGTTCGAGACTGGTCTTTGCCCCTCTTTGCAATTGCTTTTTTCTCCTTATTTGGATTTTCGGTTTCTATGATCACCCTGCCAGGTGAGAAAGCATTCATTACGGCACTCCTTTTTTTCTATCCGATAGGGATATTTTTCGCTTTGCAGGTGGGAGGAGAATTGCTCATACTTTTTCTATTCCTGCCGTTGCTCGTTTCTACTTGCCTTTTGGCTTTGGTTCTATTTTATGCAATAGGCCGCAGAAAGAAGGAACTATGGATAACAGCAGCAGTACTCATACACAATTTGGTTTTTACAGGATTATGGCACTTATATTTTGGAGACATGTATAGTGTCTATGGAGGTTGAAATGAATAGTAATGTTGGCCCTTCCGGTATTTTTGGGGAAAGGGTAATCTGATAGTCTGAATGCGATAATACTCAAGGTTTGCGTGAAAGCTTCAGGCGAAACGCCCGGCGGGCTTTCCCAAAAATAGCCACGGGTTTTAACCCGCTAGCGCGGCGAAATAAGGCACAATCCTGACGGGCTTGCCCTTATACTACATGGCGTCTTCCCTGTAAAACAGGGAAACCCCTTGCGGGCTTATCACATTATTTGCTGTGTCACTACTTTCAGCTGGTCCATGCCCACAAAGTTGTATTTATCACCAAGAAAGATTGAGATTGCCGAGTCTTAGTGGTACTTTCTTTTTATAGTATCTTCAGAATGCATTTTTCGTTGTGGCAGATTAATGCAGGCGAAGAAGATCTTTGACTGTTATGTTTCAAAGGGAATTAAGGGGAGTATCATGACTTCATCTTTCCCATTAGATCACGAAATTCTTGCTGCATTTTGCCGCAAGTGGCGGATACGCGAGCTGTCTCTTTTCGGATCGGCCCTTAGAGACGATTTTGGCCCGCATAGCGATCTGGATTTTCTCGTGAGTTTTGAGTCCGGTACAGGCTGGGACCTTTTCGATATCATTGCCATGAAGAACGAATTGGAAAGTCAATTCGGGCGATCTGTGGACTTGGTCGAGAAAGAAGCCCTGCGGAATCCTTGGCGCAAATACGAAATCCTTCGAACGCACGAGGTGATTTATGCGGCTTGACGCGAAAGACATGGCAAGGCTCTGGGACATGCTCGATGCAGCAAGGGCAATCATGCAATTCATCCACAACCAAAGTTTCCAGGACTACTTGGCTAACCGCATGATGCGCGGAGCAGTGGAACGCCATTTCGAGATCATCGGTGAAGCAGCACGCCAACTTTCCGAAGATGCCCGTGCGTATTTCCCGGACATTCCCTGGCTTTCCGTAATCGGGCTGAGAAACATCATCGCCCATGAATACGGGGACATTTTGCACGAAAAAGTATGGAATGTCTGCATCAACAGGCTGCCTGCTTTAATTGAACAACTCGAATCGGCCGGTACCGACGACAAACCGCCTTTCGAATAATAAGGCTAGCATGTTTGCATAATACAAAGTTCAAAAATGACTGACGTCCTGATCACAATCTTTGCGCTTTCTCCAATCCTTCTCCTCGTCTTCGGCTTGTGGTGGTGGTCTTTGGGGATTTTCAAATCCCTGCGACGGGCAAAAAAGCAATGGGTGAGGCTGCCTATTGAAATTCATAAGTCAGATATGATCCCACACAAGCACCATCAGGCGTTTCTCAAAATCCAATATTCCTATGCTTTTCAAGACAAGGAATATCGCGCCGACCAGGTGTTTTATAAAGAAGACTTCAGCATGTCCGTCGATAGCGCGAAAGCAATCCATTCACAATATCCCATTGGAGAAAGCGCTTTTTGCTACGTCAATCCCTGCAAGCCCGGGCAGTCCGCCCTCTTGCTGAAAGTCAATCCGGCTGCCTATATTTATGCCGCCATCGGCCTGCTGCTGTCCTTGCCGTTCTTGTATGTAATTCTGAAATCTATGCTGCGCATGATATGACAGAAAGAATAATGCTATATCGACAATCCCATAGATGATCTCAGAAGCCCTTCTGGCAATCCGAATTTACTTCGGGACATCCATTCGGGCATAAGGGATAAGGTCCTTTCGCGCTTTTCAATCTGCGTAATCTGCGCAATCTGCGGATAAAAAGCCACATATCCGATTGGGCCTTAACACGAAGAAATTTCGAGAAAGCCTATGATAATCCCCCAAAGACATCAGCGCACTCAAGAATAAGATGAGCGCTCTTGGCCGGTCCTTTTTTGTATGGCAAGTTCTTTTCATTATGTTATTGTGCTAGCCAGCATACGTGCCTTTTCTGACCCTGTTGAGCGGAATAATACTGCGCCGAATTATGCTG
>CAYWYC010000146.1:0-11536 GCA_964462565.1 uncultured Candidatus Sumerlaeota bacterium | reverse complement strand
GAGGTCGGGAATAAACTATTGAAATATTCAAGATGCTAAAAATAATGACGATAAATACCTTGGGCGGATCGACGCAGCCTGCAAAAGAGACGGGGAGAATGTACCAGGTCCTTTTTTAACTGTGCACCGATATTTCCATTGCTTTCAGCAGGACTGGAGTCATAAAATATATTTATGAACCATAAATATTTCAAATGCCTGACTCATTCCTCTTCGCAATCCAGTCACAAAGGATATGCACTGGTTATCCTGCTTGTGGTACTGGTTATTATCGGTATCCTGACCTCGACCCAGATGGGCGGAGACTCCAAGTCGGAAACGGAGCCCCAAAACATTATTACGAACCTGGATAAGTCCAGGGCGACGAGTTGTGCGGCGAACCGGTCGGTACTGAAGCAGACGATGACCATGTGGTCCATCAACAATGGCGGCGCCAGACCCACTATTGAAAAGCTTGAAGAGGCCCGTTCCGTGAACGTTCCCAAGTGTCCATCCGGCGGCAAATATATTATCGGCCCCGAAGGTCGGGAAATATATTGCACGGAACATGCTCCACCGCCTTTTGCCGTCGAAGGTACCGGCGATGAAGCAAGCCCGCCTCCCGGTAATCCGGCGCCGTAACATTCGTCTCCTTGAAAGGCACAAAAGATGCGACGTATTGATCCTTTGTTAACCGAGATGTGCGCGAAGGGCTCTTCGGACCTTTTTATCAAGGCGGGATCCCCTCCCTGTTTTCGGATAAATGGAATAATATCCCCTTCCGAACATCCTTCCATGACTCCCGACGACGTCAATGCGGTAGCCATGGAGTTGCTGAACGAGGAGCAGCGCGCGGAATTTGAAGAAACCCATGAAATGGACATGGCCATCGCGGCCAAGAACCTGGGTCGATTCCGTGTGAATATATTCCGCCAGCGCGAATCGACCGGTATGGTCCTGCGGCATATTCCCTTTCCCAATTTTGAATTCAAGCAGCTGCGTCTGCCTCCCGCTGTACAGGCGCTTTCCGAAAAGCGTCGCGGACTGGTACTGGTAACGGGTACCACCGGTTCGGGCAAGTCCACCACCCTCGCCGCCATGATCAAGCACATTAATGAAATTCGGCAGTGCCATATCATGACCATCGAAGATCCTATCGAATTCCTGCATTCCGATAATCGCTCCATTATTTCCCAGCGCGAAGTCGGTATCGACACAAACAGTTTTATCGATGGCCTCAAGCGCGTATTGCGCCAGAGCCCGGACGTGATTCTGATCGGGGAAATGCGTGACCTGGAAACGATTCAGACAGCCATTGCCGCGGCGGAAACAGGCCACCTGGTTTTCTCCACCCTCCATACCACCGACGCCGTCCAGACCGTGGAACGTATCATCAATTACTTTCCCGGCTACTTGCAGCACCAGATACGCATGGAACTTTCGCTGACCCTCCAGGGCGTCATCTCCCAGCGCCTGCTGCCCACGGCCAACGGAAAAGGACGTGTGCCGGCAACGGAAATCATGGTGGTCACGCCGGTCATCAAGAAGATGTTGCTCGAAGGCAAGACCCTCGAACTGAAAGACTATATCGAAGACGGCGCCCATGTAGGCATGATGACATTCGATCAGTCGCTCCTGAGTCTTTACAATCGCAAACTCATCAGCATCGAAGAAGCCATGGCCAATGCCACGAGCCCCGATGAATTCCGTCTGGCCGCTGAAGGTATTTCCACCGGAGTCAGCGCGAAGGACTTCTCCGACTTTGCATCCTCCAGCTGAGAAAGTCCTGACGAAAAGATTGAACAAGCGGGCCTTTGCAGTCGATAGAACTGGGAAGGCCCCTTTTCTTTATCATAAACTTCAAGAAAACCACCTGAAACTGCCTTTCTCCGCTGCACACAGATTGTGCAAATGACTCCTTTCCCCAATTATTTTTAAAAAAAATTATTTTTGCAATATGGCCGGTTTTCCCTTTTGCTCTTGGACATTATCCCCCATAAGTCCTCTTTTTTCACAAGTGTGCAAAGATTGCATAGCAGATTCCCGTTCAATTTAGCCGATAATACATAGCATAAGCCGATACGCGAGAAGCATATCGGCAGAAATGGAATCCAAAGCCCCCGCTTTGGAAAGGAGAACGAAAATGCAGCGAAGACATCAAAGTGGTTTTACCCTGGTCGAATGCATTATTGCTGTAGCAATATGCTCGATTCTTTTCCTGGCAACCTTGTCTGCCCTGAACTTCGCGCGTGTCCATAATGAGCTGGAACAGGAACGAAACCGGGCCCACCAGATAGTCTGCCAATATATGGAAGAAGAGCGCTTCCGTCTTTTCAGTTGGACCCAGTCGGAATCCGAGCAGACGATCTGGGACAATGGAACCCCCGAAAACACGGAAGATGACACGATTGGAACTTTGGAAGTGGAAGTCCGTGATCCCGAGACTGGTGCGGTTTTAACCATGGCTCCCAATCCGGCCCGCATGGTGGAAATCGAAGTCGCACTGAGCTGGGAACCCCGCGTGGCTCGCCTGAAAAACAAGACACTGCGCGAATCGGCGGTAATCCTGAAATCGCCATGATGGCTAAGGCCTTAGAAACTATGAGAAGCATTATAACGCGATGAAAAAGAGGTGCATAATGCGAAATTGGATATTAACTATACGCAGGAATAGAAGGCGACGGGCATTTACGCTGGCCGAAACCGTTGTGGCCCTGGGGGTTTTTACCCTGGTCATGACAGGAGTGAGTACTTTGTATTACCTGAGCGCCGTCACCATTAAAGAATTATATGGTCCTACACGGGCACGAAGCGCGCGCATGGCGGCCCTGAACCAGATTCGATTTCGGCTTTGTGATGCACGTATCGACAGTTGTGTGTTTTTTGAAAATGAAAACTATCAGCGCATTCAGTATAAGGATCCCGGTGTGGCAAGCGGCGGGCTGAGCGAATTCCTTTTTAACCCGGATAACGAAACACTGACTTACGATTCGGACATCAGCGACGGCAATGATGGCCGCATTGTGGCAAAAGGACCGATCGACATTACTTTCAAACCGGGCGGCAGCAGCGGCCAGGGAGTTGACGCGCTGGTATTGGTTTATGTGGCCACAGCTGAAGAACTTGCCTACGCGAATGTGGATGAGCGCGATGGCGAAACGGTTATTTATCTCCGGAATCCGCCGGAATGATATCCGCGATGAATCCTCGCCAATTTCAAGCGGCAAAAGGAGCAAGATCATGAATATGCTTAAGAATACCCAAAACCTTCGGGGCTCGGTAATGCCGGTTACTATCATACTGTGCGTGCTGGCAGCCGTTTCCTCCATATGGATGATCCGCACGATGATGGACCACCAAAACCAGAACCATCGCCGCCGTGACCTGGCGAGAGCATACTTTGCCGCCGAATCGGGCGTCGAGATGATCAAGCATTGGGGAAATTACCCCGAAGATTATGACGGCGGAGGCAATGGGGGACTGTTTTATCGGAATATGACCACAGGAGCTTTTCCAAACCTGAAGGCTAAACTTCTCATAGCGGACCCGGTAAACGGATTCTCCATTCCCGAAGCCAATTTGGCCACCTTGAATTCCAAATACAACTATGAAGTCGCTTCGGTTGAAGAACTGAAACTCCTTCCCGCATTGGGCTCGGATCCGGTGACCTGTCTTTTTAAGGTGGAAAGCACGGGCGTCACTCCCAGCGGAATGAGACGGACCATTCTGGCTTACATTACAGCCAGTCCGATTCAGGTGGAAGAGGTGAAACTGGATGCTGGCCTGATCAGTTTGAGCACGGCGGCCCAACTTGGAAACGGACGTGTGCATTGGGGCGAATCCTGGAGCAAGGATGACTTCAACATGCTCTCCAAATCGCAATCCATGTACCTGGACAAGACCGATTCCGATTTCGACCCTTTTGCCAAGTACCGTTCCGAAGGCAAGTTTCTTTTTGGCGGCACATGGAAAGTGCACGATGCTTCAAAGCCTAAAAAATTAGGCGATGTGCATAGTGTGGAAACCTATTCCACCGTCGGCGACCTGGGGGGCGATCCTCCAAAAACCTCGGGCAATTTTGAGGCGGGCTTTGAGCAGTTGATCCCGACAGGAGTCATCGAATGGCCCGATTTCGGATCGAAATATGAAGCCTTCAAAGCCATGGCGCAGGCCCATGGACGCTATTATTCCACCGATGCCAGTGGTAATATCTACAAGGACGGTGTTGAAGACGGGGACCACCTGATTGATTTTAACGACGAGTTTGGAGACGCCGACCGCGCAAATTCCCCTTATGACCTGGTCTTCATTGACACGACAGACGGCAATCCCCCTGCTGATGACGGCGGCAACCTGGCGACGGTGAAAAACTCGGGTACGGGCAAGGGCATGAAAGGTGTCTTTTATATGAACGCCAATTACGAACAAGGAGGCGCCGGTAATCCGGCTTCGCTCGATAATGCCGAAAAACCCATCCTGAATGCCGACGGCAGTGTTAGCTACGCGGAAACCTCGATTCCGAAGGTTTATCTGGATGGAGTCATGTACACGGCCGGGACCACGCGATTTCAGGGAAACCCCGTTATATACGGATCTGTGGTTTCCGAGGGGGGCTACCTGAGCGGTGGTACGCCGGATATCTATTACAACCATAAACTCAAGCAGGGCCTGGAAATCCCCAATGGTAATGTTGGCTCCGTGTTCAACGTTGAATTACAGGATAATTATGGCCCCTCTATCAGCAAAGAGGATGCGCCTTCCCTGCCTTCGCTTTCAACTGTAATGCATTGATGGTTTTTACCTGATCTGAAACACTGTATGGTATGAAAAAATGGCCCCGGAAATACTCCGGGGCATTTTTTTGATGTGCCTGCCCATTTTATCCAGAATTAACTTTTAGCCAAATGGCTTGCCAGCCATTTCCCGAATGTTGTATCCTTTTACTCAGTCGAGGAAAATCGAACAACAACCTAGCGGAGGATTATCCATGTCGAAAAATAAGGGGCCGTCCATCAAACAGATTGCCCAGGAACTGGAATGCAGCCAGACTACTGTATCGCTCATCCTGAGCGGTCGGGGCGATGAATATGGTCTCAGCCCCGATACCCAGGAACGAGTGACAGCCAAGGCCGCCGAAATGGGCTATAATCCTGCCCACAACCGCAAACGCCGCAAAACAATCCTCATCGCCAACCCTGAACACCTCTCATCGGTCAGCCGAGCCGGCTTTGTCAGCGATATTCTCGACCCCATGACTATGGAACTCACCAAAAGCGGTTGGCAAGTACTGCTGGCACGCTTCAGCAAAAGCGATCCATTCGGCGTTACTCCTCCCCTCCTGTTGCGGGCTACCGTTGTTGTAATACCAACCTGCCGCGACACCGCCAGCTACGCCAACACGCTGGCCAAATGCGTCATCGAAAAAGGAGCAATCCCCCTTATACTGGGACGTTACTATCCCGAACTCGATGCCGTCTTTGTCGATAGCGACAATGCCGGTGCGACCAGACAGATGGCCCAGCATTTATTCAGCCTGGGGCATCGCAAAGTAGCCATCATGATCGGAACCCCCGGCGACCGGCATGCCGAAGAAAGACTCGACAGTTTCCGGGAGTTTTTTGCGGATGCCGGATTCCCCCTGTCCGAAGAGATGATTTGGCGGGATGGGGACTATTCCACCATCCGGGGCCACAAGGTTATGCTGGAAAAAATCGACGAAGGGCTACGGCCCACAGCCGTATTCTGCATAAACGACGCCATGGCACTGGGATGTTTGTATGCCTTGCGTGAAAAAGGCATATCCGTCCCTGAGGATATGTCTATCACCGGTTTTGACGACGAAGCCGACATGGACAAAACCTTGCCTCCCCTTACCACCCTGCGCATCGAAACCGGCGATACCGGGCAGAAGGTAGCGGAATATATCCTCGACATGGACCGGGAACAGAGCCGCCGCAAAATCGAAATCCGTTGCCCGGCACGTCTGATTGTTCGCGAATCGAGCTCCGCTCCTCCTTCCTTGTAATCTTGACTGAAAAACCAATTCCCTTTGCGCAAGCGCAAATATTTGATACAAAATAATAATATTTGTACTTGAATCACATCCTTTGATTATTGATATTATATGGATTCACGAGACAAGATGATCCTTCAAAGGACAGCTGATGCCTTACTTGAATCCACAAAACCTGATCCAAAAGCGACTGGGAGATCGTGAACAACCTCATTATGGCGCTGCGATCCTTGTTTTTCGCGACCATGCCCATTCCATGTTACTCCTCAAAAAACTGAAGCGGGTGCGCCCAATTCAATACCGGCTGATCTACAACCTGAGCAATCCCCATTTTGAACCCCTGGTTTATGAAGCGGAAATAGAGGGGCATAATATTATAATCGTCACCCGCTGCGTATGGGGTGGCCCGCAAACGGCAATCCTGGTGGAAGAACTCGCCTGTCTGGGGGTTCGTTACATTATCGGAGATGGGGTGGCGGGAAGCATCGTGGAAACGGTTCCGCGCGGCAGCCTGCTTGCCATTACCAGTTCCCTGCCCACAGATGGGACAAGCAGGGCCTATGGAGTAGAAGAAATCTGTCACCCCGATGCCGGTCTGCTTGACAAAGCCTGTGATTTTGCCCACTGCCATGAATGGAATCTCATGAAGTTGCAGGCGGCCCAGGTAGATGCCTTGTATTGCGAAACACCGGAACTGGCTGGAAAATTTCGGGATCAGGGCTGCCAGCTGATCAACATGGAAAGTTCCACCTTTTACGCCCTGTGCCGAAAGCGCGGAATCGCCGGATTATGGCTGGGCTATGTGAGTGACTGCCTTGTTGGCGATAAATGGGACGACTGGTTCGCTCCGGTTCAGGATTCACCGCAACGCGTCATGGATCTCTGTTGCCACGTCCTGGCCTCATGCCTGAAAAAGGCCTGACTCACATTCCTCACTGGCCCTCGCTGTCATTCCGACCTTGCAACTCTGCCAGCCATTTCTCATCAATCTTGCTCTTTACCGTCCGATGGTCCAAGCCCAAGCGACGTGAGGCTTCCTGGTAGGAACCGGCCTGATAAAAAACCAGGCTGCAATAATGCTGCAGCAATGTCTCCGCGTCGAGTTGTCCACGGCGGATTTTTTCCAGCAGCGCGTCCACGGGCCATCGCGTGCTCTGCTCCAGGGGTTGATAATTGCCCCGGATCAATATATTGCGTACGCATTGCTCCAGTTCCCGAAAGTTTCCCGGCCAGCCATAGTCGGTTCCCAGCGTTTTCTCGATCCAGCGCGTCGCTTCTTCCGTCAAGTTGCCTGCTTCCTCAGGTCCGGCAATCTTCCCCGCAATATAAGCCACGAAGCGTCCCAGCGCGGCATCGTTCTGATCCAGATGTTCTCGCAACGACGGCACCACGATCCGGTCCGAACATAGCCGATAATACAGATCCTCCCGAAAGTGCTTCTCCTGGATTTCATGATCGAGCAGGCGGTTGGTGGCGGCGATAATCTTGCCGGGAAAGAGGCGCTCCTGATGGTCGCCGATGCGCTGGAACTGACGCGTCTCCAGAACCCGCAGTAGTTTTACCTGCACCTCCATCGACACTTCGCCGATTTCATCGAGGAAAACGGCGCCTTCCTCCGGGCACACCTCGAACCAGCCCTCGCGATCTTCTACCGCCCCCGTAAAAGATCCCGCCCGATGGCCGAAGAGTTCCGATTCGATCAGCGTGGGCGACAGCGCCGCCAGGTGCAGCGGGAAAAAGATTTCCGCGAAGTTGCGAATGAAACGCTGCCGCTGCGGGTCGAAGGGTATGTAGCTCGACATGCCAATGGCCCGCGCCACGAGTTCCTTGCCCGCGCCCGATGGTCCGGTGATCAGGCAACTGACTTCCGACATGCGATCATAAAGCACCCGGCTGTAGCGCGCCATGTCATGCGTGAAAATGGACTCCCACACTGCCGCCCGAAGCCGGGCCGCCGGTGGGGTGGCGCCGATGATGCACTGGAAGATATGATAAAAGGCACGCCGCAATTGAAAGAAAAAAGAAAAGTAACGCGCTACCTCTTCCCGGGAAAACTCCTCATTGCCCCGCACATTCAACAAGGCCAAGGCTTCCCGCTCAAAATCCCGATAAAAACCTGCCTGGGGCGTTTGCTCAGGACGCTCAAGCATTTTGGTGATCAGTTCATCCAAATGACCCGAGTAATAATGAAAAAGGTGAAAAAGCACGAGGTGGAGATAAAGGTCTTTTTCAGTCTCATCCGGGCGTTTCTTTTCGTGTCGGATTATTCCCGATACCGATTCCACCCGCTTCTGAACCTGGGTCATGATCCCAGCCAGGTTTTCCTGGGCCGCCTGCATGGCCGAGGTCTTGCTCCAATAGGGCTGCCAGTTCTGGTAGGTGTCGCCAAGAATTTCGCGCTCATAAGTGATGCGTTCCGGAGCGAAAGGGTTGCAATAAATGATGCGGCGGATTTTTTCGGCAAAGGTTTTGGCTTCGTTGGCAAATAGAGGCATGAGAGACTTCCTCCTTTTTACAGGCCCTGGAATCAACTTGTCATTCTATGACACATGGATAGGCACTAAATGTCAACAGGATATTGAGCAAATACTTGTACGAAGTTGCTAACGCCTTCAATATCAGCCCTGTATGAAATCTCCTGATTCTGGCACGTTCCTCGCAATACTCCTCCACCGAAGTTACAAAAAAAGGAGGAGAGATCATGAACCGCACAAACACCAAAGAAGATGAAAAACTGAGTTCCAAACGAATGGCCGCCGCGATTGGCCTGGCCGTTCTCATTGCCTGGATGCTTCTGGGAGGCCTGGCCAATGCCGCCGGCCTTCTGATTGCCGATGGCGGATTCGGCGGGGTCCTCGAAATCGAGGAGCATGCCGTCGAAGTCACCATCAATAACAATATCGCCGTGACCGAAGTCAATCAGGTCTTTCTGAACACGGAAAACCGCCAGGTTGAAGCCCTTTACACCTTCCCCGTACCCAAAGGGGCGTCGGTGTCCAATTTCAGCATGTGGATCAACGGCAAGGAAATGGTGGGCGAAGTGCTCGAAAAAGAACGCGCCCGTGAAATTTACGAAAGCTACAAGCAGACCCGCGAAGATCCCGGGCTCCTCGAACAGACCGACTACAAGACTTTTGAAATGCGCATCTTTCCGATCAACCCCGGAGCCAAGCAGCGCGTTCAGATCACCTATTATCAGGAACTCGATTCCGACTACGACTGGGCGACCTATGTCTATCCCCTGTCCAGTTCCACACGCAAAGACATAGACCAACGCGCCCGCGGCAAATTTGCCATCAATTTTCAGGTACGATCGGAAGTGGACATTACCCGCATCGAAAGCCCCAGCCATCCCGACGACTTTGTCTTCAGCAATGGCCCTGCCGGCTTTGCCGAGGCCAGCCTCGAAACTCCCGGAGGAAACCTGGACCGCGATGTGGTGCTGGCGTACCGGCTCGTGCGTCCGTCCACCGGTCTCGATCTGGTGACGAGCAAGCAAAAAGGCGAGGACGGCTTTTTCTGTATGATCCTGACTGCCGGTGAAGAACTGGCCGCAAAGCAGACGGGGATGGATTATGTCTTTGTGATGGACGTATCAGGCAGCATGGCTGGTGATGGCAAACTGGTCACCTCCCAGAATGTCGCCCAGGCTTTTGTCAACGCCATCGGACGGGAAGACCGTTTCGAACTGATTTCATTCAATAACGCGCCCCGCAGCCTCTTCGGCGAAATGGCGGAAGTAACGGACGAAACCCGCGCGCGTTCGGCGGCCTTTTTGCGCAGCCAGGAAGCCAAGGGCGGAACCATGCTTCGGCTGGCCATGCCACTGGCATATCGCTATGCCGATCCGGACCGTCCCCTGAATGTAATCATCCTCAGCGACGGCATGACCGAACAGCGCAGCCGCAGCGAACTCTTTCGCGAGATTGCAGACCGCCCCACAAATACGCGTGTATTCTGCATCGGCGTGGGAAACGATGTCAACGCTCCCCTGCTGTCGAGTCTGGCAAAGGACGCCGGAGGCCTGGCCGCGTTCGTGTCGCGCCAGGATAATTTCACCCGCCAGGCTGAGGCTTTCAAGCGCAAACTCATGCACCCCGTCGCCACGGACCTCACGCTGAGCATCGAAGGCGTCCGCGTCCATGATGTGGAACCCCGAAGCCTGCCGAACCTTTTTCATGGCGTTCCGGTCCGCGTCTATGGCCAATACGAGGGATCCGGCCCGGCCCGCGTGAAGTTGCAAGCCACGATCAATGGCCGCCCTATCAGTATCGATGGTGAAATGCGCTTTCCCGCGCAGGCCGACGACAACCCCGAGATCGAACGCATGTGGGCCTGGCGCAAGCTGCGTCGCCTGCAAAAGGAAGTGGAAAACGGCATGCCCTACGAAGAGGAAAACATCGCCGAAATCGTGCGACTGGGAGAAGGTTTTTCAATTGCTTCCGAATACACCTCCTTTCTCGTGCTGGAAAACGATGCCGAATATAAGCGATGGAAGATCGAACGTCGAAACGCCCTGCGCATGCAGCGCGACCGCGCGGCCCAGGAACGTTCGCGCCAGGCGCTGGAACGTCTGCGCCAGAAGGCTCTGGCCGACATGCTTCCCGCCCAGGCAAGCCCGCAGAAAACCATGGCAGAAAAAGTCGATATCCCCCAACAAAAGGCCCGCGTTCAGGACCAGGCATCCGTCAACGTCCCCACGCGCAGCCACGACAGCAACAGCATCAGCGTGCCTTCATCGGGCGGCGGCGCTATCGACCCCATCACGGGCATCGCCATCTTCAGCCTGGCCGGAGGAGCCGCCCTGCTCGAATCCCGCCGCAGAAAAAACCACTGAAGAGTCGGCAAGGTCAGCACAAACTGGGGAAAGCTTCGATCCAAGTCTTCCCCGATCCTTTTGGGAGGAACTCACATGATTACCAGCGATTCCCTTACAATCCCCCACCACGATAAACTGCTCCAATGGAAAGGACCTCTCGTTACGGCTCTGCTTTGTCTTCCGGCGTTGGTGGTATTTTATATTCCCGGCATGCAGGACTGGCTGCAATACGATCGCGCCGCCATCCGGGCCGGACAAGTCTGGCGACTCCTCACGGGACACTGGACGCACTGGAGCGGCGATCATCTCTTCTGGGATCTCGGGACCTTCGCCTGCCTGCTCGTATGGTGTCAGGCGCGCGGCATGAAGGGCCTCGTTTGGAAGAACCTTCTCGCCTCAATCGCCATTTCGGCCGGACTCTGGCTCGTTCAGCCCGACATGATTCTCTATCGCGGCCTGTCCGGACTCGACTGCTTTCTCTACAGCCTTCTCGCCATCGACTACTGCTTCGAACGCAATCCTCTCCTCCACGCCGCCGGCATTATCGCCCTCGTCGCCCTCATCCTCAAAGTTTCCTACGAAATCCTGAGCGGCCACTTCCTGTTCGTGGGATCCATGCCCCAAACCCCCATCCCCGAAGCCCATCTCTTCGGAGCACTTATGGCGGGGGCATTAGGTCGAATCCCCATCAAAATGCAATTCAGAAAATGGCAACTCCGACAACA
>CAYWYC010000145.1:0-11538 GCA_964462565.1 uncultured Candidatus Sumerlaeota bacterium | reverse complement strand
CTTGTTAGACGGTGGCGCCGAGGACGATGATGGCAAAAACCATCACGAAAATAGCGACCGTTTCCACAATACCGAGAGCCATGAGGTAGTTGGTAAAGCCCTTGCCTGTGTCGGTCATGGCATGGCAGGCTCCGGCGGCGGCGCGTCCCTGCATCCAGGCGGAAAAGCCCATCGCCAGTCCGGCGAAGATGCCGATTCCGACCAGGGCCTGGGGAAAAGCGCTTGCCGTTTCCAGGGTGGCCTTGTTCATCATGATGAACATCAGGATCATGCCGTAAATCGTCTGGGACAGGGGCATGCCGACGAAGGTAAAGAGGATAAAAGACGCCGGCTTATCTTGGGCGTAAGCCTTCTTCCAAGCGCCAATAGCCGACGCCGCGGCTGCGCCCGTCCCCAGGGCCGAACCTGCCGCGGAAAGTCCAAGCGCTGCGAGCGCGCCGATTTTGCCCAGCTGAAGTACTGCTTCCATTTCCATAATTTTAATCTCCTGTAAGATGTTAGAATCGTAAAAGGTCGTCCGCTGTTTCTGGATTGCGTCGCCTACTCCATCGATTTTGAATGTTCCTTTCGGCTGAAAGGAGCATACCGGTATCCGGCCCAGGTCAAATCCTTGTGCATGGAAAATTCCAATGTGTTCAGGCGGACGCCATGCACCAGCACCGCCAGGGCTCCCAGAATAATATTCAAAGTGTGCCCGAAGACGATGATCAGTACCGCGATGGCCCCCGAAAGCACACTGCCAAAACCAGCCTGCATGGCCATGTCGTTGAAACTGTCGGCCAGGGCCAGCGTCGCCATACCAACGGCGAAAAGCCGCACGTAAGAAATAATATCCACCCCGCAGCTGATCAGGTCCAGCGGCAGCATCACATGATTGATCCATTCTTCCTTCAACTGTTTGGGCGGGGTCATAAACAGGATAATCAAGACGACGCTGGCTCCGAATACGTAAAACATGACTGGCGGAAAAGGCTGCTGCAAGACCAGAAAACCGATCGTGAAATACATCGTCCAAACCACACCGGCCCAACCGATCTGCGCCAGGAATTGCAAGCGCGGAAAATAGGCCAGGACATTCCAGCCATGCGCGATGGTCAGTTGGATCGCGCCAATCAGAAAGCACAGGCCCATAATGTTATACATGCTGTCGGGATTCTCATTGCTCAACCAATTCACGCGCATGCTTGCCAGCGGAGCCGGAAGGTCCGTTATGCCAAAATAATTACCCGTCAGCACACCCCAGACAATCGTGCAGACCGCCAGGATAGAGAAAAGCGTGAAGGGATAAGATGGAGCCTTCCGCAACTTGACACGCGCGAAAATCACCCCGCCCAGCATCAATGCACCATAACCGGCATCGCCGATCAGAATTCCAAAGAAGACGCTGAAGAAGAGCAGAAAGATCGTGCTCACATCGGCCTCGCGATATCCCGGCGTAATGCTCAGGAAATCAAGCAGCGCCTTGATCGGCTTCACCCAGCCGGGGAAGCGCAATTGCGTGGGAACATTATCCTCGGGATCGGGATCGTTTACCACAATCCCCCAACCATGTTCGGCGGCGGCGGCCTGGACGGCTTCCACATTTTCCTCGGGGCAAAAGCCTTCGAGCCAGGCGAAGCGCTCTTCCGAGCCCATGCCTTCACGTACGCTGAGAAATTCCAGTTCTTCCTGCTCTTCCGAAAGATAATGCTCTAGGCTTGGCTTGAATTTAACCAGTTCGCAGATTTCCTTTTCCACATCTTCCAGGCTTTTCCGCGCTTCAGAAAGCTTTTCCCGCAATTCACCCAGCGACTCGTGGGGCAAGGTGACCTGCTCGATCGGGAAATCTTCCGGGAAGTCCTTGGCGTAACCGGCGAGGCAGAAATAAACCCGGGATTCCACTTCATTCAACTTGATATAATGCAGGTTTTCGGGAATATCGTATTCGCGGGTCGCCAGGGCTTCGTAGAGACGCACTTCAATATCGTCTTCCGCGAGATCCTTGACCAGGTCGGGATCAAAGTCACCAAAAGGCTCAACGCGGGTGATTTCGCGCTGAATGGCGGCCCTTTTTTCCAAGCAGGACTGACGCTTGTCGGCCAGATTATTCAGCTTTTCCACCAACTGAATCGGATCATTCGAGGTTTCGGTCCGGGCAGGCTCTTCGGCTTCCAGACGATCCCAAACCTGCAGGCACCGCTGAGCTTTTGCAATCCGGGCTTCCGTCGAATCAATATTGCTGCCCGCCGGCGGCTGAATGCTCTGCACGTGCACAACGCCCAGGTCGCGCAGGGCCTTCAGGCTCGAATCGCGACGATCGGCCAGACAAAGCAGCGTGATTTTTTTCATCGTGACTATCATGCGCTTATCGTTTCTGCCTCAATGGTTTCTTTCTTCGTCATCTTGGCACGCACCACCGCTGCCGTCTGTTCATCGGCCAGGGCAATCTTAATGATCCGGATATTTTCCTTGGCTTCCGGAATCTTCACCTTTTCAAAAAGATTCACACGCTGCGATGTGATGCGTAATTCCTCTTCCAACATATCCAACGACTTCTTCAGGGCCAGATACTCGCATTCAATATGCAGGAGTTTCTTGATCATCTCGATGCCTTGGTCCACCCAGGGTGGCGTGCTGAAGAGGTTCACTTCCTTGTCGATAAAGTGAATCTTGTCCAGCACCGGCACGTTGATCCCGGCAATGTTCCGCGTGTCAAAGTCAATCGTATCGATCTCAAAAAATTCGGTGAAATCGATATCTTCGGAGAAGAGTTTGACCCAGTTATCCAGTTCGTGGCGGGCACGCCGAAACTCCACGCGGTTCTGCTCCATCTGCGTTTCCATCTGCGTCACTTCCGCACGCAATTGCTGCTTCTTCAGCTCAAGCGTGGGCAGGTAGCGCTTGAAGCGGGACAGGGCATCGCGCTGGGTCTTCAGTTCGGTTTTGGTTTTCTTGACTCTCGCCATTTATCTTTCTCCCGAAGGAGTGCCTTATCCTATTATCGTTATTTCCCGTTGGGCCAATGCTTCGAAACCAGGTCCGAAGAAAGCCCCGTCTCCGCTTTCGTAAAGCAGTCGGCCAGAATTTCCCAACCCAGGTCCAACGCCTGCTCCAGCGGAATCGCCACTTCCAGGTTCATCATCTCATCCTCGAAGCGATCGGCATACTTCAGTAGTTTTTCGTCCCAGGAGCTCATGCGGAAACCCATGGACTGCTTTTCCATACTTTCCCGGGCCTGGGAATAGAGCTGAATCATCGTATTCATGATCGATCGATGGTCGTCGCGGGTATCGCCATTCACCTGCTGTTTCAGGCGGCTGAGTGAACCAAAAGGCTCGATGCGGCCATTGCGCAGGTAGAACTGACCTTCCGTAATATAACCCGTGTTGTCGGGAATCGGGTGGGTCACGTCGTCGCCGGGCATCGTCGTCACGGCCAGCAGGGTCATCGAACCGGCCCCCTCAAAGTCGACGGCCTTTTCATAACGACCGGCCAGCTGCGTGTACAGGTCGCCGGGATAACCACGGTTCGCGGGAATCTGTTCCATCGTAATCGCGATTTCCTTCAGCGAGTCGGCGAAGTTCGTCATGTCAGTGAGCAGGACGAGAACGCGCTTGCCTTCGAGGGCATATTTTTCGCCCACGGCCAGGCATGTGTCCGGAACCAGCAGACATTCCACGGAGGGGTCGGCAGCGGTATGGACATACATGATCGACCGCGACAGAATGCCTTCCTTCTCAAAAGTATTGCGGAAGTACAGGTAGTCGTCGTACTTCAGCCCCATGCCGCCGAGAATCACGATATCGACCTCGGCGTTCATGGCGATGCGCGCCAGCAGCTGGTTGTATGGCTCACCGGGCACGGAGAAAATCGGCAACTTCTGCGATTCCACCAACGTGTTAAAGACGTCGATCATCGGGATACCGGTACGGATCATGTTTTTCGGGATGATACGCTTGGCCGGGTTCACCGTGGAGCCATGAATCTCGATCATGTTTTCTTCGAGTTCCGGTCCACCGTCACGGGGATTACCACTCCCGTCGAAGATGCGGCCCATAAGGCTCGGGGTAAAGCTGGTTTCGGCGCGACGGCCCAGAAAGCGGACTTCCGAATCCGTTGAAATACCACGCGTACCGGCATAGACGAGCAGCGAAACGCGGTCGCCTTCGATACGGATCACCTCGGCCGTAGCCGGGCCCCAGTCCGTACTTACTATCGCCAGTTCGCCGTACGTCACATTACGCGCCGTCACGGAAATCACACTACCTGCAATTTGTTTAATCCTATGATACACCTTACGCATTCTTGGTCACCTCGGAGAGCATGCTGTTCAGCTTATCTTCCTGCTTCTTGAATTCGTCACTGTCCATGGGAATACGGTTCCAGTCCTTGGTGGCCTGGGTGAGTTCATGGAAAAACTCACGGGCGGGATCTTTCTCTTCAAAAGTATAAGAGGCCCGCAACAATTGATTGATGAAAGAAAAAACGTGCTTCTGCCGATCGGCGTCACAGGCCGCGTCCACCTCGTCAAAGGCGTCCTGCTGCAAATAAACGGAATCCAGATATTCCGACTTCAGATAAACCATAAAGTCGCTGATCGGCGTTCCTTCTTCTTCAACCACCTTCATCATTTCCTGCACTTCGTGTCCGTCGCGCAGAATCTTCTGGGCAAAGGCCAGGTCTTCCGCCGGCACAATGCTCGGATACTTGCTCCAACTGTCCAGCGGGTCAATCGCCGGATAGCGCCGCGCGTCCGAACGTTCACGGGAAAGGCCGTGGAAAGCACCCACCACCTTCAGCGTGGACTGCGTCACCGGCTCATCAAAGTCACCACCGGCGGGACTGACCGTACCACCAATCGTCACGGAACCGATTGTGCCATCGAAAAGCCGCACAATACCGGCACGCTCGTAGAAGGAGGCAATCGTCGATTCCAGGTAAGCGGGAAAGGCTTCTTCGCCGGGAATTTCCTCCAGACGTCCCGACATTTCACGCATGGCCTGGGCCCAGCGGGAAGTCGAGTCGGCCAGCACCAGCACGTTCAGGCCCATCTGGCGGTAATATTCCGCCAAAGTCACCGCAGTATAAACCGACGCCTCACGAGCGGCAACGGGCATCGAACTCGTATTACAAATGATAATGGTCCGCTCCATCAGGCTCTTGCCCGTCCTGGGGTCTTCCAGTTCGGGGAACTCGCGGAGTGTTTCCACCACCTCACCGGCACGCTCACCGCAAGCCGCCACCACCACCACGTCGACGTCGGCATGGCGGGCCGTCAGCTGCTGGAGAACCGTCTTGCCCGCGCCAAAGGGTCCGGGAATACAGTAGGTTCCGCCCTTGGCCACCGGAAAAAAGGTATCCAGAATGCGCTGCTTGGTGGTCAGTTGTTCTTCCGGCCCAAGACGCTCTTCATACTGGGTGATCGGCATCTTGACGGGCCAGACCTGGGTCATGGTAATCGAACGCTCCTGGCCCGATTCCGTCTCCAGTACGGCAATTTCGTCTTCCACCTTGAACTTGCCCTTGGAGGTAATCTTTTTGACTTTGGCCTTTTCACGCAGATTAAAGGGAACCATGATCCGGTGCGCGAAAATACCTTCCGGCACGGTGCCCAGCGTATCGGCCGCACGCACCTCATCGCCTACTTCCGCGGTCGGCGTAAATTCCCATTCCGTATCCTGGGGCAGGGCCTTCAGGTACATACCGGCTTGCAGGAAAAAGCCCGCCTTTTCGGCCAGGTCGTTCAGGGGGTTTTGCAGACCATCGAAAACACGGCCCAGAAGACCGGGTCCGAGTTCCACGGCAAGCATGTTGCCGGAAAAGCGGACATGGCCGCCCGCGTGCAAACCACGCGTATCCTCATAGACCTGAATATCGGCGT
Organism: uncultured Candidatus Sumerlaeota bacterium; assembly: GCA_964462565.1. Lineage (GTDB taxonomy): Bacteria > Sumerlaeota > Sumerlaeia > UBA8349 > UBA8349 > CAYWYC01. The sequence goes on along the minus strand of CAYWYC010000145.1, from coordinate 5,678 downwards.
AGCGTCCCCGCACACGAATCACCTCGGCCATAAGCCGGGATTCACCCAGTTCCACATAGGCCACTTCGTTCTGCCGAACACTATGCTCGAACTCGACCGTGACCATGTTGCCGTTTACGCCAACGATGCGCCCTGTTAATTGTTTTTGCTCCGTCATGAATATGTCCTTATGTCAGTTTCACTTCATAATATGCTGAAAGGAAAGGACTAAGAGCCCATTCCCGAAAGGAAAACTTAAATCTCCACCGTTTCCATGTAATGCTCCAGAATCTTTTCCACCCGCAGGTTGCCCGTGTCCGTATCCATCGCGGCCCAGCGTTCGACAATCTTCAGCTTCAGGGCAAATGCAAAAACAGCCCCCGCGCCGAAATCGTCGTCAAGGGCCAGTTCGTCCAGTTGATGCCAACGGGTGCGATCGAGGAATAGCTCCCGATCAAGAGGATTGTCCATGGACATCGCCTGCTCTGCCGCCTGGTCCATGACAATTTCATATCCGTTATGGCTTTTGATGTAAGGAGAAGGATCAAGCTTGCGGTCTGCCGCGCGTTCCCGGGCAAGCATGTTGCGCAGCTGGGTATCCATATCGCGCCATTTCTGCACAAAGTCCGAAGTGGCGTCATCCAGGCGGCCTTCCAGGATGCAACGCAGGTCGGCATAATCCGATTCGCTCAACACGCCATCGCAGCTGCGGAAAAACTCCTCTGATGAAACCGGAGGCTCTTCGCCCAGTTTCAGAAGAGGCAGGCTGGATACTAAATAAAAATAAGCCACGACTTAGCTCTCTTTTCCCGATTTATCGGATTCGTCGGTTACCTTGCGAACGATCTTCTGCATTTCAGGACGCAAATAATCGGAAAGTTCATCAGCAATGGCGTCCTGGGTGAAGTCGTGGTAAAGGTCTTTGTCGCGAAGAGAAATGCGGAAACCCTTGCGGATGCGGCTGTCGGAACGAATGCCAACACCCTTCTTGAACTTCTCACGCATTTTTTCGTTGATGAAATTCACGAGAGCCTTGTGGTCTTCCGGGCTCAGTTCCACATCGGCAGGGCCTTCAAAGACGTTGCAGTCGAAATAGAGTTCCGAAACCTTGAGCAGGATTTTCTTCAGGGTTTCGGGATCAAAGGCAGTACCCACTTCTTCGCGCAGGCATTCATTGAAAAGTTTTTCAATGTCCTTGCCAAGGGACTGCACCACATTGCGGGAAGCCTGTTCCAGAGCCTGCTTGCTGCGCTCTTCAAACTTCTGGGCGTCGGCCTTGGCCTGGGCGATAATCTGCTCGGCTTCCTTTTTGGCGTCGGAAATAATTTCATCCGCCTTGACGCGGGCATCGGAAATAATCTTCTCCGAAGCCTCTTCGGCTTTTTCCACGCCATCTTTTTTCAGGGTTTCCAGTAAATGTTGAAGGTCTTCAGACATAGTTGCTTTCCCGTGGGGGACCAGATCGGCCCAAATATTGATGTGAAAAGAGGAATACCGACAAAGCCGGCAACCGGCGGGTCGGAATATTGTGCTGACAAAACACGGCCCCAAGCGCAGTCTGCGGGAACTTCATACCCAGAGGGCCTCCGAATGGTCTTCCTCCATAGTCCAACACCATCCGGAGCGATAGACTCTAGAGCCTGCTTTTGTTTTTGTCAAGCAAGAACTGGTAATAAAAAGTACAATGGGGAATGTTATATCGAGAATTAATTCTTCTATAGGGACGCATGCAAACCCATGCCCACCATACACCAGCAATGCCGGGCATGAAACAAATGCTCCTAATGAAAACAATCGCGATTTATTCGTAATATTATTCTGTGAAAAGCGGTTCCAATGAACGCTGGATGATCCCCGAAACCCCTTCCGGAGACAGCCGGTCCATATTGAAACTCAGATCGTAATTCCGCGGATCCCGCCAGTCGAGGTTAAAGTAACGACGCGCGAACTCTCCACGTTCCCGGTCGCTCTGCTCAATCTGTTCCGAAGCCTGGGCCCCTTCAATATCATAAAAGAGTTTCATGTTCTCGAGCCGCTTATCTCTCGAAGCCGTCACATGCACGCGAATTCCTTCTTTGTTTTCCGTAAGGAAAGGTGCGCCGCGTCCCAAAAGCGAAACCCCGCCCTGCAGGATCAGGGCGCGCACGACGCGCACCAGGGAATTAAAATATTCTTCGCGCTTCACATGGGAACCGTGGCGCAAATCCTCGATCAGATTCGCGATTGCGGATTTTGCCCGCTGGTCCAGGCGATCCACGATTCGCGGGCTCAGGTTCATGTCCTTGGCCACAGACTCGATCAGCCGATAGCCGAAAATTTCATAGCCCAGTTTTTCTTTCAGGTCTTCACAAATCAGCCGGGTGCCGCAGCAGAATTTCGGCTTTAAGGCCACAACGGGGAGGCGCATACTCATTTCATCGCTACCACCCGTCACATCATCCCGCATGGCGTTCATGGCGGCCAGAGATTGGTTATCCCAGCGGTAAATCTGCCTTTTCACCACGGTCTCGGCCTTGTCTTCTATGTTCCGGGGGCGCTTGCGGGGGCTGTCCGCGTAGTTCAGGGCTTCACCGAGCGCTCGCATAATCAGTGCGGTTCCCGTGATGGCGCTGATGCGATCCATATTTATGACCATGTCATAATTATTCGGATCATTGACATCTTCATCATAATATTTCTTGATGAAGGCGGTCCGTTCGTCATCACTCGTGATCATCCGCTTTTCCGCTTCACGGGCGTTGATCTTGTAAAAGCGCATCAGGTTGATAATGCGCAATTCCGGTGGAGCCACCAGACGTACGCGAATGCCCGCACCCCGCGGTACCATATAGGTCGAGCCGCGTCCCAGCAGGATAACTCCGCCTTCTGCCACAAAGATGCTCAATACCTGCGAAAGGTTCTGGAAATATTCCGACTGCTCCACATGCCGGCCACCCAGGATCCCATCCAGCAGATTTCGCGTATAGGATTGCAAACGCTGATCCAGCTGATCGATCAAATGCTTGCGCACAGACATATTCTCAGCAACCTTATCGATCAACTTGAAGCCGTATATATCATAGCCCGTGCGTCGGGAGAGCATTTCCGTAACCAGCCTGGAGCCACAGCCGAATTCCGGCGAGATCGCAATAACCGGCTTGGGATGTCGGTATTCCGATTCCTCTTCGGCAGATGGCAACCACGTACCATGTTCCTTTTCCCAACGCTCCAATTGTCGGTTAATCAGATTTTCAATACTCCGCACTGGATCATTCCCCCTTTATGAGTTAGCACTAAGGCGTTCCGCTCGATTCATATTCCGGCCCCGGCCCTTTATTGCGGCGGGGGCTTGCGGCGTAATCAGTTGAAAAGAAAGCGGCGAGGTTTCACCGTCAATACCGAACAGGGAGAGGTTCGAATAATATGCTCCGCAATCGTCCGCATGAGCACAGCCCCCAGGCCTTTCCGGCTGCGCGTATTCAAAACCACCAGGTCCACCGCCGATTCTTCCAGGTACTCATCGATGCCCACCACCTTCTCGGAACTTTCGATAAGCTGATACTCCACCTTTACCCCATCGGCTTCTTTCTCAAAAGGCTTCATTAAACTATGTAACTTTTTGATAATTTTCTCTTTATACCGCTCTTTTTCCTCATCGCTGGGGGTGCGGGTGGGCGACATGTAGTGCATTACCTTCCACGGAGGCATATACACATGGCCGATCTGGAGGACCGCCTCGTCGGCCTTGGCGATAATCAGCGCGCGCTCGATAATATGGCGAGGCTGGGCGTTCAAATCCACCAAGGCAAAAATCTTGGTAAACGGGGTGGTATGAGCCTTTCGGACGATCATGACGCGGGTCGGAGCCTTGCGGATGCACTTGCTCGCCAGGGAACTGGCCCCCTCGTATGACGCATTGGTTCCCTTCGATCCCAGAATCAGCAATTCCGCCTTCGATTCCTTGATCAACTTCATTATTTCTTCATAAGGATCGCCCGGCCGCACCAGAATCTGGATAACCGCCTCGCCCGTATGGGCTTCCGCCACAAACTTCTGTAAGCGTTGCTCCACCTCGGCCACCGATTCCGAGCGCAGCTTCTCCCCTGGCTTCTGTGCGCTCGTCAGACGGGCCAACTCCTGGGACTCGATCACATGCAAAATATGCAATTTCACTTGCCGTAAACGCGCCAATCGCAAAGCCTGAAAAAGCGCGTTTTTGGAATTCTGCGAGAAATCCACACCGACAATGATATTTCCGGGAGCATTCATAAGTTTCATCTCAAAGTGAACTGGCCTAAAGGCGATACTTATCCTCAAAAACGACAATCTTCTACAAAAACATAAAGCGGAATGCATACACCTGCGAGTCATGAACTCATGATTTATGCACAGATATCTGTTCCTTAACGTCCGAACCCAATATCACCCAGCCCCCAAGCCCTTGTCAAGCATATCCGGAATATTTTCACGCTTGATATTGCCATATTTATGCACTTCTTTCTCCTCGGCAACCCTTCTGGAAAAATCCTGTCGAATTAGTGCAGGCCCTGTCGCGCCACCAACGCTTGCAAGGTAAAGGCATTGACCCAGCGGGTAAAGGATTCTTTGGCTTGAAAAGCCAGATCATAGAGCCCTTTTAAAGCCTTTTGTGTCAAGGCAGAATCGGATATACTTTTTTACCGTAGATTGCGCAGATGCAAAGCGCCAAAGGAGGAGACCAAAATGTATCGCCACGTTTTGTTCTTTTTAATCATCATTTTTGCTGCGACCGGTTCATTCGCCACCGATGAGAGCGACGAAATGAAGGAACTGAATGCCCAATTCGAACAGCGCATTCTTGACAAACTCGAAGAATTGAAAAACCAAGCCTTCCAGGATATCCAGAAGGAGATTTCGGAGATAGCGAATAGTGTTTACAGCGGACATCGGGAAATCCTGAAGGCTGAGGCAAAAGCACAGTTGGAAAAACTGCCGGTTCTGAGCCGCGAAGCCCTGGATGGATATAAGGAAATCTTTGCAAAAGAAGACATACTGGAAGGCATGGACGATGCGAATCTATACAAAAACATGCTCCTCCCCTTGGGCTGGCAGCCGCACCGGATTGCCATTATTGCGAAAACAATGTGCCTTTCGCAAAAAGAAGAGCCGCAGGATATCGGAAAACTCGCCATCATCGAACAATATCTTCCTGACAAGGTGCATCTTCTGAAAAAAGAAAAACGACGACGAACCGACAATCCTGGTGGTCAAATCGCTGAATGATATGATATTGGTTGAAGTGGAACTTCAGGATACGGGGATTTTTATGCCCAAAGCCGTCAGCTGGATGAGGCCGGAATAAAGGCGACTGGCATGCCGCCTTCACGACACTCCCCGATTCCGCGAACCTTGCAAACCTCTGGCTGCGGTTTCGGGCAGATGGTGCAGCCAAAGCCATTTACCTGGATGAGATCCGCCTGATTGCCGATGGGTGCACGACATAAAATAGGGGGCTATCCGTGGATTTTTTTGATAAAAAGCTATCCTGAATACCTCAAAAAGAATAGCGGTTATCTTCTGAGCGCCACAGGCGCGCTCCATAATAGGCCTGGGCTTTTAAGCCCAGACGAAGGGCACAAATAAAAAAGAGGAGGGCTGAAGGCCCGACCCATAAAAGACGTGCAGAATATTGGATCGGGCCTTCAGCCCTCTATTCAGAATCGACGCGAAACCCAGGGGTT
>CAYWYC010000144.1:0-11609 GCA_964462565.1 uncultured Candidatus Sumerlaeota bacterium | reverse complement strand
CGATTGCGATTGCGAGTGCGATTTTTAAACCACGAAAGGTACGAAAATAAAGTCCATGCAATAATATCCGCGCCATCCGCGCTATCTGCGGTTGCTCTTTAAGGAACCGCGGATGACGCCGATGCCGCTGATTAAGGAACAGGATTCGATGCGAGTGCGATGGAGAAATGGATCATGATTTATCAGAATTTTACCGCTTGCCTGAGATTGAAGCATTTGCTACGTTATCCTGCGTCAGGCCTTCAGACCCGAAAGTTTTTCCCAGGTCCCTGACATCAGATGCTTTAAATACCAGAAATACGGCTTATCGGACCAGGCTCATACCATGGCGAACCAAACGGAAGTGGAAAAAGTACTATGCGAATTTTACCGGGAAAACCTGCTCGCGGGTAATGTGTACTTTGACGCGCAGAGTTCGCTCTATGAACTGGGCATTGATTCGGCGGCCCTGGTGGAGACCCTGCTTTTTGTGGAACGCCGGTTTGGCGTGATGCTGCCCGAGTCCAGCCTGAGCCACCAGAACGTGGAGACCATTGCCTCTCTGGCGTCCTGCATCGTTTCCGAGATGGAAAAAGATTCCCCCGCTGGCCCTGATTCCGCGCAGTAAGGTTTTGCCTGCATGGCTGCTCTTCCCGAAAAAATCACCCTCAGCGGAAGCGACTTTTTTCTCCGCGCCATGGATCGTGGCGGACGCAGGCAGTCGCGTCTGCCCCATGTGTGCCGGATGCTGGTGCTGCTGGACGGTCGTCTGGAAAAGGCGGCGCTGGAAGCAAGGCTACGCGAAATCCCCGAAATCGGGTGGATCAACGGCTCCGGGATCAAGCGCTATTTTCCCTGGCAAAAGCCCTTCTGGAAAAGTGGGAATGCTTCGTCGATTCCGCCGGTGGCCGTGGCGGAAAGCAATCTTCCCGGTGAAGGTTTTGCCGCTTTTCTGGGCAAGATCGGCCATGCTGACGCATACGTCTTCCCGGCGACAGAATCCGAAATTCCCGGCCTGCGTTTTGACATCGTCCACCATCCCGACTCAAAAAGCACCCTCGCCATGAGCTGGCATCACAGCATTATGGACGCCCATGGCGCGGAACTGCTGCTGGCGGCCATTGCCTCCGATGCTGGCAAAGCCAAAATTCAAATCCTTCCCCAATCGACGGGCGCGCGAAACCTGCGTTCCTTTTCCAGCCTGGCATCGGAAGTCAGCGCGTCGCGTCAGGCGATTCATCACATTTCCCGATTCAGCCGCATGAAAACGGCGTCGCTCCAGGATGGCGGGGAGATGAACGAGGTGCATCGCCAGGAAAACCGGGCGGTGTTTTTCAATAGCGCCGATTCGCTCCGGCTGAAAGAAAACTGCCGGCAACTGGGTCTGGGTTTTCGTCCGAGCCTGCTGTTTTTGTCAGCGGTATTACGCGGGGTGCATCGCATCCTGCGACAACGCGGCGAGAATCCGGCGGGCTATGTGGTGCCCGTCCCGCAGGACCTGCGCAAGTTGGGCTCCTGTGGACCGGCATTTTCGAATCAGGTGAGTTTCTATTTTTTCCGCGTGGAAGCCGATGAACTCGATGATCTGCCGGGGCTTACCGGATCGCTGGTGGAGCAGATGAACGAGCAAACCCGCAGGCGCGTTCCCGAAGGCTTTTCGCAGACCATGCGCCACTTTCTGCACCTGCCGCTTTTTCTGTACAGCCTTTTCGTTTTTGGACCCAGCAAGGGCAAGTTAGCGTCTTTTTCCTTTTCCTATACGGGCCAGACCCTGCGCGATACGCCGGAAGTGATGGGCCTGACCGTGGAAGACGCCCTGCATATCCCCCCGGCAATCTATCCCCCGGGCATGACCGCCGCTTTTATGTGGCATCGCGACCGGCTTCGTGGGACCATCAGTTCTGCCGCTTCGCTGATGACGCCCGACGAGGCGGAAAATTTCGAGCGGCGCTTGCGTCGGGACCTGACAGGAATGGATGCCTCATGAAGATATTGCTCATCGCCACGAACCGTGAACGATCTCCCATGCCCGTTGCCCCTTTGGGGGCGCTTATGGTGGCGGCTGCCGCACAAAGGGCGGGACACGCGGTCGATGTGCTGGACCTGGCTTTCAAACGGAATCCCGTCGCTGCCGCACGGAAGGCCGTTCGCAAGACGCGCCCTGAGTTGGTAGGCCTGAGCATCCGCAACCTGGACAACTGCTTCTACTGCGCGCCGAAGAGTTATACCGCCGAGAGCGTGGTGATTGCCAACGCCGTCCGCGCGGAAACGGACGCGCCGATGGTGGTGGGCGGTTGCGGTTTTTCGGTCGAACCGGCGGGATGGATGGAACGTCTGCCCGTGGATTACGGCGTGGTGGGGGAAGGCGAAAAGCCCTTCCTGGCTTTGCTCGACGCAGTTTCCGCAAACAAAACTGTGCCTGAAATTCCCGGCTTGATCTGCTCGAAAAATCCGCAGCAGGCATTGGCGGTCCGACCCGACTTTGCCGACTCCTTCGATTGCCCGGCTCATGGCCTGATCAACTATAAGCCCCACCTGAAAAACGGCGGATTCGTCAGCATCCAGAGCAAGCGCGGTTGCCCCTACCAGTGCATCTATTGCATCTATCCCCAGATCGAGGGACGGGCCTATCGCCTGCGCGATCCGGAAGCCATCGCCGATGAAATGGCGCGGGTCATCGCGGACAAGGAGGCGAAATCGTTTTTCTTCACAGACAGCGTTTTCAACTGCCCGCGCGATCATGCCATGCAAATCTGTGAGGCCCTTCGACGCAAGAATATCGGGGCCGCATGGATGGCCTACTGCAATCCCGAGGGCTATGACCGCGAACTGGCCGAGGCCATGCAGGCGGCAGGATGCGTGGGCGTGGAATTCGGGCTGGACGCGGCGACCAACAAGATGCTCGGGAACATGGGCAAAAGTTTCAGCCAGGACGATATCGCGCGCGCGCTTCAGGCGAATCATGACATCGGCCTGCCATCGGCGCTCCATTTTCTCTTCGGTGGTCCCGGCGAGACCTGGGAGGACATTCGCGAGACCCAGGACTTCATCGACCAGTGCGCCACGCCGGAAGCGGTGTTCGCGTCGATGGGGATCCGGATTTATTCGGGAACGCCGCTGGAAAAAATCGCCCGCGACGAAGGGGTGCTTGGCGAAAAGGCGAACCTTTTTATGCCGCACTATTATGTGTCGCCGGCGCTGGGCGATAATGTGATGGCCCAACTCGACCATATCGCGCGGCGACGCCCGGAATGGACCACGGCCACCGACTGGCTCCGGCGCGACATGCGACTGATCCAGGGACTCATCAACCGCCTGGGCATGCGACCCCAGTGGAAAAATATCCGCAACTATGGCCGCCGTATGCGCAAGCAGACAAGGGACGGCTGAGGCCATGGTGTCGATACCAAGCAATTCCCTTCCGGAAAAAATCAGCGAACTGGCGGTGCAATCGGCCCGTCGCTGGCCCGATAAAATTGCCCTGCGCGAAAACGAAGAGACAACAACTTTCTCCGAATTGCAGACCAGCATCGATAATCTTCGTGAGGAAATGACGGCGGCAGGAGTCGGCGGCGAAAGCATGGTCGGCGTAATGGGCGCGAACAGTCGGGCCTTTGTGGCGGCGGCCTTTGCCGCTTCGGCTTGCGGGGCGGTGGTTATGCCTATGGCGGCGCGTCTTTCGCGCAACGAGATGGATGAAATATTCAGCACCTGCGCGCTGGATTTTATTTTGCAAATCGACGATATGGCGCTGTCGGATCATGCTTCCGGTTCGGCGCTCTTCGAAAGGTCCCTGTTCGGGCGTCGCCTGCGACTATGGCCCATGCGGCGTCACAGCCATTCGCATAACCCCCGCGAACTCGTGTCTGACGCGGCCTTTATCCGCTTCACCTCCGGCACCACGGGCAAGGCCAAGGGCGTGATCCTTTCCCATCGCGCGATTATTGAACGCACACAATGCGCCAACCGCGGCCTGGGACTGGACGAGAACGACACCGTGCTCTGGGTGCTGCCCATGGCCTATCATTTCTTTGTGTCCATCGTGCTTTATGTTCGTTACGGATGCGAGATTGTGATCTCCCACGCGAGCGTGGCGGAGGATTTGTTGGACGCGATCATAGCCAATCGCGCCACCTTGCTTTATGCCGCGCCCATGCACTATCGCATGCTGGCGGAGGAATCGTCGGAGCGGAGATTTTCCGCACTGAAGACGGCCATATCCACTTCCAGCAGTCTGCCCCGCGAAACGGCGCGCCAGTTTCAGGAACGTTACGGCCTGCCCATCACTCAGGCTTATGGCATTATCGAAGTCGGCCTGCCCTTTATCAACGTCGGCCACCGCGACGACCGGCCCATGTCCATCGGCGCACCCCTGCCCGATTACGAAGCGGCGCTCTTTGACGAGGAAGGACGATTGAAAGAAAAGGACGCCGAAGGCGAGCTTGGTATTCGCGGTCCCGGCATGTTCAGTGCTTATCTGAATCCGCCGTCGCCACGGGAAAAGGTTCTGCGCGAAAATTTTTTCATGACCGGCGACTACGCCCGACAAAACGCCGACGGCGCCTGGTCGATTGTGGGACGCAAAAAATCCGTGATCATCGTAGGCGGACAAAAGGTCTATCCCGAAGAGGTGGAAAGCGTGATCAATCACTTTCCCGGCGTGGCCACGTCGCGGGCTTACGGAGTCGGCCATCCGCGCATGGGCGAAGTGGTCGAGGCCGAACTGGTTCCCACCGATCCGGCCAGTCCCCCCGATGCCGAGGCCCTCATCAACCATTGCGTCAAGCGCCTCTCCAACATGCAGGCCCCCCAACGCGTTCACATCGTCGATCAAATTGCCCAAACCCCGAGCGGAAAAATAGCCCGTCATTAAATCGAAGCCACGTTTTTATCAGCCGAACTTCTTGTAATCCTTCCAGGCATTCCTGAGCGCCCGGGAATAGACGGCCGTCGCGCGGATGATGCGAAAAATATCGCGGAAGGGAAAACGCACTCCCGGCGCGCGCAGGGGGTGCTTGCTGCCGACCATTGTCGAAAGCGATGCAAATTCCCGAAAAAATTCCTTCAATGGCAAAGTCGTCGGCGTCAGCGGGTGCATGCAGTCGTGCAACGGAAAGGGCTTGCAGATATAATGCTTCCGCTCCTCATACCAGGCCGGGCTTCCGGGCGAAGGCGTATAAACGGTAAAGGTCAGCTGCGCCGGTTCCATCTGCTTGATGTAATCGCGCAGGCGCTGAAAATCGGCCTTCGTAAACGACGCGTTCACCATAAATCCGCCCTGCACGGCAATCCCCATTTCGCGCAGAACATGATGGGCGCGTTCATTATCGGCAATGGTGGAGTGCTTGTGGATGGCCTTGAGTTCGTCGTCACTCACCGCTTCCAAGCCCAGAAAAACACAATCCAGGCCGATCCTGCGCCACTGATCGAAAAGTTCGGGATGCCGGTTCACCGTGGTGGTGCGTGCCCAGGCAAAGTAGCGCTTCTTGATGCCCCGGGCTTCAATTGCGCTCGCCACAGCCGCCGCATGCTTCGGATCGAGAAACGTTTCATCGTCGCAAAAATAGATGTGATCCGCTTCAATGGACGCCACTTCATCGGCCACCAGCTCGGGCGTGCGTTTCATGTGCTTGCGGCCGCAAAGCATGGGCACCACACAAAACGAACATTCCATGCAGCAGCCGAAAGAAGTCCGCATCATGCCGACCTTGGGGAAAATCGTTTCCCAGTCCTTGTGATCTTCCGTGGGCCAGATGCACTGATAAAGATTAGCATCCCACAAGTCGCGACGCGGAAAAGGCAGCTCGTCCAGATCCGGATACAGCGGCATCTTCTCCAGTGTTTCCGGGGCGAACTTCTCACCGGGGACCAGCACGTTTTCAATCTCGTCGAAACCTTCCTCGCCCGCGGCCAATCGGTCAACCAGTTTGCCAAAGGGCAACGCCCCTTCTCCGCGAATAATCGCATCCACGCGGGTGTCGTTAAAAGTTTCAGGCAGCACGCTCGCATGGGGACCGCCAACGACGACTTTTGCCTGCGGACATTGCTGCCGGATCATCCCCGCCATGTCCAGCACCACATCCACCTCATGGGTATAGCCCGAGATGCCGACCACGTCGGGCTGGAAATCTTTGAGCGTCTTTTTCAGCGTCGATTGCGGCCGACGCGACAGACGCAGGTCCAGAATCCGCACCTCATGCTCCCGCGAAACGCCCGCCGCCAAATAGCCCAGCTCCAGGGGTTCCAGGAACATAATCGGATTCAATTTCGCAATCGTTTTCAAACGCGCCTTCGGCTTCAACAACAAGACCCGCAACATAATACCATGCTTCCTTTCAGACAAATCAATACAGCCGCCCATCATAATCCCACCCCGCTTTTTTAGCAATACGAACTTGCATCCGGGATTTAAAGGGGCATTCTTTTTAGATGGACGGCTCTGGGGCCTGAGAGAATATCACAACTGGAAATACAATGGGGACAAATCATGGAGTGCGTCGGCTTGCTGACGCCTTTTTTCGCGCGGAATCCTGGCAACGAACCAGGGCCCCCTTTATGCAGGCAAGTAAACTTTGCAGACCTGCCAAGTGATTGGGATGCTGACCCGGCCCCAGATTCCACCTGTGCCCAGTTCCATCGTACAGATCGAAACCAATTATATCATTAATCCGCGGCATCCCGACTTCGCAAAGATTTCTATTGGCGAAGCGAGTGTCTTTCGTTTCGACCCGCGCCTTTTGAAATAATCTCATTTGTTTTTGGCATTTGCCTGCCGCGGTCCCGGGGGTTGGGGGATGTGGAAGCGGAATTCGGCCCATTTGCCTTTTTCCGAATCGGCTGCGATGCGGCCGCCGTGGGCCTGGATGATGCGCCAGGTGTTGTAGAGTCCCAGGCCGGTGCCTTTTTCTTTTTTCAGTTCGGGATCTTTCAGGCGCGAGAAACGCCGGAACAAACTCGAGCGCGCCGACTCGCCAAAACCGGGCCCCTCGTTCCATACCGATACGCGCAAACGGTCGTCGCCATAATGCCCCCGCATGATGATGTGTCCGCCTTCCTTGCCGTACTTGATGGCGTTGCTTGTCAGGTTCGTCATCACCACCTGCATCAGGTTCGGGTCACACTCCAGCAGCGGCAGCTCGCAATCCACCTCATCGCATACCACCATCTTCTTTTTGTGCAGCTGCGGCTTCAGCATATCCAACGTCCGCTCGATAATCTCATTTCGAAAATCCACGCCCTTCTCGAATTCTGGCTCAAAGTCGCTCTGTTCCATCTTGGCCAGGTTCAGGTAGTCGGAAATCAGCCCGAGCAGGTATTTCCCCTTGTGCATCATGCCTTCGATCTTCTTTTTCTGCGCCGGCTCCAACTGGCCCAGGTAGCCCGTGTTCAGGATATCGGCGTCCATGACCATGGAGGCGATAGGGCTCTTCAGTTCATGCGCCACAAAGCCCAGCATCTCCGTATAGGCCTGGTTGGCTTCCTGCAGCAGTTCAATGATATGGGCTTTTTCCACGGCCTGGCTCAGCCGATGGGCGACCGCCGCAAAGAGATCCACATCATGATCCTGATAGGCATTGACATGCCGGGAACTCCGGAAGAAAAATCCCACCTGCCGTCCATCCACTACCAGCGGACAGGTCATGCTGGACCGCACGCCTTCGCGCAGGATCAGACGGGTCGAGACACTGTCGGGGTTTTCCGCGCTGTAATGCTGCAAATCCCGGATAATCCGGATTTCGTTACCCGCCAGTATCGGCTCGAGCGAGCTGTCGCGGATGTCCTGGGTGTAGCCTTTCTTCAGGTGGATCGGCTCATAAAGCGCCCGCACCAGATGCGAAGTCACGCGCCGCTGGTTTTCCTCCAGAAAGGCCAGGCCGATGCGGTCGCAGGGCATCATGTTGCAGGTTTCATCAAAGAGGAAATCCATGATTCCCTCGAGCGAGGGTTCCGCCGTAACGCGCAAATTAATCTTGCGCAGCACTTCTCTCTCCTTGCTGGAAAAACGCGTATCCCAGTCCTGCTCGTTCGAAATCTTGATGTAGCGTACATTATCGGGATCGTATTGACGCTGCGCCATGGGGGCTCCTTTTCGTCTATCGTCCTGATGACCCGGAAAAAAACTTTTGAAAACGCTTCCTAATCCTTGCGCTTGCCCCATGTTTTGAGCATAATCTCATCTGTAAGCAATAGCGCTTTTTACGATTTTTATTATATACGATATTGTCTTCCATATTCCAATATTTATGAAAGGGCAGCCCATGATTTCCCTGGCCGAAGCATTCGAATTGATCGACACGCACATTTCCCGCGTTTCTCCCGCCGATGAAACCATTCCCGTGAACAAGGCGGTCAATCGCCTTTTGGTGAAGGACCAGAATTCAAAACTTGACCTGCCCCCATTCGATCGTGCCCTCTGCGACGGCTATGTAATCAGCGATGGAGACAAATCAGACAACTACAAACTTCGCGGCGAAGTTCTCCCCGGAACCACCACCCGCAAACGCCTCACCCCCGGTTCCGCCTTTCAGGTTGCGGCAGGATCGGCCCTGCCCTCGGGATCCAACTGCGTGATCCCCACCAAAAACGTCGAAGTGGATGGCGAGACGGTCAAGGTTCTCAAGATGCCTGGCGACTGCAATATCAGCCGCAAGGCCTCCGACATAAAGAAAGGTGAACGCGTCCTGACCCCGGGCGAGATCGGCGCCGTCGAAGTCGGCAACCTCATTGCCTGCGGCATTACCGAAATCCCCGTCCGCCGCCGACTCAAGATCGCTATCATCTCCACGGGCGATGAACTCGTCGATACTCCAGATGAACTGGAAAAGGGCAAGGTCATCAATGTAAACGGTCCCATGATCTCCGCCCTGGCCGAAGAATACGATGTGGACGTGGTCCAGCAGAAAACGGTGAAGGACGACTTGGATCTCACCACCCGCGCCATCAAGGGCGCCTGCAAGAAGGCCGACATCATCGTCATCAGCGGTGGAATCTCATCAGGTACATCGGACTTTGTTCCCGAAGCCCTCGCAAAATCGGGCTTTGAAATGCACTTCAATAATGTGGCCCTCAAACCCGGCAAGAACACCCTTTTCGCGGCCCTGAATTCCTGCTTTGCCTTCGGACTTCCAGGCAATTCCGTATCCGCCTATATCGCCTTCCACCTTTTTGTCGTCCGCGCCATCAACTGGCTCAACGGTTTCATGCCCGACAGTCCCGAAGTGGTGGAACATGATTATTACCGCCTGCGCCTGTTCCGGGATTTTGAGCGGGAAGACGCCGAACGCGTTGAATATGTCCCCGCCCGTGTGTCCGCCTGGCCCGTCAATACCGATGGTGACTGCGAGATGGAAGTGGAACCGGTCGAATACCACGGAGCGGGTCATCTGGCGGCGCTCAGCGAGGCCATCGGGTTTTTCGTAGTACCCGAAGGTGTCCACCGTATCCAGGCCGGCGAAGACGTTGTTTTCACCACTTTTTAAAAAATCGCGGATTCCTGTATCAAATCCCAAATTTTGCAAGGTATGCACAACATTTAAATGGCATGCCCTCTGAGAAAAGGGTATTATATTTTATTAGGATGATCTAGATTTTACCGTGGGGGTAAATGACATGGAGAAGAAAAAACAGGATATAATTACTTTTAAGGTGGATGAGGCAATGGCGGAAGCCCTGTCCGATATGCCGAACCGTTCCGAGTTTATTCGAATGGCGCTGAAGGCGGCGCTCGACGGGATTTGTCCTCTTTGCAAGGGCAAGGGGACGCTTGACGCGGGTCAGGCAAATTTCTGGGAATCACTGCCCCAGGATAAAAAACTGGAAGAATGCAAAAGTTGTGTTGCCATGCAGCTCATGATGGCTGGACAAGGCGCTCATGATCATAAAGAATCATAGAGAATATGCAAAGACCACTTTCCTCTGGTTGGTCTGCCTGGTTTTGGTGATCAGTATTTTTGCCGGAAATGGGTATGCGCAGGATAATACCAGTCCGATCAAGGTCTTTGTCACCATTCCGCCGCAAAAATGGCTGGTCGAAAGGCTGGTTCCCGACGCGGTAGAGGTGCATCTCATGGTTCCGCCGGGAAAAAGCCCTCATGTCTATGAACCTACGCCCCGCCAGATGGTTGATCTCGCCAAAGCCGAACTGTATCTGACCGTGGGTGCGTCCTTCGAGGATGCCTACATCAAGCGCATCGCCCGGACCTATCCCGACCTGCAAATCATCGACAGCACCAAGGGCATCAACCGTCGCGCCATGGATGAAACCCATGATCATGAACATGGCAAGCCGGATGATGAAGATGGCCAAGAGCATCATGGCGATCACGATCATGCCGCCGGGCACGACGAGGCGCACGACGAAGACGAAAATGAGGACGAACATGAAGACGAACACCTGGATCCCCATGTCTGGTTGTCAACCGATAATCTGAAAATCATGGCGCGGAATACGGCCTCAGCCCTTGGCGAAATCATGCCTGAAAAAGCCGAGGCCATCGATGAACGGCTCAAGAATTTGATTGAAGAAATCAACCAGGTCCAGGAGCGTTTGTCCAAACAGCTCAAACCTTATGCCGGCAGCAGGGTCTATGTGTTTCATCCCGCCTTCGGCTATTTTACCGATGCCTTTAAGCTCCGGCAAAGATCCGTCGAAATCGAAGGAAAAGCGCCCACTCCGCGTCAGTTGAATCGTCTGATCAAAGACGCGCGCGCCGCCAAGGTAAAGATTCTTTTCGTCCAGCCGCAGTTCGACCAGAAAAGCGCCCGGGCCGTGGCTTCCGCTATCAATGGCGCCGTGGTGCGGCTCGATCCGCTTGAACCTGATGTGCTTTCCAACCTGCAAAAAATCGCTGACGAAATCGAAGAGGCTCTGTAATGTCTGCCCAGGATCCGCCTGTTGTTCAGCTTGAAAAGGTCAATTTCGCCTATAACAAAGCACCCGTGCTGCGCGATGTGAGCCTGAGAATTACCGGTCCCCAATTTGCCAGCGTAGTGGGCCCCAATGGCGGCGGTAAAACCACCCTTCTCAAATTGATGCTGGGCATGCTCAAGCCGGACCGGGGGTCGATCCATGTCTTTGGAGAATCCCCCGAAACCGTGCGCGATCGCATCGGCTACACCCCCCAGCACATGCATTTCGATCCCAAGTTTCCAATCGGCGTAATGGATGTCGTGCTGATGGGACGTCTCGGCCAGACGCCCGGAGGACGCTATACGAAAGACGACCGCCAGGCCGCGGAAGAAGCCCTGGACCAGATGAACCTGGAAGATATCGGGCGCAAGTTATTTTCCGACCTTTCCGGTGGGCAGCGACAGCGGGTTCTGATCGCCCGTTCTCTGGCCTGTCGGCCCCAGCTGCTCCTGCTCGACGAACCCACTGCCAACATCGACGCCGCCGTGGAAAAGCGCCTGCTGGAAATCCTGAAAAATCTCAGTAAAAATATTCCCGTCATCATGGTTTCCCACGATCTGGGCTTCGTTTCCGACATTGTCGATACCGTCATCTGCGTCAACCGCAAAGTCGTCGTCCATCCCACCAGCGAAATCACCGGCGAAATCATCCGCGACATCTACGGTACCGACATCCGCATGGTCCGCCACGATCACAGCTGCTCCGAAAAAGGCCACGAAAC
>CAYWYC010000143.1:0-11610 GCA_964462565.1 uncultured Candidatus Sumerlaeota bacterium | reverse complement strand
AGCCTGGGGTTTTAACCCCAGGGAAGGTCAAATATAAGCAAGGAGGGCTGAAGGCCCGACCCATAAAAAAACATGCAGGATCTTGGATCACACCTTCAGCCCTCTATTCAAAATTGACCCGAAACCCGGGGCTTGAAATTCCATGCTATTATAGGACGGGACGTTTGACTTGTATGAGAAGGGAATTATTCCCCCGACATTTTATCCAGATAGGGCTTCATGGCCTCGAACCACTTTTTCGCCATTTTCTCCTGACCCGACGGATTGGGGTGTGCCCAATCAAAGGTGTCAGTTTCGGGATGTTGGGGGTTGGCGTTGAAGCCTTCATAGTGATGCACGGCAATGACCGGGGATTTTTCCGTTGTGGTTTCGTCGATCATTTTCTGGACGATCTCGCGAATCTCAACCGCCTTGCCGCCAGTGAAGTTGAGGTGTCCCACCAAGACAACCACTTCGGGATTCTTCTCACGCAGCATCTCGATGATCTGTTTGAGAGGTTTGGCGATCTTGTTTTCGTAATCGCCTGCCTTCTGGTCATTCGTGCCGAGGTGGATCAGGACGATATCGGGCGGCGCGGGATAACTTTTCATCCACTCGGCGAGGTTCTCGCGGACCTTGTCAGTCTTCCAACCGTAGTGGCCTTCGTGGTCCATGTCGAATTTTTCGCCCTTGTACTCGGGCCATTCCGCGTCTTTGTGAAGGCCCTTGTCCATGGAGCCGATAAAGTCAAAATTATAGCCTTCGTCTTTCAACATTTTGAAGAGGGGCCAGCGATAGGTGTATTCCTCGCGATCTTTTTTCCCGCCCTGGGTAATGGAGTCCCCCAGTGGCAGAATTCGGATTGGGTCCGATGTGTCCGCTTCTTCAGCGGCCATGCCAAGCGATACCATTCCCAGAATCGATATCGCGCTGATCAGTATCATTATAAAACTCGTTTTCATGTCTTCACTTTCTTTCTCGAAAATATTATCAGGCTTCCTTGCCTGCCCTCTCAATGGCTTTTCTTAGAGTTGTTCGCAACTTTTTCATATCATAAGGCTTCTGGATGACTCCGGCAAGACCTTTTCCCGCAAAGCGGGCGGAAATATCCTGTTCCGAATAGCCGCTGGCCAACACGACCTGGACGCGGGGGTTAATGCGACGCAATTCCTGATAGGTCTCTACGCCATCCATGTGCGGCATGGTCAGGTCCAGGAGAATGCATGCGATTTCATCCTGTTTTTCTCGAAAAAGATCAAGCGCCTGCCGCCCGTCTTCGGCAGTCAAAACCTCGAACCCGAGACGCTTCAGCATCCTCTGGCCCAATGCCCGCAAGCCCGGTTCGTCATCAACGAGCAGAACCTGTCCCTTGCCTCGCCATGATGCGTCATCATCTTTTTGTTCGGACATTTTTTGTTTGGAAACCAGCAAAGCGGGAAGCAGTATTTTGAAAGTGGTCCCCTTGCCATGTTCACTATACAACTTCATGGCCCCATGATGAGATTTCACTATGCCCAGCACCGCCGCAAGCCCCAGACCGCGACCGGTAAACTTGGTCGTGAAAAAAGGCTCGAAGATACGCTGCTGCGTTTCCGCGTCCATGCCGCATCCTGTGTCCGATACTTCCAGGTGGACATAGGTCCCCGGGAGCAATTGGTCGGCCAGGTATGTCTCCTTGAGATACTGTTTGTCGCACTTGGTAATGCCAGTGGTTATGGTAATGCTGCCACTGCGGTTGCCGATGGCCTCGGACGCGTTGATAATCAAGTTCATCACAATCTGTCTTATCTGGCTGGCATCTCCATTTACGGGCAGGATGTCGTTTTCGATATTCAGATTCAGGATCGCCTTCTTGGATATGGAAGTCTTGAGAAGGTGCGCCATTTCGCTGACCAGTTCGGCCAGATTGATTTCCTCGATGACTATGGAGGCCTTTCCGGAGTAGGCGAGCATCTGGCGACAAAGATCGGCCGCCTGACGTGAGGCGCTTTCAATTTCGCGGATGCTTTCCCGCGCCGGTGACATGGCGGGCAATTCTGTCAATGCCAGATCGGAATGTCCCAGAATAGCCATGAGAATATTGTTGAAGTCATGAGCGATTCCTCCGGCCATAACGCCCAGGCTTTCCAGTTTTTGCGTCTGTTGAATCTGCAGGTTCAGCTTCTCGCGTTCCTCTTCCGCCTTTTTGTGATCCGTGATGTCGGTAAACATCCGATCGATGCGCAATCCCTTCCCGGACGCATCGGTAATAAAGCGCGCGCGATCGGAAACCCATCTTACTTCGCCGCTTGGGCGCACAATACGATAAGTCCATTCCGCTTCCAGATTTTCATAAAGCTGGCGTTTTCTTTTTTCTATTTGAGCCGCGTCTTCGGAATGGACCATTTCTTCGATGAGTTTCGGGTTTTGATAAAAATCTTCCTGGGGGCGGCCGAAAATGCGTTCGATCATGGCATTGGCCAGGATCAATTCTCCGCTGTTGAGATCAACGGAAAAAACGGCGTCATATATGGAATTAAGGATGGACTCAAGCCGTTCTTCACTTTGCTTCAGGGCGGCTTCCGCTTTTTTTCTGGCGGTAATATCAGTACTGACGCCAACATAACCCAAGGGGTTGTCTTCTTCGTCGTAAATCGTTTCTATACGGGCATCCAGCAGGATTTCTTCATTTTTGGCCGTGTAATTTGCCACTTCGCCTCGCCATTCACCATTTTCCTTCAGGGTCTGCATGATTTCGTCCTGGGTGGCGCCAATATCTTTGTTATCCCCGAGCATGTGAAAGTTTTTGCCTATCATTTCTTCACGGGAATGGCCGAGCATTTCGCATTCCGCATTGTTGACATAGTTGATGTGCCCTTCCAGATTGGTTGCAATAACCATATCCCGAATCTGGTTCAGGATTCGGGACTGGAAATGGAGCTCTTCCTGTACACGGTACTCTTCGGTGACATCGCGGAATACCAAAACGACGCCTGTGATAAGGCCATGTCGGTTTTCAATTGGCGCCGCACTGTCGGCAATTTGTCGATGTTTGCCATCCTTGGCTCGAAGGGTGGTATGGTTCGCCAGTCCGACGATTCTTCCCTTTTCCAGGGCGCGCTTTGCCGGACAGCTGACTTTTTCCCCGCTGGGCGTGTTGGTGATATCAAAGACCTCTTCCAGCAGTTTGTTTTGGGCCTCTTTTTCCGTCCACCCGGTCAGTATTTCGGCTATGGGATTCATGGCAACGATCCGTGTCTGGGTGTCGGTTGTAATAACGGCGTCACCAATTGAGCGTAAGGTTGTCTCGAGATTATCGCGATTCCGGACGAGTTCATCCTGGTACTTGCGCAGGTCCGACACATCAATACCAACGGCCCAGAATATGTTTTCCTCGAAAGCCAGTTCCGGAGGAAGATTCGTCCAGAGAACAATATGACTTTTTCCGCTTTTGTCGATCAGTTCTGTTTCATAATCGACGAAATGTTTGTTATGGGCTTGCCAGTCGGAGCGGTGTTTATTGCGGAGTTCGGCACTTGGGTAGATCTTTTCCATGGCCTGGGGATTATCGAGCATTTCTTCCCGCGAGTAGCCGGTGATTTCTTCACACTTGCGGTTCCAGAAAGAAAAGGTTCCCTCTGCGTTAATGGCGTTGATCATGACAGGCATGTTTTCGGCCAGCAGCCTGAAGCGCTCTTCATTTTTGCGCATCTGCTCGTGCTGCTTCAGTCGTTCGGAAAGATCCCGTGCAACCGTGCAGACCACGTCCCGGCCCTGGTGTCTGATGAGGCGGCAACTGACTTCGGTGGGGATCCGGGCGCCGGACTTGGTCATATGAACCGTTTCGAAGACGGCGCTACCCTTTTCGCGTATCGTTTGCAGCCGTCCCTTTATTTTGTCGCGAATTTCTTCGGCGGCAACATCCCGGGGTGTCATCCGGTTTAGTTCTTCCCGGCTGTATCCAAGGCGCTTGACGGCTGTTTCGTTGGCTTCAAATATTCTACCTTCCAGATCATGCAAAAAAATGGCGTCGGAGGTTTGGTCGAATATGTACTGGAAACGGCTTTCTGTCTCCAACTTTTCTTTTTCCACTACTTTATGCCAGGTGATGTCCCGGACTATGAGGAATAGTTCGCTTTCCTCCTTTTTTTCTTCTTCAGGTTTTTCAGAGAGTTTCCAGGTACCTTCTATCTGTGTGAAGATCATTTGTTTTTCCATATCCCGAAAGGCCAGTTCCATCTGTTTGTTTTCGGGGTTTCGGAAAAAACTGTTGAAGCGTGAAAGAAAAATGTCCCTGCTGTCATTTGTCAGGAAACGCGAAAGAGGCTTATAAGAGAGGGCTTCCGGCGTGGTTTTCAGCATTTCCACAAAGGTATGATTTGCCTGATGGATCAGGCCTTTGGAATCAACGGTAATATATCCCACGGGGGCATTGTGGAAAAGTTCGTAAAAACGGCCACGGCTTTCTTCCAGGTGGTCTTGCGACTGCTGGAGTTCTCCGATCTGGAATTCCAGTTCTTCCTGGTGCTGCTGAAGGGCTTCCAGCGCCGCCTTGAGTTCGGAAGATGATTCATTTACATCGGGATGCTCATTTTGCGGATTAGGAGTATTGCCCTTTTTATCACCGGATGATTTTTTCTGGTTGCTCATTCTCTTGTCTTCTGCTCCTGATTACTTTATGTCCCAACAGCAGCGTTCTTTGAAACAGGTGGCCCTGTTCAGGCGATCAATGCATGGCTGCCTTTTTCTCTTCCGAAAAATCTTCAAAGGTCACAAATATCTGTCTGATGCTTCCATCGTCGGCGTCAAATCTTGGAAAGGCGTTGACCCTGATCCAGCGCGTCTCCTGACGCTTGGGATGGTACACCCCGAGAACGTGCCCCATGACTCTCTTGCCGGTGCGCAAGGCGATCATGGCGGGATGTTCATCCCCCTTCAGTTCTGTACCGTCTTCGGAAATCGCCCGCCAGCGTGGGTCGTAAGATGTTTTGCCCATAAGCTCATCCAGGGAAAGGCCCAGGATTTCTGCAGCGGCGGGATTGGCGGCGATAATCTGGCCGGAATCATCATGATATACAACGCCCTGGCTCATGTTTTCAAAGAGATATCGGTGCATTTCGCGGGTTTCGGCGAGTTGGTCGAGGATTTTTTGCTTTTCCTGAATGTTTTCGAAACTGACGGCCAGGCGGTTTCCCGTGAGTTTGAAGGCATTGATGCGATAGACGCCCTTTACCTGATTATCCTCATATTGGTATTGGTCGGTATGAAAGGTTTTCCCGGTCCTTGCCGTTTCGAGCAGGGCGTTCAGGAAATCGCTGTCTTTGGTATTAGGCCATATTTCCGTGAAATCGCGATTTTGGTTTTTGGCGATGTCCAGATCGGTGATGTTTGCCGCTTCTTTATTGCCATCGATCAGAATAAGTGAGTCGGTGTCTTTCTCGTATTGATAAAGAAAGAGGCCCGCCGGAACGAGATGCATCAGGCTGTCGGTATTTTTTTCGCTCTCGAGCAGATCAGTCTGGTAGTTTTTCAGCTCGCTGATATCCTGGATTGCTCCCTTGAGTTCCGTGGTTTTGCCGTTGGAGGAAACACTGCTTCCTATGATCCGGATCCAGGGACGGCGGCCCGTTCCATTGGCGATCTGCGCCACAATGTCAAAGGACTTACTCTGGTCAATGGCACGGTCGAAGGCGTCATTGACGGCAGCGCGATAATCCGGCAGGAAATAGCGCAGCATCGCTCCGAGAGAAGGTGCAGAATCAGAGTCCAACTCGAAGATTTTGAAAACTTCGTCCGACCATTTCAGAACACGGCTGTTGACATCATAATTCCAACTGCCCACCTTGGCCAGCTGCGCCATGTTTTTCAGCCGAGCTTCATTTTCTACCAATTCGGCCTGGGCCTTTTTCTGCTCGGTGATATTGATAAAGGCGCAGACGGCTCCGGCGTAGGTCTCAGGGGCGATCTGGTAGGGCACGATGCGCATGAGATACCAGTCCCCGTTTTCGGTTTCCACCTCTTTTTCCAGCATCCGGTTTTCATTGAGAACTTTATCCACGGCTTCCAGGAAGTCAATGTCGATCATGTGATGGCCCAGCCGGCTGATGGGGCAGCCGATATCCCGGTCGATCACATCAAAGATATTCTTCACTTCCGGAGAAAAACGCCGAATATCCTTATTCTCATCGATCAGCAGTTTGCCGATTTTCGAGGCGGTCATCAGGTTATCCACGTCATTGTTGAGCTCCGTCAATTCAATGATCTTGGACTGGTATTCGGCATTGACGGTGTGGAGTTCTTCATTGGCCGACTGGAGTTCCTCATTGGTGCTTTGGAGTTCTTCGTTACTTGCGAGGAGTTCTTCGTTTGTGGCCTGAAGTTCTTCGTTGGAGGTTTCCAGTTCTTCGATGGTTGCTTGCAGGTTTTCCTGGGTGAACTGAAGGTCCTGCTCCAGGTCGCGAATGCGCTGCTGGGCTTCTTCGCTCACATCGTAAGATTTAACCTCTTCTTCTCCTTCGCGGGAGGGTGTCTGTTCCATCTCGCGGATAAAAACCGCCACCAGGGGCTCCTGGGTTTTCTTGCAGGGCAAAGGTTTGATAAGGAGGGTGATATTCTTTTTTCCCTCGTTTTCCTGAATCCGGATATTGGAAAATTTCTTCTCCTTGCCCTGGTCAAAAACTTTTTGGATTCCCGTGGCCAAAGGAATCGCCAATTCCTGGATCGCCATTTTTCCGATGTTGTTGGTGGCCTTGCCGGAAGGCAGTTTGAAATAGCCCGAAGAATCCCCTATGACATGCAACACCTCAAGACTTTCGTTTACAATCACCGCAAGAGGAAGGTAGGCTTCCGTCGCCGTCTGCAAAAATCGCTCAAGAATCTGCTCCTCATAGCGGCGTCGAAAACGTGGGGCTGACATTGACGAAGAAGAATCAGATAATTGGTTCGAACTGTCATCACTTCTATCACGCACCTCTGTGTTTCCAGCCATAACGCTGCTCTGCATGGTATGGCGTCGGCTGCCACGGGCTTTATAAATCCGCGATTTGGAATCAAGCGGAATCAGCCGGTTAGACACCTCGGATACCGTCTCGCTCGTTCCAAGCATCAGCAGCGCGTCGGGAAGCAGGGAGAAGTCAAAAAGTTCGATCACCCTTTGCTGCAATACCGGCTGCAGATATATCAGCAGATTTCGGCATGTGAGCATGCTGATGTTCGTGAAAGGGGGATCCTTGATGATGTTGTGCTGGGCAAAGACTATTTTTTCCCGCAGGTTCCGGCTGACTTGGTAGCTGTCCCGGCGGCGATAAAAATATTTTTGCAGCAGATGATTATCCACATCAGCCGCGATACTTTCCGGATAAATTCCAAGCCCCGCCTGCTGGATGGCGTGGCGATCAATATCGGTGGCAAAGATTCTGAAGTCCGGGCTGACCCCCAACTCCTCGCAAACCTCACACGTGACAATCGCGAGAGTATAGGCCTCTTCTCCTGTTGAGCAACCAGCCACCCAGAAGCGCATTTCATTGCCCTCGGCATTCTGGATAAGCTCGGGCAGGAATTCCTTCTGCAACTTGTCCCATACTTCGCGGTCCCGAAAAAAACGGGTGACCCCGATCAGGAGTTCCCGGCAAAGCGCCTGGACTTCTGCCGGATGGCTGTAGATATGTTGGACATACTCATCGATATCGTTGATCTGGTTGACCGACATGCGCCGGTCAATACGGCGGTTCACCGTGTTCTGTTTGTAATGGGTAAAGTCAATATTGCATTGACTGTGAAGAATCCCGAAAAGGTTCTCCATGGCCGGTTTGTCTTTGTCAATATTATCCCGGGAATTTTCACTTCCGGCCAGTGAAGGATGCTCGACGAACTTCTGCAACTCCTCGGGCATTTTTTCCGGACTCAGGACATAATCCACCAGGCCCGTGGAAATAGCGGCCCGGGGCATGCCGTCGAACTTGGCCGATTCCTCGCTTTGCACCATGACCATCCCGCCCGATTCCTTTACGGCGCGTACGCCACGTGTGCCGTCGCTGCCGGTGCCGGACAGAATGATGGCGATGGCCTTCTCGCCCTGATCATGGGCCAGGGATCGCAGGAAAATATCGATGGGCAAATTAGGCAGGTCGTTGTGATGCTGGTCTGTCACGGAAAGGCGGCCACTAACGATTTCCAGATTCTTCTTCGGAGAAATGAGATAAATAGTCGATTTCTTCAGCGGCATTCCATCTTCCGCGCGCTGCACGCGCATATCGGTGCGTTTGGAGAGCAGTTCCACCATCATGCTCTTGTAGTCGGGGGAAAGATGCTGAATAACCACAAAACTGAAGTTGTTTTTGGGGGGCATGTTTTCAAAAAAGGCAGCGATCGCTTCCAGGCCCCCGGCGGAAGCGCCGATTCCCACAATGTATTGGGGGGTATCGGGTTGGCTTACAGGTTCAGGATCTTGTCCTTGTGTCATAACGCATATCCCTTTGGTACGGCTTTCTTTTTATTATTTTGATTTGGATTATCGCAAAAGAGGGGACTGAATAAAGACTGATTTATCCGGTAATCTATTATTAAACAGAGCCTTGAATCCCCCAACATATACGCTCCCCGCTTAAATATCAGGATGCCCTCAGCCATGGATACCGTAATTGGTCCGTTCTGTTCCCTCTATTCTATTATGGGGAATATGGAATAAATTGCAAGTATGAGCTTTGCTAAAATGACCATTTACTTTTGCCGCATATTGGGCAAAACGTTCAGGTTAGAATTGAGGCTTAATCTGTACTGGGCGTTTTCTGATCAATTTGCCTTTGCATAATCTTCGCTCCGTGCCTATACTTTGCTCTGATACAATGCCAAAGAGGAGATTTTCCGATGGGTAAATCATGGGTGGTGCTGGAGAAGGGCTGGGAATGCGCGGCGGGGTGTGATCGCACGGGTTGGTATATGGCGAGCATTAAGCGCACGGGTTCGGATGATGATTTTTTGCAGGACAAGGAACTGCCCGGCGAACGCTTTGCGCTGCAAGCCGACAAGAGCCTGGATGAATGGATGGAAGTGCGTCCGGGAGGGATCGGCAGGTCTGTCGTTCTGGTTCGCGAGGCAAGCGCGGACAAGCCCGAAATCCTTTGCGAAGCCGACAGGCTCTATGGCCCTGCCATCCCGCGTGAAGAAACTGACGACCCCGTCGTCTGCTGGACCGCAAAAACCGATGGCAAATGGCGTTTCCAACTTTTTGCGGAAAATTCGACCAAGATACTGAAGGAAAGCGATAAGATTCTTCTGGCTCCGGCGGTGGCATTCTGCGGCAGCCAACTATTCTGCGCCTGTGAAATCGATGAAGCCGACGGTCGTTTTGTCCTGCTGATGGATGCCACCGGCAAAGTGCTGCAACGTCTGGAGGGGATGCATCCGAAACTGGTGGCGATGGGGGAGCGGTTGGCCTTGATCGTAGAAGGCTGGAACGCTGAAGACGACTGCTACGAACTCCGGCTTCACCTGATCGAGCCTTCCGGCAAGGGACGCAAACTGGCTATTCCCCCCGCCGATGACATGAACCTCCATGCCGACATGGCCTGGAACTCCCAATCGGGCCTCCTCTGGATCGCCCATGAGGCATCACCCCGATGGGGTTTTAATGAGTTTATCGGCGGACACCGGAGTCTTTTTGCATGGGTGTATGATACCGAACAGGATGAGATTCGTCCGGCTCCCGGCACATCTCGCGGCAACCTGGCTATCCCGCGGGAGGCATTTTGCGACTATGTTTATCCCGGCGGCATGAAACGGCGCGACACCAATATGCCGCCCCTGCAACCGCGTCTCTTACCCACGCCCGACGGCATGATCGTGTCCTGGCTCTGGTTTCGTTTTCGCGGGACCAAGACCTTTGGCTGGGATGTTTGGGGCATGCGTCAGACGGCAGGAAACTGGAGCGAGCCCGTTCGGCTGAGCCCCTCCATCGGCCTGCCTGATACCGGATACGCGCTGGTTTGGACAAAAGACAAGGCCCTCTGTTTTCAGCCATGTATTGACCAGGAAGCCGGGCGCAGCCTGGAATCGGAACTTGGGCCCAGCCCCCGGATGAGCGCACCCCATCGTCTGCTGAATCCACGTGTCGAACTCTTTGAGGCGGATCCCGACAAAGGACTGGAAGCGCCGCTTTTTCCCGAAAACCGGCGCGGCCTTTATATGCAATTTCCACCAACGGACCATCCCGGCGCAAACCCCGAAGCCCTGGAAAGCGCGCCCGATGATCTGCAACTTATATGGGGCGACATCCACGCGCACTCCGCCTATTCCAAGTGCATGAGCGCCAACGACGGATCGCCCGAGGAGGTCATCCGTTTTCAGCGCGACGTATTGGGCTGCAAGGTTCTGGCGCTGACCGAACACTTGCCCATGATGAGCGAAAGCGAATGCACCTGGCACTGGGACATGCTGGAGGCCGAGGCCGGTAAGGAATGCGTCCCCATCTATGGCTGCGAACCCGGCATCGTGCCCGGACACCATACCAATTTCTACAGCATCGACCGTGAGGTCATGGAACGCTTGCGCGCCATCGTCATGACGGTTCGTTCCCGTGACCTGATCTATCGCGAAATCAAGAAGCACTTCCCCGCGGGATCGGTCTATGCTTTCCGCCACTATCACGGCAATACCTACTGGAAGCCCTCGGTGCTCGATCCTGAAACGGTGGACACCCATGATCCCGAGCTGGAACTTTGCATGGAGTCGATGCAGTGTCGTGGTAATGCCATGATGGGCCAGGGCATCCAGCAGGACAAGCACCCCCGCTTCCCGACAAACTTCCTGAACTGCGGAGCCAAAATGGGGCTGGTGGCCGGCACGGATCATTGCGGCGGTGTCGGTCCGAATCATTTCGGCCTGACGGGCTTCTGGGTGCCTGAGATCAGCCCGGAAGCTGTATGGAATTGCCTGCGCGAACGCCGGACGATAGCCTGCTCCAATGGCAAACTCGCCATCTGGGCCACCATGCAGGGCAAGCCGATGGGGGAGATCATGAAAGTAGGGGATGCGGTGGAGGTGGAAGTCGAACTGGCATCGGCACGGACGATCCGGCGGGTCTGCCTTTTGCGCAATGGTGAACCCGTGGAATGGCAGGACGTCAACGCACGGAGCGCGCGCCTGCAATTATGCGCGCCATTCTTTTCGCCCGATCCCGAATGGTACAGCGTCACCGCCGAAGGCGAAGGCACCCTTCAGGACGTCCAGCTCCTGGCCCACGCCTCGCCCTTTTTTGTGTCACACTGAAGGGAGAGCAGGACAAAGAATCGGGAACGGCTCCAAGATGCTTTGCCAACAAGCCATTTGTCGGAATTTTTGAAAGGCTTGCATGTTCCTAGTCAGCCCCGTGAGGGGCGTTGGGTTCAATAGAATTCACTCATCATCCTGGAAATTTCTGCTACGGACGATGGAGCTGTAACATACATAAAGACACATTCATTGATCATCTTTTTCAGCGCTGAAAGCGCGATTTATAATAGCCTGGGGTGGAGCGCCCAAAGGAAGCGGAACCCCAGGACCAGGACCGCAAAAAAACAAGCGCTGTAAGCGCGCCCCAATTTGAACGTGCTTACAGCACTGAAACGTTATTTTGATGATCATAAACCTGGGGGCTTACCCCAGGATGAGATATTG
>CAYWYC010000142.1:0-11653 GCA_964462565.1 uncultured Candidatus Sumerlaeota bacterium | reverse complement strand
TGGATCGGACCTTCAGCCCTCTCCTGTTTATCTTCGCCCTTCGCCTGGGCTTGAAACTCCAGGCTATTATGGGTCGCGCCTGTGGCGCTTTGGCATCTGCGTAATCTGCGCAATCTGCGGATGAAAGGCCAATTATCCGAGTCGGCCTTAACACGAAAGACTTAAAGAGAACGACTCTAATGATAAAAACTTCCCCCTATTTATGTCGTGCACCGTCAGGCTTGAGTCACTACAATTATTGCAAGGTGCACTACAAGAAATGCAATGCGGCTCGACATGCTGCCTATTTTGGCTTCCGCGCCACCATCACCATGCGCCGGCTCGATCGCGGGGCAAAGGCTTCGCCCCGCCAATTGCCGTATGCCGCTTCCAACTCAAGGCCGCCCCGCTCGAACATCCGCTTCATCTGCCCCGGCGTATAGACCCGGATCGAAAGACGGAAGGGATGATCCCCGTCCTTGCGGTGGATGGTCCAGACATTATCGATACGCTGCTTTTTCGCGTCCCATTTCGCCTCCTGGGTCAGCGCGCCGTTCACCTTTTTCCCGGGAACTTTTTCCGTGTAGGATCGTTCGCAAAAATTCCGCAGCACCCGTTCGCGATTGATCACGTCGATAAGGAACCGGCCTCCGGGCCGAAGGGCGCGCGCAAAGCGGTTCATGACATCCTGATTGCCCGCGTCATCAAAATATCCGAAGCTGGTGAACCAGTTGATCACGGCGTGGAATCGGGAATCGAATTCCACTTCGCGCATGTCGCCCTGGTGGAAATCGCCGTCGAGGCCTTCCTTCTGGAAGCGGCGTCGCGCCTTTCGGATGAACTGGGGTCGCAGGTCGATACCCGTAACACGCATTCCGGCCCGCGCCAGGGGCAGGCTGGTGCGTCCCGAGCCGCAGGGACAATCGAGAACCTCCATGCCCTTGCGCAGCTGCAGGGCCTTTCGGATAAATGCCGCTTCTTCGTCGGGCATGTCGTTGGCAATGAGCCAGAGGCTGTCGTCGAGCGTATGCACCCATTCTTTCATTCTTCCTGATTCCTTTCCATGTATTCTTCGCGCAGGATGGCATAGCGGATAATGTCCACAAAGTGTTCCCACTTTTTCACATGCTGGCGAAAGAGGCCCTCGCGGGTCATGCCGATTTTTTGCATCACGCGGCCCGATGCGGGGTTGTTGCCCAAATGTTCGGCATAGATGCGGTTCAGTTGGAGTTCCTCAAATCCATAACGCAGCAGTTCGGCTGCCGCCTCGGTGCAGTATCCCTGTCGCCAGAATTCCACCCCGATCCAGTAGCCCATCTCGGCGCGTTCGTTGGCTGGACTGATGACCATGCCCACCGCACCCAGAAGCCGTCGGTCTTCGCGTCGTTCAACAGCCAGGGTCAATTGCTCGCCCTTTTCCCAGTTTTCGCGGTGGCGATTGATCCACTGTTCCGCCATGCCGTCCAGATAGGGATGGGGAATGTTGAGCGTGGTTTCGGCCACCTTGCGCTCCCCTGCCATGCGCCGCACTTCGCGCGCATCATTGAGTGAAAAAGGCCGCAAACGTAAACGCGGCGTTTCAAGTCGCGGATATTCTTTCATCATTTCGCATCCCTTCCATACGCGGCTTCATAATCCATCTCCGCAACATTTTGTTTCGCACTCGCAATCGAAAACCAAAGCCAATCACAAATACTAATGCAAGCCTGTTTGTAGTAAAGCCCGTAAGGGCTGTTGCACTTTCGCGCAAAAAACACACGCCCCTCACGGGGCTGACTACAAACGGGCCCGGTGGCTGCAGGCAGGTCTGCATTTGTTCCAGGAGCAAAGGCATTTTCGGCATCCTTTCTCTGTTCGATATCCACCAGGCAAAAGGCCTAGTCCGTAAAGGCCCAGAGCAGTTTCCGGCTCTTTTCGTCCATCCCCCTTGGGTCGGGGATGTAGAAAAGATTCGAGTCGATGCTCTGGATCAGGTAACCGCCCTGGGCCAGCGGAATGGGCCAGCGATCTTCCTTGGTCTGGAAAAGGCAATGCCCCTGACGGGTGCGCACCTTCCAGTTGCGAATCTCGAACTCACTGTCGATGGACTCAACGCCCGTCACTTCGATCATGAAGCAAATCTCGCGCAGTTCCGCCTCGATCAACTTGCGCGATTCCTCGTCAAGTTCGCCCAGGGCGGCAATCAGGCGAATCTCGTTATCGTCGTCATCGGCCAGCGAAATATAGCGATCGGGAGCCGACCAGGGAAAGGGCCGACGCGCCTTGACCGCGCGCGCCACGTCACCTTCCACCAGGTAGAGCCGTCCGTCAATACGGCGCTCGATATGCATCTCGCCGGGATTTTCGTTCATGGTTTCTATCATCTTCGTTTCTGTCGAAAGCATTGGATTATTCCCTTTCCGATTAGACCGCATACATCTGATGGAGTTCCTGCTGCATGTCGTGCAGTCGGCGATAGGTGCCGTCGGGCCTGGCCAGCAGCTCGGCATGGGTGCCCTTTTCGCTGATGCGGCCGTCTTCCACCACAAAGAGCCGGTCGGCGCGCCGCAATGTGGACAGGCGGTGGGCAATCGCGAAAACCGTGCGCCCCTGCACCAGCCGGTCCAGCGCTTCCTGAATCTTCCGCTCCGTCTCTGTATCCACGCTGCTGGTGGCTTCGTCCAGGATCAGGATGCGCGGATTGCACAGTATGGCCCGCGCGATACTGACACGCTGGCGTTCGCCGCCGGAAAGCGTGTGGCCCCGTTCACCGACCACCGTGTCGTAGCCATGGGGCAGCTTGCAGATGAACTCGTGGGCGTTTGCCGCACGCGCCGCCTCGATCACCTTGCCAATGTCCGCGTCCTGCAGGCCGTAGCGGATGTTGTCCAGGATCGTGCCGTGGAAGAGATGGGGATCCTGCAAAACCATCCCCACCTGCCGCCGGAAGTGGCCCGTGTCCAGCTGCTTCAGGTCCACCCCGTCGATCAGAATGCGGCCCGTCGTGGCCTCATAAAAGCGCACGATCAGGTTTGTCACCGTGGACTTTCCCGCGCCTGACGGCCCCACCAGTCCGATCATCTCACCCGGCTTCACGCGAAAACTCATGTTCCGAATCACCGGACGAATACCGTCGTAGGCAAAGGTGACGTTCTCAAAAACCACCTCACCTTTCACAGGTTCCAACTGCACGGGGTCTTCCGGCTCCAGGATGTCCGGCTCCGTATCCAGAATCTCGAAGATGCGGACGGCGGAGCTGGTGGCCCGGTTGAGCATACGCGTGATCATCCCGATGGTTTCGATGGGATGAAAGAACATGCCCATGTACAGCAGAAAGGCCGTGAAGGTACCGACGCTCAAATTCGTCGGCTGGTTCAACAGCCGGGGCAGCGCCACGATCCAGATGGCCAGGGTCATCCCGTGCAGCCCCAGCAGCATGGCCGGCCAGAACTTGGTCCACACGTTATGCACCTGGTTGAACTCATGGACGGCATTGGCGTTGCGCTCGTTAAAGCGGTCGATCTCATGGTCCTCCTGATTGAAGGCCTTGACCACGCGCATCCCGGGAATCGTGTCGGACAGCACCTCGGTGATGCGGGTCCACTTTCTCCAGCATCGCAGGAAGAGGCGCTTCATCTGGCGGCCATGCAGAAAGAAGGAGCCGATCAGCAGCGGCACGGGCAAGGTCATGATCAGACCCAGCTGCGGGTCCAGCATGATCAGCACGATCCCCAGTCCCACCAGCATGAGCACAGCCAGCGAAAACTCCACCAGGCCAAAGGCGATGAAGTCCCAGAGGCGGTCCGTGTCATGGCTGACGCGGCTGATGATGCTGCCCGTCTGCTTGCTCGAGTAAAAGGTCAGGCTCAGCTTCTGCAAGTGCCGGTACAGCGCCGTTCGCAAATCGCTGGCGACGAGTTCGCCCAGGATGGCCATGGTCTTGAGCCGGATAAAGAGGCAAATCTCGCGCAACACAAAGGTCAGCCCCAACGCCGCGATGATAATGAAGGCCATCTGGCCCGCCTCGACGCGGTCAATGCCGCCCGACTCAAAGGGCCGGATCACGTTGTCGATCAGCCGCTTGGTCATATAGGGCGGCAGCAGGCTCACCGCCGTCATCATCATGGCCGCCAGCATGCCCCAGATGACGCGCTTCCTGTAGGGCAGCAGGTAGGTCAGCAGACGCCAGATCACCGCGGCCTTGCGATCAGCCGTCGAGGCCTGGGCATCGAGCACGTATTGGGCCATGGCCTTGCCGTATTTTTCATCGGGATCGCCCTTCGATGGCGTCCGCTCGTCTTCCTTGAGTTCAAGCAGATACTTGACGTTGCCCATGGCGCGTCGCTGGCGGTTGGTATATCGCAGCACGGCCAGGGGCGCTTCATCGTCATCGCCCAGCACATGGAGGACGGTGCAGCTGAGCCCCAGGTTTTCGCGCAGGGCCTTGACCCGATTGCGCTCGAAGGACTGCACCCGCCAGCCCGATCCGTTTTCGCGATGGGCCACGGCAAAGCGGCTTTCGCCCACAGCCAGCCAGTTTTCGTCAAAGCGCATCGACGCGTCCAGGTCGGCGACGGCATAGAGTTGGATGGCGTCACCCTGCCAGTCGGCCTCGATCTGCCGACGCAGTTCATCAGGCATGCGGTCGGCCTGGGTGGTGTATCGCCGGATGATTTCGGCATTACTGTCAGGTTTGCGATTCTTATCGCGGTTCTTTCTCAGCAACATGATCAGTTCCTTTCGGAGTCAGGGGGCAAAAGGTCGGCGGAAATCGCGTCCGCCAGTCGCTTGAGAAAAAAGGCCAAAAAAAAAGCCTTTTGGGAAATTCGTCCCAAAAGGCTTTCGTTTTTGTATATACAAAACCTTCAGGGCGAAGAGGGTCCTCCACGGGTCAGATTACCGGCGCCATATACGGACAGTTTAACAGTCATCTGCACGTCGACGGGGCACAGCCCGGCCCACTTCGGGCTGGAGCCATGAATCCGGGAAGAGATATATGTCATATTGTCAATCATGAAACCTGACACTTTCGGGCAAGTTAAGGTGCTTCAAACAAAACAAACACCGATTATCTGGAAATTACTCCGGCCAATTAGAAAAAGTCAAGAAGAAAACACAAATTATTTTTAGGGGTGCAAGACATACATGGAGGCTTTTTTAATTCGGAGCGATGAAACTAAGAATTTCCTGAAGAATGAAAATAGGCACTCATCTTTAGGGCCAAGGGCCCGTTCGATAATAGCCAGAGGTTTGAACCCCTGGTTTCGGCTTAATACTGAATAAAGGGCTGAAGGCCCGATCCAAGATCCTGCGCGCCTTTTTATGGGTCGGGCCTTCAGCCCTCTTTTTTTTGTCTCCGTCCTTCCTGGGGTTGAAACTCCAGGCTATTATGGAGCGCGCCGGTGGCGCTCAACTGAGGACGGCAATGTTTTTATTGTTCATTTCGAGATTCTTGTTTATTAAAAAATCTACTAATAGCAAATAATTCCCCCATATTTATGTCGTGCACCCGTCACACCACAATAGAAATGTCCCCCTTTTTGTTTGCGCGCGGGCAAGGGCTTCGATATATTCAAACAGAAGCAACTCCTTAAGAAGAATCGATTAATAATGCGGGCTCGCGCATTTTTTGCAGGAGAGCCTCTAATTCCAAAACAAAAGGACTTGACATGAGCGAAGAAAAGAAAAAAGGCGGCGGATGCTGGAAATGGGGAGGACTGGGTTGTCTGGTGCTGCTGGTGGTGATCATCGTCGGCGGCTACTTTGTCGCTATGAAAGCAAGAGACTTTGCCATCGAAGGATTGGGAAATGCCCTTATTACCGAAATAAAAACCGGCCTTCAGGAAATCAACTATCCCGGCGAAGAGGCACAAGAGGTTATTGCTGTTTTGGAAAAATTTCAGGCCGACTTGAAGGCCGGCAAAATCAAAATCAGGCAACTTGACAATATTATTCAATCGATCGCCGAAAGCGGCGTCATTGCCGGTTTTGCGGCGCGTCTCTTTTCGCTGAATTACCTGAACCAGGTGGAAATGTCTCCAGCCGAAATGCAGCAGGCCCAGGGCGCCATCAGCCGCTTCATGAAAGCCGTGTCCGAAAGCAACCAGGCCTTTATGGAATCGGAAGAATTCCGGGACATGATGGCCCTTATGGTCAACAACCCTGAAGAAGTCCGCCAAGCCCTGAAGGAGGGTCTGGACTCGCAAAACGCCCAGAATTTTGAACCCCAGTTCAAGGAAAAGCTAAGCAAGGAAGAAATCAACCAGGTTCTGGGCATCATGAATCAGGTGGCTGACGACGCGGGCGTTACGGATAAGGACTTCGAAATGAACCTGGCCGACCAGCTGCAGCAGGCCATCGACGAAGGCGTATCGAAATAGCCTTTTTTGAAAAAGGCCCCGGACCTTGTGATAATGTAATTATGGCCGCGGAATATGTCCCGGCCAATGAGGAAGCAAACAGAAAAGACGCAGGCAGATACCGGATTGGCAGCAGACCCTATTGGATCTTTCCTGCCAATACTCCGAAAGAGGAGGAAAAATTATGAGAAATCTGATCGTTTTAATCGCACTATCCCTGATCGCGATGACGGCCTTGGCCGGCTGCCATACGAGCCACGATATTCGCATGGAAATCACGCTGAAGATTCAGCAGGTGGAGTCGTCAGTGAGCCCGGAAAACGCCACGCAGACGCGCAGCCTGGGCGATGACGCCACCCTTACCGGCCCGGCCGCCGATTTCGATCAACTCGTGCGCGAAGCCGTCATGCGGCGCTCCCAGCGGCTCGATGAACTCAAGACCCTCAAGATCAAAGGGGTCGTCGGCGAAAGCAATGTGGGCCAACTCGTCCTCATGACCAAAGCCATGATCGGCATGACCGCCGAACGCAAGGCCGAAATCCGGAAACTCGTCGGCTTTGAAAACAAGGATCGCATCATGATGTATCGCTACATCGCCAACCAGAACGATTATTCCGAAAAGGAAAAGGCCATCCAGCCCTATATCGTGGCTGAAACGATTCGGGAAGAACGCCTGCGCCCCGGCTATTATTTTCAGGCGCCTTCCGATGACCGGTTTTACCAGCGCTTTCTGGAATCGGAACTGGGGCAGATGCTCAAGGACCAGGCCAATCGCGGCGGATGGCTCCAGGTGCCCCAGGGCTATGACCCGAACGATATCGATGCATCCGTATAAACCGGGCTGGTGTTCAGGGCCCTTCGTGACAGGCTCCGGAAGGCGCTATGCTTGCCCATTCATCGAAAACTCCCGGAGATAAAAATACTCCCAGGCGACGCAAGTGGCCTCGTCGAATTCGGATCGCCCTGCTTTGTGCGGGCGGTCTGTTTTTTTTGGGTGTCATTATTTTGCTGGTTGCCTTTTTTTCGGTAGAGGCCTGGCTGCCAAAAATTCTGCCGCCCCTGGCACGCAAGATCACCGGGCTTGATCTGGAAACCGGTGAAATCGAAGCCTTTCCACTGGGCGCCTTCATCATTCATGACATCGCCATTTTCCCGCCCGACGCTTCTGAGCCGGCCATTCGCCTCGACCGCAAAAAAATCACCTATAAGCGCGTGGCCGACTTCATGAAAGGCAAGGTCCGGCGCATCGAACTCGAAGGCCTTCGCGTTTACGGAAGCGAGGTGCGTGGCCTGGAAAAGCCGATCCACGATGTGCTCTTCAAAGGCGGCGCAAAACGCGATCACGAAACGGAAAGCCCCTTCGATTATCTGCGCGATTATTCGCCCGAACTCATTCGGATTCGCGATGCCCGCATTGTGCTCTTCGGGGGCCGGGAGCTGGGATTCCGCGAACTCGCCTTTCAAAAAGAAGACTGGAAAACTTCCGAAACAAGCGGCGCGGTCCGCTACGAAGTGAAGCTTGAAAGCCTGCCCATCAGTGAGATGGTCCCCCTCAATTTGGACGCACCCTTTCGCCTCCGGGCAAGCCTGGGAATTGCCGACGAATCGGTCCGCCTGCTGGCATTCGAAAGCAGCGCCGGTGAACTCTTCCAGATGCAAAGCGACGAAGGCGACCAGCCTTTTTCGCTCGAATCGAACCGCGTTGATTTTACCAATGCGCGCATGTCCTTGGACCAGCTCTTTTCGGTCCTGCAAATCAAGCCGCCGGGGGATTTTGAGGGCGGAGAGATCGGTCTTGATTATGTGTCGCTCGGACAGAATGAGAACAACTATACCGGCCAGAGCCGCCTGCGGATGACGCTTGATTCCTGGAAGCCCTTTGGCGATCCCTTTACGCTGCAAGGCATGCAAAACCATCTGGAGATCTCGGCATCGGCAGACAAGGCGCTGGACTCGGCCCGGGGCACCTTGGAATCCGGCGGCAAGCTGGACAAACTCCAGACCCCCTGGCGCCTGATGCACGACTTTCGTTGGCAGGCGCGGCAGAATTTTGCCTGGGAAAAACCGACGTCCAAATGGAACGCCCACTTCACCATTACCGGACCCGATGCCGCCGCTGACCGGCCGGATTGGTATCGCCTCCATCTGCCCGGTCAGGCCGGCGCGCTGCTTTCGCGGGACTTCAGCAAGATGGGCCTGACCTATGAACTCGAACCCACCATCGACAAGGCCGACGGCACATCCCTCAGCCTGCACACGCAAGGCCGTTTCGACGTCCACACAAGCGGCAGCCTGCCCCTGGTGAATCTGCTAAACGAAGGCCGCATGGACGGCATCAACTGGGATCTTCAGTCTTCCGCCATGCTCGAGCCGGATGCATCCATCCCGCCCCATCAGGCGCAGCTCAAACTGGCAGGCCCTCTCGACGGCATAAAGCCCCTGCTCGCTTTTTTCGATCTCCCCATGCCCCTGAGTCTGGAAGGCCGCGCGAAAAGCAGTCAGTCCTGGACCATGAAGGAGGGCGGCAATTTTAACGTGGACGGAATACTCGATGCAGAGGCATTCAATTTTCAAATCCACGATGAAGATTCTTTTTTTACGCGCCCCATCAATTTCTTGTCCACGGGCAGCCTTACGGGGAAGATCGGCGATGGTGGAGATTTCGAGTTCAATCAGAACTTCTCCCTCCGCATTCCGGAAATTCTCGATATACAAGGCACATGCGCCGGGCCCATTGAAAAATATTTTCTCAAGAACTATCGCCTCGTAGCCAGAAGCGATTCGATTCAAAAGGTCTTTTCCATCCTGCCCTGGCCCCTTCCATGGGACCTGGATGCTTCGGGTTCTCTCAGGCTTGTTGGAGATGCGACAGGGGATGATTCTGCCGGCCCCCTGGAAGCCAAGGCTTTTTTGAACGGCAGTTTCCATCAGGCTCATGCCGCCATTCCCCTTGATAATAATCCGGCAAGCAATCCGTCCCAATCCTCCGAAATCATCCTGAAACTGCTGTCTGATGAAGTCCTTTTAAGCGGCTCCAGTTATCTGGTTCAGAATAATCCTGGCCCGCTCCTCAGCAACAGCCTGACTTTCGAACTGAAGAAATTTTCCGCGGCCATGGGCCAGGCATCTCCCAGCACCGACACCCTCAGCAGCCAGAGCCTTCAGGCCCGCAGTGTCAAGCTCGATACGCGTTTCCATTTGCAGCCCGGCCAACAGACCTCCCTTGAAGTTGAGCAGGCGTTTTCGTCTTACATGGTCAACTACGCCACCGAATGGTTTCGCGCTTACCTCCATCGGCCCCAGGCAAATTTGCGCCTGGAAGTGCCCATGGCCGAAGATCCTGTCAAAAGCATGCAGCCCCTCAAGGCGCGCCTCAAAATGAATTCCACCGACTGGGTGGGACGTCAGCATGTGCAACTCGTCCGCGACGACGGAGCCCTTGGCGATAAAGTGCCTTTTGATTTTATCTGCGATCTGGAAATGATAAGGGCAATCAGTCAGTCCCTCGCAATGAATCGCAACACTCAGCTCGCCTCCGACGCTTTGTTTCATGTCCGCAGCGCCGGAAACGCCCTGCTTGTGGATGACGATTCGGGCATCCGGATTGATTCGCTCGACCAGCAGTTCAGCGGCACGCTCGAAGATCCGGCGCGTCTGATTCACATCCTCGACGAATCCCGCCTCGTGCGGCAAGCCATGAAAAAGGTCCGCGTACAAAATAGCACCTTTCCCTTTCGACGGCTCGAAGATATCGCCCGATTTTCATCGGGTACGCTGGAATTGCAGGATGGACGTTTCAGCTTTCGCCCCGGTTTTATTAAGGCAGGGGCGAGGGCCGTTGCACAAACGGCGTGGACAAACCTTTTCAAACTCGCCGTTGTCTTTGACGGTCTTCATTACGAGGGCGGTATGGAGGACGTCCTCTTCGACATGCGCACCCATCCCTATTCCATCACTCTCCCCGACCAGCAGTGCGGCCGGCTCTACGTGCGCGAGTTCATCGCGTCAGGCCTCCGCATCAACGAACTCGACACCTTCCTCGATGTGCAAGACGGCAAAATCGTCACGCGGGAAGGACGCTTCCTCATGTACGAAGGCCTTGGCGAGGCCGACATGTCAATCGAACTGCTGGACCTGCGGCCGATTGTGGACTTGAAAATGCAAGTGAACAGCCTGAACCTGACCGGCTTTACCGAGGATTACAAGGACTTGGGAATCCGCATGCGCGGCATTGTGAACTTTCGGACGGATGGGCGCTTCTCGGGCGGCTCTGATGATTATCTGGTGGTCGAAGTTGAAAAGGTTTCGCACATTATCCAGATGGACAAGGCCACCCTGCTCAAGTATATCTCCTACCTGCAACAGGCCCGGGCTCCCGTGATCAGGTCCCTTCTCGGATCGAAAATCGATGAAATCCTTCGACAATATCGAGACAGAGAATTTGTCGATCTCGATCATTTTCTCATCATTGCCCATTATCGCAAGTCAGATCGCCTGCTCCGCATCCTGGTGGAAATACGCATGGCTGGTCTCGAACTTCGCAACAATCTGGAGATCGAGGACGTGGAAGGCGTTCAAAGCTATATACGAAAATACACCCAGATGCTCTCTGAAAAAAGCCGCGAGAAGCAAGCGCCTTGACAGCGGTGGCGCTTCCTGAAATAGTGTGGCTGCATTTTTGCGGAAAGGAAGCATCCATGGCAAAAGCCAAGACCTGGGAGGTGCGCGAAGCCCTCTTTGAAAAAAGCGGAACCAACGCGAATAATTTCCCAAAGGACGGATTACCCCAGATCGCCTTTGCGGGCCGTTCCAATGTGGGAAAGTCATCGCTCCTGAACATGCTCGTGCGCAAAAAGGGACTCGCCAAAACCAGCGGCACTCCCGGACGCACCCGCCTCGTCAATTTTTTCAAGATCAACGGCAGCCATTATTTCGTCGATCTTCCCGGCTACGGCTTTGCCAAGGCGCCGGCCCAGGAGCAGGAGAAGTGGGCCAAAATGATCGACGCCTATCTCACCAAAAACGATAATCTCCTGCTCATGGTCATGCTGCTCGACGCCCGCCGCAACCCATCTCCCCTGGACGACCAGCTCGTCGAGTTTCTCGGCCACTACGACATCCCCACCATCCTCGTGCTGACCAAGTGCGACAAGCTGAAATACAATGCTCTGCAAAAAGCCCGCAAATCAATCGCCCAGCATTACGGCCTGCCGCCCGACGCGCTGCCGCTCACCACATCCGCCACCAGCACCAAGGGCCGCGACGAACTTCTCAAGACCATCTACGGCGCGCTTATGGATGATGAATAACACAGCGCCGTACCGCCGGCATCCTGC
>CAYWYC010000141.1:3768-11745 GCA_964462565.1 uncultured Candidatus Sumerlaeota bacterium | reverse complement strand
CCTCGAAAGTCTTTCTGCCAAATAAAAGCCACGCGAATGACGTCGCTGAATACGAGCTCGCTCCGGATTTTGATATGGATTCGAAAGTGAGCTTTGCTGAATGCGAAGGCTGGGGGTTTATGGTTCATTTGAAATTGATGAGTCGCGCCGGCTTGTAGTCAGCCTCGTAAGAGGCGTCCTCCTACCCAGCGCAAAAGCATTTGTCAAAAACCCATCAAAACCTGTTAAGCAAACTGCGATTTCATCCCCCAAAGCCCCAGCGCCGGATTGGAAATGTAATAAAATTCTTCGCCGTCATGCAGCACGTTCGGGCCGTCCTTCAGCGATTCGATGTCGTAGCGGTTCATCATCTCGACCAGGTCGCCATATTGAAACCCCGCATTTTCGACTTCCTCGCGGCTCAGGTGGCCGGGGCAATAGGTAATGCGAAATCGCCCTTCCGACGAGCCGTGGATAAGATGCGCCGCCGCGCCCAGGTTCGCCGCCAGTTCGGGATTTTCGTCCACCAGTTTCAACGTGTGCGGCGTGCCATGGTAGCCGTATTTGCGAATCAAGCGGTCGATCTCGGGGTCCTCGCCAAACTCGCGGACACCCGGAGCCAGAATGATGAGATCACCCTCGTCAGCCATGGCCATGCGGGTGCGATAAATCGCCTTGTTGCCCAGCCAGGTGGACTTGAATTCTTCCGGTTCCAGATAAACGACGACACGCTTCAGCGGCTCGTCCAGCAGGTCCAGGTTCGATTCCTGGCAGAGCGTGGCCCCGCGCATGAAGCAGTCCTTGTCGTCTCCCGCGAAAAGCCCCCGCGTGACCAGGCGACCCTCATCGTTGCGCTCGCGCACCGTCAGCACATAGCTGATCGGCAGTTCGTCGGCAAATTCCCGTGACATATAATCAAAGACGGCCCGCACCGGCGATTCCGCCCGACCCATGACCGACTCCATATTGCAGGCCGCGCCGATGAAGTGGGTCTTGTTGATCGTTTCCTGGCCGCCCACGCCGACGAAGATATTCTTGTTCTGGTTGGCAATGCCGATCACCTCGTGGGGCACGAGCTGGCCGATGGAAAAAATGCGATCCCACCTGCCCTCGACCAGGAGTTTGTTGATCTCGCAGGGCACGGCATAATCAAGCTTGCCCTTGGTCACTTCTTCGACAAAGGAGCCGGGCACTTCACCGAGGCGGGTCAGCGCGCCGCGCCAGTCGTGTACGCGAAAGACATCATGGGGAATGCCCGGAAACATGGTATCCAACTCAGTGGCCGTCATGGGAAAATGCGTTCCCAGGGCAGGCATGATTTCGATATGCGCCTGCTCGCGAAGGCGCTCGTAGAGTTGGACGGTCAATTCCCCCGCGCCTGAATGAAAGCGGCTGAAGTCCGGCGGCAGAATCAGGACCCGCTCCAGCGATCCCAGCTGCTCCAGCATCTTGTCCAGCAGCCGACCCGCTTCGTCGGCGTTGATTTCCATCTCAGGCGATCCCTCATAAAAATACTCCATGGCGTCATTGGCTCCTTTGGGCAAGATCTGAATCCAAACAGGCGATTTCTTCAAGCATCCCGGGATGCCCGAAGATTTTGGTCAAGAATATCGCATGAAACACCATAGTCGCAATTGCAATCGCAAATTCCCCGGATAAAGATTTCCTTTTCCATCACTTCCGCTAAAACAAAAAGTCGTTTGATAACTTACCAGTATGGGATGCACCTGGAGGGGGATAATGATTATGTGCAATAATTACAGACCAATATGCAAACATTGCACAGGCGATTCGCTTGCTTATTTCTAAACTAAGGGGCTATAATGTCGATATACCCTGATAGAGACTTTTGCCTCCGGGGCAATGGTCTTCGCCGGGGCGCAAAGATTTTGAGTGGATTATATTATGCATCTTTATGCCCCAATTTTATGAAAGAAGGAGGTATATATTATGATTAGAGAAAGGCAAACACGGCGAAAAGCGCTTCTGTGCGTCATCCTGGCTTTGGCTATGGTCTTCCCGCTTGCTGTGGCGACCGCCGAAGATGGGACTGAAATGGACGCGCCCCAATTGCGCTGGCCCGGCAATGAAGTAAGCATTCCTGGAAACACGATTGCTTTTGCCTGGCAACCGCTTATGGCTGCAACGAACTACAAAATTCAGATTGCAAGCGACAGCGAATTTCAAAACATCCTCGACCATGCAACGGTGGAGCGTCCCTTTTACCTGAAGATGGACTTTCCGGGGCAGGGGGATGTCTATTAT
This sequence comes from uncultured Candidatus Sumerlaeota bacterium, assembly GCA_964462565.1. GTDB lineage: Bacteria > Sumerlaeota > Sumerlaeia > UBA8349 > UBA8349 > CAYWYC01. The sequence goes on along the minus strand of CAYWYC010000141.1, from coordinate 9,501 downwards.
TGGAGGGTGAAGGCCATGCTGAATGAGCAGGCCGGGCCCTTCTCGGAAGTGCGCGGCTTCACCAACGGTCTGGGAGGCGTTCCGACCCCCTTGTCACCGGCAAATGGGGCTTCTGTCAGCAGCGAAACGGTGACCTTCCAATGGACACCTGTCGAAGGTGCTACGGGCTACCATATCCAGGTTGGCGTGCATAACTCCAACTTTGGCGGCATTGGCGACCGTCCCGGCATGCAATACGCCGGAGTGCCCGATCTGCCGGATCTTCCCGACACCCCGGACACTCCCGACGTCCCCGGTGATCGTCCCGGACTTTTGATCAACGTACAGGTGGGCGATACGGACAGCTTCACCACCAGCGGCTTTCCCGCCGACGGAACAATCTATTTCTGGCGCGTCAAAGCGCAACTGGCGGAAGGCCCCGCGCCTTTTTCCAGACCCGCCATCTTCTTTAACGGGGAAGAAACCGCCCCTCCGGCTCCCGAACTGACTTTTCCGAGAGATGAATCCCAGGTTCCCGCCGAAGCAATCCCCTTCAAGGCAAAACCGGTACCCCGCGCCACGCAGTATGAGTTCGACCTCGCTCTGGACGCGGAATTCACCTCACCCGTCGTCAATTCGGTCGAGGACCGACCCATGTACCTGATGCAGGGCCTGGCGGCGGACGGCGAGACCTATTACTGGCGTTGGCGCGCCGGTAACGGCAGCGGATGGGGTGAGTATTCGGAAGTGTGGTCCTTTGTAAACGGCCGTATTTCTCCTCCGGAACTCCTCTCTCCCGTGGAAAACGCGAAAACCTCCGGCACCTCGGTGACCTTCAACTGGACCGCGCCGGAAACGGACGTGGACAGCTACAAAATCCAGATCTTTGCCGGAGAAAATGAACATGCTTCCGACAACAGCGAGAATGGAGAGCGTCCCAATAGTGAAAACGCGCGGACCTTCCGCGTGATCGAAGTGGCCGCGCCTGCCGAGCAGGTGGTCGTGGAAGACTTCCCCAACGACGGCAGCCGGTTCTTCTGGCGCATGAAGGCCGGAGTGGACGGAGCCTGGAGCCATAACAGCCGCACGGCCAGCTTCATCAATGGCGACAGTTCCGAAGCCCCCGAGGGCATTACGCTCCTGCGGCCCGGTAATGGCGCGATCGTCTTTGCCGACGAGGTACGCTTCCTGTGGACCCCGGATCGCTATGCCGAATTCTACCAGATACAGGTCGCCCAGGACGCTGACTTTACCAGCATCACCCTGGAAGATGATACACTGACAGCCTCGCGCTATGTGACCGAAGAAGGCGAACTGACAACGGGCGATTATTTCTGGCGCGTCCGTGCCGGAAACAGCCAGGGCTGGAGCGAATGGACCGATGCCCGGAACTTTGAAGTGAGCGAAGAAGAAGCCCGCTACTATCTCCTGAATGCAGTGTCCGCGCCTTTCCACGGCGGCAGCATTACCGTGGAAGCGGACAACGATAGCGCCCAGAGCGCCGGAAATCCCTTTGAAGGGGATCGTCCCGGTCGTCCCGAACACAAGTGGTATCCCACGGGAACCTCTGTGACAGTGACGGCGGTTCCGGCCGACGGCTATGTCTTTGCCGGATGGCGCGCGCAATTGAGCGGTGATGAAAATCCCGCTTCCCTGATCATGGATCAGAACCACACGGTCGTGGCGCTTTTCCGTCCGGAAGCCGGCCAACTGGTCAATCTGTCGGATATCGAGGGTATGCCCGGTGACAATGTGGTGCTGCGCGTGAACCTGATCAACAGCACAGACGCCATCGATCTCTTTGGCTTCGAGCTGCAGTATCCTTCGGATGTTCTGGAATTCACGCCTTCGCCCCAGAGCGATTGCTATGGCAGCCTGACGGAAGGCAGCTCCTGGACCATATCGGCCATGGAGCAAAATGCCGGTCTCGTCAACGTGGCGGCCTTTACCAATGGCGATGGCATCACCTCCGGAAGCTCCGGCACCATTGTCGAAATCAACTTCCGCGTCCTTGACGACGCGGCACTGGACACCACGGCCACCCTCAGGGCCATGGCTTTCACCGGTAACCTGGACCAGACAATGCCCCAGGAATGCATGTTCACCGTTACCGACGAACTCACATCCGACGCCCAGCAGGTGGCCCAGGTAACCGCTCCCGGTTCCTACCGCATGGGAATATGGCGATATGCCACGGAAAACTGGATGGAAGACAACAACGCCTACGGGCCGGAAATGTTCAACTTTGCCCAGCCTCTCAACGAATGGCTCTCCCTGTGCGTCTATGATGAACAACAGGGCCAGTGGACGGAAGGCATCTTCATGTTCCGCGAAGGTTGGGGACCCGTTTCGGAAAACTGGCGCGCCGCGTCTGATGATCCCGAGACCGACGTGACCGGAGCCAGCCTGAGCGCTTACTTCGACATGACCATGCCGGCCGCCGGTTCACGGGCCGCCTTTGGCGCGAACCAGGTCTTCCAGGCTATGTCCCAGGGCAATATCCAGGCTGTTGCATGGAGCTACATCACCAACGAAGTGACCAACTCCATCGAAGGCTATGACGCCACCAGCCTGCCCTATCCCTGCGATGTGGACGAATGGATGAACCTCTCCGTCTACAACTACGATATGGGCCAGTGGATCGAAGGCAGCTTCCTCTACCGGCAATCCTGGCAATAAGCAGTCGCCAAACATAATCGATAAAAAACGATAATGCCTATCTACCGGCCCGAGACCCCTCGGGCCGGTTTTTTCATATCGCATTTGAAATTCCGGCTTTTACGTCTGCGGACAAAACCAACATTTCCAAACCTTGCATCTTTCCATCCAGAGGCATACAATATAAATCAGATTGAAATGGGAATTGGATTGGATATTCGACAAGGAGGTGCGCGATGCGATATGCACTGTGCTGCTTTGTAATAATGATCGGTATGCTGGTTCCTGCGGCCCTGGCCGAGGATGTGACCTATGAAGTCGATGGCGCGGAATATGAAGGATACTATGTCAGCCCCGGCGATGACGCGCCGCTGGTGCTGCTGATTCATGACTGGGACGGCCTGACCGATTATGAGAAGAAACGAGCCGCCATGCTCCAGGAACTGGGCTATGCCGTTTTTGCCGCAGACCTTTTCGGCAAGGGGATTCGTCCGGCCACCATACCCGAACGGCGCAAGCTGACGGGGGCCCTATATGCCGACCGCCCCAAAATGCGCAAACTGATGACTGCCGCGCTGGACACGGCCAAAGCCCAAGGCGCGAATGTGGATAATGCCGTGGCCATGGGCTATTGCTTCGGCGGAACAGCCGTACTCGAACTGGCGCGCTCAGGGGCCAACCTGAAGGGATTTGCGCCCTTTCATGGAGGTTTTGAAATCCCGGAAGGGCAGGACTACAAGCAGGTCAAGGGCGAGATCATTGTCTTTCACGGAACCGCCGATTCCAGCATTTCCATGGACGATTTTGCCATGCTGGCCAAAACGCTGGAGGATGAAAATATTCCACACGAAATGATTACCTACGGCGGAGCGCCCCATGCCTTCACCGTCTTCGGCAGCGACCGCTATCGCGAAGATGCCGACAAAAAGTCATGGAGACGCTTCACCGAATTTCTGGACCGGGTGCTGAAACCGGAACAGGATTAGAAGTTTTTCATTTTTCGCACGGTGGCGCGCGGTTTTGACGCCCTGCTTTCCACCTTCATATTGCGCAAGAGGCTGATGGCTCCCTCCAGCGCGTCCAGGGCGTCGTCGTGTTTGCCGCGCGGAAAACAGGCCAGCTGGTTCCAGAATTCTTCCGGCAAATCCGCCGACAGTCGCAGCCAGCCGTTTGACAAAAGCGGCTCCAGCGTGGCGATGCGCGTTTCCTTGTTCTGATGATGGTTGATCGGGTGCAGGGGCAATTGCCAGGCAGCCTGACCATTGCGATCACGCTCATTGGCCTGCTTGCGGCGCTTGCGTTCTTCCTCGATCGGCAGCAGGAGCAGCTGCTGAAAGCAGTTGGTTTCGATACCGAAGTGGGTGTAGCGCCATCGCTTGTGCAGGTCGAACATGGCGGAAATTTGTTTCGTCGGTGCGGCCCGCTGGAGCCATAGATCGAGGGCGTAAAAGTAGCCGTCACCATCCATGCCCACCGTGGCAATGGCGGCATAGTCACCACCACCCTTGGAATTTCCGGCCGCGGAATCCAAAAAACCGGCGATGATCATATTGTCAAGCGATGTCATTGTTATATTCCTTTCCGGGAAGCATTTTGATGCCGCTTCCTTCCAGCCGAAATTTCTGAATCCGGTGCATGTCAAAGAAAGCATCCTCGGCGCTGCCCGGTTCGTTTTGTAATTCCTTGAAAAAGGCGGCGCGTCCCTTTTGCACGAGTTGGCACATGAGTTCGTAATAGTCATATCGCCCATGCCAGGACACCCGCGCGCCACGCAGCATGTCGTCGCGATTTTTGTTGAAGAAGCGGCGCGCCGTTTCCACGCGGTCGGGATCTTCCAGCCGCGTATATATTTGCTTCCACTGGTCCCATAGGGCCTGATTGTCGGCAAAACGTTCGATGCTTTTGAAAACGCGTCCATGATAATCGGGCCGCCGGATCAGGCGCGAGAGCAGGGAATCGGGATGGAGAATGGTTCCGACGATTTCAATGGCCGTATAACTGTCGCCAAGGTTTTCAATGACTTCATTGTTCCATTCCCAGAGACGGTCGCGGCGTTCGATACTATGGGCGACGCGGCTGTCCTCGATATCGTCAAGGATGATGAGGCTGGGCCGCCACTGGCGAAATGATATGCCGCGAATTTCCGTACCGGCGGAATAGATTTCGAGAAGGCATTCGTTGAAGAGAATACTTTGGCGGGTGATTTTTCGTTTGCCTTCAAAGGCTGCGGGATAGTAGCGCTGGAGGCGCTGATTGGTCAGGATTTCGTCGGTGATGTTTTTGAGGCGCTGGCCTGCCTGCTTGAGGGTGGCCGAGAGGATGATGATGTATTTTTCGCGCTGGTAGAGCATGGCGTGGAGGGGATAGATAAGGCTCTTGATGGTGGACTTGGCAGCACCACGGGGCGCGGCTATGGCCAGCCGCCAACCTTTGCGATTTTCCATAGAGTCGCTTGTTTGACATTTCCGAGTCATGCGGAATATTTCCCGGTGGATACGCCCGAAGGGCCGGCGGATGTGGTGGGGGAAGAAGTAGAGCGCGAAAAGCTGCAGGTCCGATTCACATCTCGTCCGCATCATCTTCCGCAGCTTCGTCGGTGCTTCCGTCTCCTTCAAGGCGTTGTAACATTCGAGAAATTTCTTCGTTGTCCATGTCTGCATGTTCGTCGGCATCGTTTTCCTCCGCTTGCTTTTTCAGATAGTCGAGATGGATAGCGCGTCGTCCGTCCTGGATGCGCTTGAGAATGGTGATGGCGGTGTTGAGTTCCTTGAGATCAGGCACGTGGATTTGGACGGGACCGTCGGGTTCGTCCGGTTCGGATCGGTTTTCGGCAAAGTAGGCTTCGACAAAATCCTCGGCCTGATCCCAGAGCTTGTCATAGCGGTCCAGGACCTGCTGAGTTGGCAGCATGGTATGCTCCTTGGATTTGGATTTGGCTGGCGCATGGCGAAGGGTCGCGATGGGAGCAGCCGGGAGAGAGCATAGTGGGTGTGTGGGGATTTGAGAATTCCCGCAGGGGGTCTTAAGGGACCTTAATGGAGTATTGGCTGAGGGAATGGGCTGGCAAAAAGCACGCTGAAGCGCGCTTGGGGTTTT
>CAYWYC010000141.1:0-3668 GCA_964462565.1 uncultured Candidatus Sumerlaeota bacterium | reverse complement strand
AGGGGTTTTCTTGTTTTACCAGCAAGATGCCATGTAGCATAGGGCAACCCCTTCAGGGTCGCACCATGTTTTTGCCGCGCTATTCCACGGGTTAAAAACCGGGGCTATTTTTGGGAAAGCCTCCGGGCTTTTCGCCTGAAGCTTTCAGATAAATCTTGAATATCATCGCATTCAAACCATCAGATTAAGCTTTCCAAAAATCCCGGAAGGTCCTTTTGTTTGAGGCAATTTTGTCGGCAGGATGCCGGCGGTACGGGTTTATTGGGTGATGCTGGCGGCGTCGAGTATTTTTCGGATTTCGTGGAGGAGTCGGGTGGGTTGGTAGGGTTTTCGGATGAGGTGGATGTGTTCATCGGGCAGCATGTTGGTGTTGAGCGCCTGGAAGCTGTAGCCGCTGCAGAAGATGATGGGGACCTGAGATTTTCGGCGGATGGCTTCGAAGACGGCCTTGCCGTTCATGCGGGGCATGACGACATCGAGCAAAACCAGGTGGATGTCTTTCTGGTGTTTGTTGAATATTTCCAGGGCCTCTTCACCGTCGGCGGCGGGAAGGACTTCGTATCCGGCGCGATGGAGGATGCGCATGACCAGGTCGCGGACGGAGGGTTCGTCTTCGGCGAGGAGGATGCGTTCCTTGCCTCCGACAAAGGCCGATTCGGCGTCAAGCATCTGTTCGGATTCCTTGCCAAATCCATCGCGCACCGGCAGAAAGATGCGGAACTTGGTTCCTTTTCCGGGTTCGCTGTGGACATTGATATATCCATCGTGCTGCTTGACGATTCCATAAACGGTGGCCAGGCCGAGGCCGGTGCCCTTGCCGACTTCTTTGGTGGTATAGAAGGGATCGAATATGGATTCCTGCTTGTCGGCGTCGATCCCGTGGCCGGTGTCGGCTACGGTGAGGACCGCGTATTTGGTGGGTGCGTTCTCGCCGGTTTTGGGCGCGTTTTGCTGGTATTCGGTGCGGATGGTGATACTGCCTCCGTCGGGCATGGCGTCCCTGGCGTTCACGCAGAGGTTCATGAGAATCTGCTCGATCTGTCCGGGATCGGCAAAGAGGCGCGGCAGATCTTTGTCGAGGTCGAGATCGAGTTCGATATGCTCGCCGATGAGGCGTCGGAGCATTTTGATCAGGTCGATGACGAGTTGGTTGAGGTCGATATTGCTGGCTTCCATGACCTGGTGACGGCTGAAGCTGAGGAGTTGGCGGACGAGGCCGGTTGCCCGTTCGGACGCCTGAAGGACCTGCTTGAAGTTGGTGTAGAGGCGATCTTCCTCGGACACATCGAGCATGGCCATTTGCATATAGCCCTGGATAACTTGGAGAAGGTTGTTGAAATCGTGGGCGACGCCTCCGGCGAGTTGTCCAACGGCTTCCATTTTCTGGGCATGGCGGAGTTGCTTTTCCAGGTAGCGTTGCTCGCTGATGTCGCGCTTGACCGCCACGTAGCCGATTATCTGGTCGGCATTGTCACGTATGGCGGAAATGGTTGCCTGTTCGTTATAGAGGCTTCCGTCTTTGCGCTTGTTGATGAATTCGCCCTGCCATACCTGTCCGCGGATGACGGTGTCCCACATTTTGCGATAGAAATCGTCGCTGTGCTTGCCGCTTTTGAGGACGCGCGGATTCTGGCCGATGGCTTCCTGCCGGGAATAGCCGCTGATTTTTTCGAAAGCGGGATTGACATATTCTATGCTTCCCATGCGATCGGTGAGGACGATGGTTTCGGCGGCCTGATCGACGGCGCGGGCGAGGCGGCGGGCTTCGAGGACGGCGTCGAGGCGTTCGGTGATATCGGCAAAGAAGGCGATGAGGCGCTCGTCATTGGACAGAAAGACGGAGACCTCGAATGATTTTCTGATGTAGGCGGCATGGTATTCGAAATTTTGGGGAATGCCGGTATCGGCGGCTTCGTGGAAGCGGGAAAGGAGTTCGATTTCCGACTCGGGCATGAGATTGCGGATGCTCTTTCCGGAAAGCATGTCGGCCTTTTTGCCGATGATCTGCTCGAAGGCGGGATTGATATCCTGGATCAGGTAGTCGTCGGGTTTGCCGTCTTCGTCGAACATGACCTGAAAGGTGGCCAGGCCATTGGGCATCTCGCGGAAGAGGAGGCCGAATCTTTCTTCGCTTTTCTGGAGGGATGCGGCGGTTTTTATCTGTTCTTCTGTCTGGTTTTTGAGTTCGGCTTCGGTGTCAAGGAGTTGGTTGGCCAGCCTTTCCAGGTGGCGCTTATAAAAGCCGTAAACCGCGGCTATAATAAGCAAGCTGAGTATGGTGAAAATGAGTATGCTGTTCCAGGCGGCGGCCTTTTCGGCGGTGAGGTTTTCGAAGGCGACTAATCGCCCTACGGTGCTTCCTGCTGCGTCTATCAAGGGAAGATTGAAGCCGATGAATATTTGATCATGCAATTTGAGATGGGAGTATTCTCTGTCGCCATCCGCATTGGCGAGCAGTTTATTTATCTTTTGAGTGGTCGGAATTTCCGGGAAGGTGCTGGAGATCAGAACATGGTCGGGAAAGAGGTCCCATTGGGGCTTTCGCCCGAGCATTTCCATGCCGGTTTCCCACTTTTCGCGGTCGATAAAGTTTTTATTGATGAAGGCGAGGGTTTGCAGGTTGTGGTTTTGGCGCGTGTGTTCCTGGAGTTTTTCGATTTCTTTGCCGACTTCCAGATAGCCGATCGGTTCGCCATTGATTTCGATGGGGCGGACACAGCGCAGGGTGAAGGTGCCGAGGGGACCGAGTTCAATCCCGGTGGCCTGGATCTTTCTGTTTGCCGCCTCCTGCATGGTCCAGCGCTTGATGATGTCGCCGTGGCGGTCCGGCTGGTGGACGCGGAGAAAGCAGATCTTGTCAGGATTGATGAAGTAGAAGTGGGTGATGTCGAATTTGTTGTTCAGTTTGCTGTATATGGGATTTGCCAGTGCCAGAAGGTCTTGTCTTTTTTGCCGCTTCCATTGGGCCAGGATGCTTTTGTCAATTTCGATAGAATCGATAACGGCGTCGAGCGTCCGGCCTTCTTCTTGAATGCTGTTTTTCAGCGTGCTTTGAAAATCGTTTACATTTTCCAGGGCCTGTCTGGATAAGCCGGCGTCCTGAATGTAATAGAATACAATGGCGGCAATGACGAGGAGGGCCATCGAAATAATGGCAAGCGGGGCAATAGCGGCGAATTGAAACCGTTGGGATCTTGCTTTCATGATGCGCCCCTGTCGAATACGGAAGTCTTTCTTTTTTTCCGGTTTGTCCTTTTTCGGAAATTATTGAATATTTCCCCAATGCGTCCGAGGCTTTGGGGTGAGATGGCTGACGGCGAATCGGCTTCCTTTCCGTTCATGGGCCATATATTCAATAGATAGAGAAAGACTACCTCTTTTTTATCGGCATTTTTGCAATGTACTTTACCCCTTTCGGCAGGAAGCGGACAGCCAGGGGCAGAAGCAGCCCGGGCCTTTTGCGCGAATGGCCTGAGACTTAGCAATAACCACTAACGATTATGGGGGTGACAATGTTATTCCTTTGTCCTTCGGCATTGGATAAAATCCGGCGACGCGCCCTGACCTGATTTCAGGCAGAATGTAATAACAGAGGGCTGAAAGTCCTCGACAAAGAAGCCCGAACCACAACTGTCCGAAAGAAGGAGAGAACGTCGGGATTGGTAATA
>CAYWYC010000140.1:0-11764 GCA_964462565.1 uncultured Candidatus Sumerlaeota bacterium | reverse complement strand
GCCTTTGGCGCTTAACAAAAGGTGTTCTGATATTGCTCTGAAAAGTCGCATAAGCAGAAAAATTTTTGAGAACGCCCATAGCCGTTCTTGAAAACATTTTCGATTTGACGAATCGAATACGTGGAATTTTATCCACAGATTGTGCAGATGCATAAGCGCCAAAGGCGCGCCCCATAATAGCCTGGGGTTTTAACCCCAGGAAAACGGCGAAAAGGAAAGGCAAGGGCTGAAGGCCCGACCCATACTTTTGAGAACACCTGTCAGTTGCTCAAGGAAAACGGCAAGCATGAAAAAAGCCGACAACGAAAACAAAAACACGGCGGTAAAGTCTTTTGATGGGGTGCTATTCCTCAGACGTTGCCGCCTCTTTTTTCTGGTGGTTGCGCCCGTGCTCATTCTGGACCAGTGGACCAAGGCCTGGGTTCTGCGCAATATCATGGTCCAGCCCGGCTACGGCCTGCGCCTGGAAGAACCCTACGCCCTTACCATTGTCCCAAAGCTGCTCGCCTTCATCCATACCAAGAACACCGGCTCCGCCTTTTCTCTGTTCGACCAGCACCCCGAAATCCTGACCATCGTTGCCGCTTTGCTGTCGGTGGGGGTTTTGGTGTGGGCCTTGTTTTTTATACCCTCGCGCGACCGTCTGGGGCTTGTATCGCTGGCGCTTATTTTCGGCGGGGCCATGGGAAACCTGATCGATCGTTTTCTGCGGGATTACGAAGTCACCGACTTCATCCTCGTCCTGATTCAATACAAGGGCCGCTACTGGCCCACCTTCAACGTGGCCGACGTCGCTATCTGCCTAGGCATCGGCCTCTTCATGATCGCCACCTTCCTCGAAGCCCGGCGCGAAAAAAAGCAAATTCAAGCCACCGAAGCCTCTTCCGAAAAAAAGTAATCCCAGCTGCGGCAAGGGATTGACATCCGCCCCAAAGCGGAAAAAAATTCCCGGCCGAAAACTTCCGGCAAGATAGCAGGGCTGTTTGGTGATCAGGCACATTGTCCCCGATTTTGCCCTTTCCCTCCAGCCAGCCCGGCGCCGTTGACTGATATTTCTTCGCTTACATTCGGCAATCACTTACCGGTCGTCTTCGCCCAGCTTGGGTCCGAATCTTTTTGGCGGCAAATACGAAGTTCCTTCCGGCATGGTATGGCGCTTGCAGCCTCTAGACATTGCGGCGGCAGATTTTTCCCGCAGTGTGACGCTTAGGCGTCCTGAAGAGGTGACAGCATGAGCATTCGTATCAATGAAAATATTTTCAGTCTTTTTGTTAATCGCAACATCGCCCGGCGCGGTCAGGACCTGGACAATGCCTTTCGCAAACTCAGCTCCGGCGAGAAGATCAACAAATCCGGCGACGATCCCGCCGGTCTGGCCAACTCGCATATTCTGCGCGCCAAAATCCAGGGCTTTCAACGCAATTTGATCAATTGCAACGAAGGGCTTAACCTGCTCAGCGTGGCGGAGTCATCCCTATCCAATGTCAACGACATCCTCCAGCGCATCCGCGAACTGAGCATCCAGGCCGCCAGCGATACGGTCAGCGACCAGCAGCGCAGCCTGATCCAGGAAGAGATTGACGCTCAACTCGATGAAATCCAGCGGATCGCCGAGCAGTCGAACTACAACAACCGCAACCTGCTCGACGGCTCCTTTCAAGACCTGCGCCTCCAGGTGGGCACGCGGATGGACGAGTCCATGCCGATCTCCATCGCCAGCGCGCAGACCAGCGTCCTTGGCAGCGTGGCCCAGGTGACGGGCAACCAGGCCGTCAGTACCACGCCCATCATCGGCAACGGCGACCTGCTCATCAACAATGTGGTCATCCCGCAATCGGTTTTCGATGAAGTTTCAACCATTAACGGCGACGCTTCCGCGCTGGCCAAGGCCAAGGCCATCAACAGTGTCCACAGCCAGACCCATGTCTATGCCAAGGCCGACAAGACGGAATATCGTGAAGCCGGCTCGTCCATCGCGGACGGATCGCTCGATGGCGCGGCCACGTCCCTGACGATCAATAACGTGAATATCGGGAGCCTGAACTTTGCCGCGGGCGACGCCAACCAGACCCTGCGCGAACGCATCAACGGCCTGCAATCGCTGACCGGTGTATCGGCGCGGTTGGGTGTGGGCGGCGAATTGATCCTGGAAGCGGAAGACGGACGCAACATCCATGTGCAGACCACGGGCAGCATGGCCGACGAACTGGGCCTGCTTCCCGGTAACGGCGATGTGGACATTGTGGCGACGGGAACGATCAGCCTGCGCAGCAGCGATACCATCCAGGTAAACGGCAATACGGGTCTGGTCGGCTTCACGCCCGGGCAGGCGACGACCTTTGTGGATTTTGCCACGGCTATCGAGAATCTTTCGGTGACGACTTTTGACAACGCCCAGGCCGCCATCGAAACGGTGGACGCCGCCTTTGAGCAACTCACCGGGCAACGCACGACCCTGGGCGCGCTCGAAGGCCGCATCAATGAAACAATCAACGATATCATGGTCAACGTGGAAAACCTGAGCGGCGCTGATTCCCGCATCCGCGACGCCGACTTTGCCGTGGAAACGGCGAACCTGACGCAGGCCCAGATTATTCATGAAGCCAGCGTCGCCATCTTATCACAGGCCAATGTGATACCCCGAATGGCCCTGAACCTGCTTGAACAATAAGCGGGATTCAAAAATCAATCGGCCCTTCGGGCTCCGGACCCGACAAGGAATTCCGGAAAACTCAAGGAGGAGGACAGCAGCATGAGTGCCTATTATTCCAACGCCTATCTCGAAACCCAGGTCGGTACATCCGATCCCATCGCCCTGGTTATCTCGCTATACGAATCGGCCATCGCCAAGGTGAGCCGCGCCATGCAGGCCATCGAAGACGGCGATTATGTCAAGCGCGGCGAAATGACCAGCGAGACCGCCGAAATCCTGCTGACGCTGAGCAATTCGCTGGACTTCAGCCAGTCGAACAATCTGGCGGGCCGGCTTTTCGCGCTTTATAATTTCATGATGCGCCAATTGCTCGAGGCCAATCGCAACAATGATGTCGAGGTATTGCAGGAAGTGAAATCGACACTCAACATTCTGCTGAGCGGCTGGACGACCATCGAAGATAAGTCGGAGGACGATTCCGACGGCAAAAAAGAAGAGGCCAGCCGCATCTCCTTTCAGATGATGGCCTGAACAAGATCGGCAGGGATGCCGTGATATTATCGTAAAGACTGACGCAGATTTTGCCGGAAGGCTTCGACCGCTTCGATGAGGGCGATGCCTTCCGGTTTTTCGAAATAGCCATCGGCCCGCGCCACTATCAGAAACTGGGCGTGGGCCTTTTCCAGAAGCAGGTAGCACAGTTCGGAATCAAAACCCAGGCGGTCGGGCGGATTCAGGAGGGCCTGGTCCTTGGCAAGGGTGAAATAAAACTCGCCCAGCAAAAGCCGATGGGCATAAACCAGACGGCTTTCTGCGTGGTCTTCTATCATTTCCGTCACGAGGTCGATTGCCCGGTTGGCTCCGCGCTCCATCACATAACGATTCCGAAACAGAAAAAGAGCCGTCTCGCGTTCGGCCTGTTCCAGCTCACGCCGGGCGAGCAGGTGCTCCCATTTACCATCCCATTCTTTCGCCAGTTGCCCGAGCCGGGCGCGGATATTTTGAAGGGCCTGCAATTCGGCCTGGAGATTTGCGGACGCGAAGACGGGCTTGCGCAGGGCCGATTCAATCCGCATGTAAATTTTGCGTCGGCTTTCGGCCTTTGGGGCCAGGGGCGATTCCGGCATGGCTTCCACCTGCATGAAATGATCGACAGCCGAAGCATATTCTCCCAGACGGGCCAGGCATTCCGCCTGCGTATAAAGCACAATGTCGCGATCCTGTTCCGGGTTTTCATGGGCGTAATTTTCCAGGCGCATGAGGGTTGCGCGGAAGGCGTTCTGGCCGGTGGCGTCCTTTGGCATCGGATGGTGATAGAGGTCGCTCTTTTCGTAGCGCTTGAATTCCGCCACGGCCTGGAGCAGGCTTTCAAAGGGGGGAACGGGACGGGGTGGTGGAAGCTGTTGGCATTGCGTCAGGATCAAGCCCAGCCAGCAAAGGAGCAGCCGCCGCCGAAGCCCATTCCGCGAGATAAAAGAAAGATTCTTCATAAAATAAGCGAAGCCCATGGTCTCAGCGGTTCAGGCGAAAATTGACGGTCTTCAGGTATTCCATGGCTCGTCGATTGCCGGGCTCGATTTCCAGGGCGCGTTCGTAGGCGTCCTTGGCCTTTTCCCAATTGGCCAGGTTCAGGTGGCATTCGCCCAGTTTGAGCAGACGTTCCACGGTAGCCCCGTTTTCGGCGATGACCGTTTCGATGATGGGGATGGCCTTTTCCCAGCGTCGCGTGGACATAAAGACGACATAATCGTTATCGGTCAGGACTTTCAATTCGGGACGTCCGAGGCTGATGGCGTTCACTTGGCGCGCAGCGGGTTCCACAGCGTCAATCGAATAGTCCTGCACGACGGGAGACTTGAAGATTTCGGCAGTTTCCGTGCCGATTTGACTGCGCAGGAATTGGCGGATAGCGGCTTCCAGTTCGCGGGGGTGGTCGGTGAGAAGGGCCGCTTCCAGTTCGCCGCCTTTCAGCCGGTCCAGATAAAAACGAACCCGATTCACGTTTTGGGGGCTCGCGGTTTCTTCCGCCAGGGGCAGTGCTTTTTCAAACTGCTGCAGTGCCTGTTCGCGATATCCGAGCAGAAAAAAGGCCAGACCCTTTTCTTCCTCGATACCCAGCTGTATGTCGGTGGAAGGATTGGAAAGACGCTGGAGGGACTGGTCGGCGCTTTCCAAATGGTTGATGCTTTCACGTGGTTTTCCAAAGAGGCGTGCGAGCCGGGTTTGCACCAGCCGATACTCTACCTTTTTGGCGGCATCATTTTCCTGGTTGATTTTTTTATGGGCCAGATCGGAATAGATCGGCGCCGCCAACCAGTGTCCCGAAAGCACGCTGTAATAGCCCATGTAGGCCAGCAGGACGGGCTCACTCACCCGATTATTACGCACGGCGGCGTCCAGGCCGGGCGCCTTGAACTGGTTGTTGATCAGGATCAGGAGACTGAGCGCGTCATTCCGGGCTTTTTCGTAGTTGCCCATGGAAGCGACCAGGATATGTTCTTTCTGGAGTTCGGCGATCTGCCTGGCTGTTTGCGTATAATTCAACAAGGGTGCGCTGCCTGTGCTGGTAACGGTATTCACGGCTTTTTGTCGGGCCAGTTGGGCTGCCTTGCCATCGCCTATCTGGAGATAGCAGGAAGCCTGGTGGTGATAGGCTTCGGCCTCTTCCAGGGGGCGTTTGTTCTGTTTGAAAAGGTTAATGGCCTTCTGGACCATGTCCAGAGCCTGGGAATTCTGATTACGCTGGAGGAAGGCTTTCGATGCCAGCAGGCAACTCTGGCCTTCCAGGTCTTCCCGTCCCAGTTGCCGGGCAATATTGGTCGCATTCTGGGCCATGGTTTCGGCGGTGGCGGTGCTGTTTTTGTATAGATAGTTATACCCCATGGCATAAAATCCGTAAAAGCGCGTGAGGGCATCCTGGGTAGTATTCAGCTGATTGCGTATCTGGCTGGCATAATTATTGGTCTGGGCGCCCTGGCCGGTTTTACAGTAATATACGACAGCCTCCGACATGAGCCGCAGACGGGCGTTGATTTCCTTGGCCGAGGCGCTCAGTTCGAGAGCCTTGCTGTAGGTGGGATCGGCGTAATCATACAATCCGCACCAGTAAAGGAGGCGGCCATTATCCAACAAAAGGGAATAATCGTGAAATGTGTAATTGGACTGGGCGCGGGCTTCCCGGCCATTCCAGGCCTGCCCCTGGAGCATAAGCAGGAGACAGACGGCGGCAATCCAGTATTTCCAGCAGCAAAGACGCGGGCTTCTTTTTTTTCTCATGCCTTATATGTCCTTTTTTTCTCGAGGAATCCCTTCCCGGCATTCCTGAATCCATTTGCTCACGCGGGGATCGGCGCTGGTGCTGGCTTTATCCTGGTATTTTTTGTAATGCGCAATGGCCTGGGGGTAATCTTTCTGGGCATGGAACATGATTGCCAGGTTGAGTTCAAAGTCGGCATTTTGGGGAGCCAGTTCGATGGCCTTGTTATAGTGCTGTTGGGCCAGTTCAAAGTCATTGCGTTTTTGCGCTTCTTCGCCCAGGAGGCTATAGGCGCGGGCATAATCCGGGCGAATTTCCAGAGCGTATTCATATTGGGCCCGGGCCAGGTTTCGGTTGTTTGAAAGAAGTTGAATTTCTCCGGTTTCACAATAAGCCTCGGCCAGCATTTCTTTTTTGTCCACGGGCAGGTTTTCCGCATCCCGTTCCTTCAACTCATCGATGATCCTGGTGAATTGGTCTTTCGCCTGCGCAAAAAGTTCCTTGTCATTGTGTTTTTCTGCCTGATCCTTCAACAATTTCCCCTTCAGCAAGACAGGTTCGAGCAATTTACTGTTTTTACTTTGGGCCTTTTCGATGTCCTGCCAGGCCTGCTCCTGCAAGTCGGCTATCTCGTTTTCCTGGACCAGGGGCGATATGGCCTTGCGCCGGTTCACCTTGGCCCGGCCCAGATAGGCGGGGATCAGTTCTTTTTCCCTCTCGATGGCCTTATTGAAGGCGGCCATGGCCGGATCGTAGAGCAATCCTTCCAGAAAAACCGTCCCCAGGCTCACCAGGGCATCATAGCGTTCCTTTGTGTTCAAAAGGTTAAAGACAGTTGGGTCTCCGGTCAGTTTTTCCAGGTCGCTTCGTGCGTTGGCGATATCGTTGATGCGCAAATATTCGCGTGCCCGCAGTTTCAGGGCCTCCACCATGGTATTGTCCAGTTCAAAGGCCCTGGTAAAGGCCTTGATGGCTTTTTCACTTTCGCTTTCACGGGAATAAATGTATCCCTTCCAGAACCAGGCGAGGGCAAGATCCGGATCATATTGCAAGGCCATGTCCAGGCCAGCTAAAGCTTTCTGAACATCCAGATCGACCGTCGTGTCGATGTCAGTCAGTATCTTTCCGATATAGCGAATCACCTCATCGCGCTGGGGTTTGGAGAATATGACCAAATCTTCTTCCAGCAGGGCCTGGAAGTGTTCCGATGCTTCCTGCTTGCGTCCGCTGTTATAAAGCAAGACGGCATATTCGAGTTCGTATTCTCCCAGTTTCTGCGGGCTGAACATGGCCTTGACGGGGGTAAAATCCGAAAAACTCTGGCGATCTTCCGGATCGGAGCGCAGGTATTCCTTTCCCAGGCCCAATCCCACCTGATAGGCGTCGATCGCGTTTTCCAGATTATTGGAATAGGTATGATAAAGTCTGCCCAGTTCCAGATGGCCCATGATGAATGAGGGATCCGCGTCGACCGCCTTTTCCAGCGCGTCAAGCGCTCCCGCATAATTCACCATGACCCGGTGGTTTTCGTTTTCGATAAAATAGGATATCGCCAAAGCCCGACGCGCACGATGAGACGTATAGGTGTCGGGTTCCGCTGTTTTCAGGACATCCCGGAGTAGTTCGCGGGCCGGTTCGAGTTTTTCTTCTTTGATAAACTGGTCGGCCTTTTCAAAACTCTCGCGGAATCTGGCCGTATTCTTCCTGCGGATGGCCTCACGCACTTTTTCTATCTTGTTTTCTATCTCTTCCGAACCTTTATCCGTCCGTTTCAATTCCAGATAAGCATTGAGGGCCTTATCATATTCTCCGCGCAAAAAAGCATGGTCGGCCATGGATTCTTGCTCGCTGATTTCATTCTTGATCACTTCCTGAATGCGGTTTTTGGAAATGGTGATGACCCCGCTGGTCGCCGTCTGAATCTGCACAAAGCGGTCATTTTCTTCCTGCACCCGCCCTTCGATCTGCCGTCCCGATTTCAGGACAACCGTGTCGGCGGCAGCAAAATTCCAGACGCCGGGCATATAAAGGGCAATGCATATCCCCAGAAGAAGAATTGAGCGGATTGCACGGTTTCGTTTTTTTGTAAAAAGTTCCATAACCATTTCCCTTCTCCTTACAGCGGCAAAATAGAAAAGGCAGGACGTTCTGACTCAGGCGCAAAAAATCCATCCCCTGTACGCTCACGCACACAAAGTCCCAGCCACACAGATGTTTCCTATAACCCTACCCCTGTATTTATAATGAAGTCAAAGGGCCGCAGCTGTCAACCAAAATGCAATTTTGCACCTGAAGCCCCAATTCACGCTTGCCTGTATCTTTGGAGTTATGTCAGTATTGAATCATAAGAAGTTGCTTACATTATTCTGTCCTGAAAATGGTTTTGTCTTCGGGATCATTCATTTTTTCAGGCCAAAGGAGATGAATATGGCTTTCAGCAAGGAAGAAAATCAGGAGCTCCTGGAACTATTTGCGGATTTTCGCGTGGCCGATGTGCGCGACGGTATGGATTGGAGCATGCGGCATTATATCGGCTCCGTCTCACCCGCGATCACCCCGCTCTGGCGGACCACGGCGATTGGCATCGCGCGGACGGCCCGGTATCTGCCTTACCAGGGCCACATTCCCACCATGTCGGCGCAGGAATATACCGAATGGTCCAAGCATTATTACGGCAATATCTGCACCTATCCTTTCATGAAAGAAATCGAAGAAGGCGATTTTGTGGTGATCGATCAGAGTGGGGTGGATGCGGGTCTTATGGGATCGAACAACAGCCTGGGCGGGGTGAAGTCCGGCGCGCGGGGCTATGTGACCAATGGCGGTGTGCGCGATACGGATGAGATTATCCTGCAGAAAATTCCTTTCTGGTCGGCCTTTTGCAGCCAGAAGATGGTCCAGGGCCGCTTGCAGTTTGACAGCATGGATGTGCCCGTGGCAATCGGTGGCGTTACGGTTTGCCCCGGTGACGTGGTGGTGGCCGATGGCGATGGCGTGATCGTGGTTCCGCGGAAGCTGGCCAAGGAAGTGGCGATTTATGCCCGGCAGGAACTGGAAAGCGATAAAAAGGGCCGTCGGCGGCTGTACGAAGCGCTCAATATGCCCCTCGATGAAAGCGTGTTGGAGAAAGGAGAGAAGCCCGAATGAATATTGTCAGCCTAGCGGGAGAGATGGAACTGGTGACTATCGGCATGGAACCCGGCGAAATGCTCCTGGAGTCGATCCGCGACGCCATTCAGCAGCAAAACATTCGGAATGGCGTGGTGATTTCGGGAATCGGTACCTTGAAAAGCTGCCAGATGCACTATATCACCCATTGCGACTTTCCACCGAAAGATGCCTTCTTCACGCTGGAAAAACCGCTGGAACTGGTTTCGGTGAGTGGAATTATCGCCGACCGGGAGCCGCACCTGCATATTGTGGTTTCCTGTGGTGAAGATGAAGTCTATGCCGGGCATCTGGAGGAAAAGAGCGAAGTGCTTTACCTGGCCGAGATTGCCATCCAGAAATGCAATAACCTGAACCTGACGCGATTCCCCGACGAAGAGCGCAAGATCAAGCTGCTGGGGCGGAAGCGTTGAAAGATCTGGCTTCTGGCTCTAGTCGATTTTGGCCAACTGAACATCTGGAGCGCCTTCCAGGTTCTGATGGAGGAACTGCAAGATGCGGTTAAAGATCTCGCGTCGCAAGTTCGGATCGAAATAATCAAAGCCGTGGGGGCGGGGGACTTCGATATACTCGCTGGGCGCGGCATAATTCAGCAGCATCAGGTGCAGATTCCTGGACTGATAGGGCGATACATTCTTGTCCAGGCTGCCATGGATGAATAGTGAAGGCGGCGGGTTCGGGTGAACATACTGGACGGGCGAAGCCTTGCGGGCGCGCTCGATGAGTGAGCCTTCCATGTCGCGGACCAGGTATTTCACGAGGCGATAGTTGAGGGTGAATCGCTTGAAAAGGCGCTCCATAATGTTTCGAGGGCGCACGATTTTTTCGAGATCGGTCATGGGATACAGGGCGATGAGGCATTGGACGGCGGAGGAAACATGGGGATTGGAATTTCCTTCGAGCCCGTCTTCGGGTCGTGTCAGCGCGGCCATGCATGCCAGGTGTCCTCCGGCGGAATCGCCCATGACGGCGATGGATTCTTTCATAATCCCATATTGATCGGCATGGACGCGGAGCCAGCGGATGGCCGCCTTGCAGTCGTAGAGGGCGGCGGGAAAAGCGGCTTCGGACATCTTGCGATACTCGATGGCCATCACCACATAACCCGCCTGGGAAAAATGCTGGGCATACCACCAGTGCTGACGGGGCGTTCCGACCATCCAGGCGCCGCCGTGGATCAGGATAATGGCCGGGTGTCGTTTTCGGGGCTGGCTCTTTGATTCCGGGGGCTCGAAGATATAAGCGCTCAGGGCCACGCTATCATGGTGGACGTAATCGACTTTCTTATAGGGAGTCTGGGGCGGATTCTCGGACGTTTTCACGGCAGGCCCGCATGCCGTTGCCCATATTGCCGCCAGGCAAAAGAGAACCGGGACGTTTGTTTTGCGGTTTCGTTTTTTAAGATAAATCATGGCGGTGAGAAACATTATTTGGGATTGGGTACACGACATAAATAGGGGGCTGATAAACCAAAGCGATGCGTCGAGAATTTCCTAAACAATGGAAAAAGGTTTTCATATTCAGGGCCAAGGGCCCGCCCCATAATAGATTGGGGTTTCAACCCCAGGCTTCGGATCGATCCTGAATAGAGGGCTGAAGGCCCGATCCAAGATCCTGCACATCTTTTTATGGGTCGGGCCTTCAGCCCTCTGCCTTTTCTGTCTTCGCTTTCCCTGGGGTTGAAACCCCAGGCTATTATAGAGCGCGCCGGTGGCGCTCATAAGAGAACGGCAATTATTATTGAGCCATTCAGGATTCTTGTTTATTCAGAAATCCATCAATCGTAAAAAACATCCCTCCTATTTATGTCGCCACCCTTTGGGATTTATAATAAAGTAATTGCTTGCATTGCGCAAGCCGTTTGGGATAGTTAAATGGGCAGATTTGCACAAACGTAGACAATATCTGCCAACGAAAGAATCATACAGGAAGTCATAAATATTGATAAGTAAAAAGTATTATTTTGATCTGCAAATCCACACGACCCGATATTCCCCATGTTCAAAGCTGCCGCCGGAAAAGTTGATTGACCAGGCGTACCGGCGCAAGCTGCATGGGTTTGTGATCACCGAGCATGACCATTGCTGGTCGGAGGAGGAAATTGCCGCACTCAAGGCCGAAAGCAAGCATGGCAAGGATATGGTGGTGCTGGCGGGCTGTGAGGTGCGGACGTCTTTTGATAATCGCTTTACAGGCGACCTGCTGCTTTTTGGTGTACCCGGTCCTCCGGAATCGCCCTGCACTATCGGCCAGGCCTGTCGCTACGCGCGGGAACATGGGGGTCTGGCAATCGCGCCACATCCCTATGCCAAGGGCCAGGGCATCGGCGACGAAGTATATCGCGCTCATATCGCCGCGCTCGAGGTTCGTAATAATCGCTATCCCCATGATTTTCCCATGGAAGGCCGTTCCCAAAAAGCCTGGGAGGGATTGGACCTGGCCGGTGTGGCATCGAGTGACGCCCATTCGCTGGACGAAGTCGGCATGGCCTGCACGGTTTTCCCCGGCCCCGTCCGAAACATGGAAGACCTGCTCCACATGATCCGCAAGCGCAGCTGCAAGCCCCGCTTTCGTCCCGCTCCCTTTCGCTGGTGGCCATTCTGATAGCCTTCACTGGTTTTCTTCGTCTGCCGGGGTGCACGACAAAAATAGGGGGCTATTCGTGGTTATTTTTTGATAAACAGGTA
>CAYWYC010000139.1:0-11780 GCA_964462565.1 uncultured Candidatus Sumerlaeota bacterium | reverse complement strand
CTTCCGCGACGCCTTGCAGGATGCCGGTTACGATTGCTCATTTATTATCCAGGAGAAAAAAGGAAGTTTGGAAGACTATTATAAAAACATATCAAAACAATATGTGGCCAAAGTCAGAGATTGGGTCAAAGACATGCCAAAGCCTGTCGGCGTCATGGCAACGGACGACAAATGCGGCTGCATCGTCTGTGAGGCCTGCCGGCTGGAAAAAATAAACGTGCCCGGCCAGGTCTCTGTTATAGGGGTCAATAATGATGTCATCCGCTGCCTCTTCAATGAACCGGCCGTGTCCAGTATTGATCTGAACTTCGAAGGCATCGGCTACAGGGCGGCGGAAATATTGGACCAATGGATTTCGGGGAAAGACTATAGCGGAGAAATCATCCAGGTCCCGCCACTGAATGTGGTGGAACGGCTCTCATCCACCACACTGGGACTGGATGATGAAAACCTGAGGCTGGCCCTGTCCTTTATGCGAAGCAATTTTACCCGGAATATCTCCCTTGATGATGTGGCTAAAGCGGGACGCCTGTCCAGAGCGGTTCTGACACGGCGTTTCCATTCCGTACTGGGCTTAACCGTGGCCGACGAGATTCGACGATTGCGGCTGGAAAGAGCCGAAAAGCTTCTTCTTGAAACAGACCTTTCTCTGGATACGATCGCCTATGAAACGGGATTCAAGCACGCCCGGTATTTTTCCGATGTATTCCGCAAGCAAAACGGCATACCCCCCGGGCAATGGCGGAAAAAGAATGCCCTCCGGTATCCTGATATGTCCAGCCTGTCAGGATAATATCGCCTTCAAATCACGGTTTCTGCTCAGATTATCGCCGTGAAAGTCATTACTGATCTTCGAAAGCTCATGCCCGAAACGGACTGATCTTTTGTGATCACGACCGGTTATTCACGGATGCCTGCGATCATTTTTCTCTTGACAAAATTCCCGATTGCGCCTATTGTTAAGAGAATAGACATTTATTACAGGAACATATTCCAGAACCGGCCGAAAAAAATAATAAGATGCGAATGAAATCCCTGCAGGTCCTCGAAGTGCTTGAGGGAAACTCCGATGCCGTAGCCAGGTCCACCATCCAGGAAGCAACCGGCATTGCCCCCGCAACTCTCACACGCCTTCTCCGCCGTATGACCAAAACCGGCCGGATAGAACGGCTGGAACGGGGATATTACGCCTCGAATGGCAATGGCAAGGGCTTGCATCTTGCGCATGGCGATAACAATGGCAAAGACCACGAAATGAAAGGCAATGGCCTCATTTATATATTGGCCCAGACTTTTCGGTTTTTTGAAAAAGCCCTGGCCAGAACCGAACAGAATCTTTCCGAACTTGGCTATATGCCTGTAATTAAATCGATGGGCACCCCCCTCACCGAACTTACGGAAAGGGATCTGGAACCCTTTGAATCGGCCGGCGGTGTCATGTTCTTCACGGCTCTGCGGCTCCCGAACCGCATTCGGCATTTTGTCAAAGAGCATCGGATTCCCGCGGTAAAGATCGGCCTGGGTGAGCACTGGGAGTCAGACACGATATGCCTGAGCCAGGAAGCCGGTTTTTATGAATTGACGAGTCGGCTTCTGGACGAAGGGGCTAAGTCAGCGATCATTCTGGAAAACAAATGGAAGCATAAAGCCCTCGAAATAAGCCAAAGCCGTGTGTGGGGCTTTGAAAAGGCGACGCGTGAACGCAATATCGAGCCTGTGCGGTTTTTGCATGATGTGGATTTTCAGCACCCCATGCATGATAAAGAAGAACTCAAGGCAAGGCTGGACCGGATGGAAAAGCCGATCGCCCTGGTTATCCTGAATCACAAGACCCTGCATGACATCCTGTATCGCCTGGAAGCCTGGGGTTATGAACTGGGGCGCGATATTACATTCAGCACGATTTTTGGCGATGACGAATATGATGATTATGAAGTATTGAAGTCCCATGTCCATATGGGAATCTATCAGGATCATAGTCAGTTGGGAGAACTGGCGGCGGAAGCCATGCATTGTCGCATGCAGAATAAGGAGCACCCCGCGGCCAATATGCAGATTCACATGCCGGTGGGCGTGTTAAAGAATTGGGATAAGAATCTTCCGGGAGCCGCGCTTCTGGAACGAGGAAAATTATTATAAGGATAAGGAGAAGAAAATGAAAAATGTGTTTGTGATGGTAGTGTGTTTGGTGTGCGTGGTAGCGCTTGGGGCGTCGGCGGCGGATTGGCCGACGATTGACCTGCCCGAGAAAGACCCGATAGGTGATATCACCCTGTACCCCGAGGCTTATTTGGACTGGATGGACAATGAGCGTCGTACGGCGGGAAATACCAGTATCATGGCCATGTACCCGGAGGTGGTGAAGCGGGGCCGGCATTATGATGACATGCTGACAAAAGAAGGCCCGGCGGCGCTGGCCAAGGCAATGGTCGAGGCTTATCCGACGGAGAACGCCTGGCTGGAACTGGCCGGTGGAGCCGTCGCCATGGCTGCACGGACGGGCTACATGGGCTATCATCATTCCAGCCCGATTACCAAAGACAAGCAGCTGGGCATCCCCAAGGATGTGCAGCAGAAAATAGGGCGCAGGCAAAAGACGATCCCCGATCAGCTGGTCCAGCAGGTGAATCCGGTGATCGATGAAATCCTGAAAATCAACTCGCCTTATGCCAAGGACGTGGCCGCCGAAATGCTGCTGCAACTCTTTTCCGAGACCCTGGGCAGCGGCCATTGCGAAAGCCATAACGGACGTCGCGAGATCGAACCGATGCCAAAGGAACTGACCGCGCGTGCCGCCGCCATGCTGGGGGCGGACGATCCCTTTACCGACGCCGTGGCCGAATGGGCCGTGAGCGTGAACGTGTGCAATGAGATCGAGACATCGGAAGGCAAGATGTGGCTCAACGAGGACAAGCCTGCCTGGTGGAGCAGCTGGTACGACCGTGATAGCGCCAAAGACCTTCAACTTGATTATATCCGACAGGCGATCCAATTGCAGATGCACCGTCGCGGCCAGGACCTGGTGACGCTGAGCAATGACCAGATGCGTCGCGCCCTGATCAAGGCCGACTGGATCAAGTCGCTCATCCCCGTGGCCGAGCGCGCGAAGATTGACGCCCTGGTGCAGACCATGCAATCGGAGCACAAGAAATTTTCCGACACGGTCGCGCAAAACCCCAACGACCTGACCGCCTGTCGCAAGGCCTTCCTGGCCTGGCGTCCCACGGTTCGTGCCGTTGTTATGAGCGGCCCCGATATGGATTTCGATTCGGTCCTCTTCGCCACGCACGTCCCCGGCGGCACCCACGGACAGCCTAGTTCCCAGAACTCCTGGGGCGGTCGCGAGGGTGATATTTATGTGCAGAGCGGCCTGGAACCGGGTTCGCCGAAGAAGGCGCTGCTGGGCGACAAGATGCCTCCACGCCTCGTGGGTGACATGGATATCTGGTTCGACGGTGACAAAGCCATCTTCTGCGCCGCCACCGGAAATGACCAAAAAGCGCCCTGGAAATTGTATGAAATCGACCTGGAAGGCAAGGCCCTGACCAAACTGCCCTCCACCGGTGGCAACACGGACGACCACAACTGCGCCTATCTGCCCGACGGCGGTGTGGTCTTTGCCTCCACGGCAGCCGATACGGCCGTCATGTGTACGGGCAGCGCCAACTCTCATCAGTCGGACATCTTCATCATGGAAGGCGACCGCAAGAAAATACGCCGCCTGAGTTTTTCGAAGGACGACGACGACTATCCCTACGTCCTGAACAACGGCATGGTCGTCTGGATGCGCTGGGACTATCAGGAACGCGGCGTCGATGAAATCTTCTCGCTCTGGACGATCCGTCCCGACGGCAGTGGCGCCGATGCCTTTTATCGCTGCCACATTCCTGAGGATGTGATCATCCAGACCCTTCGCGACCCCGCATCGATCCCCGGCTCCAACAAGATCATCGCCGTGGGTGGCTCGCACCGCACGGGTGTGGAAGGCCATCTCATCATGGGCGATCCCGCCATGGGCATCAACAATCCGCTCGGCATCCGCACGGTCACGCCCTACACCAGCCCCATGACCAAGGGGACGGGGCGGCTTCTGCGGCCGGTGGAAGAAGGCGGCGTGCCCTATCCCGGCGGCATGACCTGCACCCCGCAGGCGCTTACGGAAAAGACCTTCCTCGCCTCCATCAGCCACGACATGCCCGAGAGCAATTTCTGGCTTTATTACGTGGACGTGTGGGGCAACAAGGAACTGATCCATCGCGACAAGGCCCTGGCCACGGTCTGCGCCTTTGCCGTGAAGGAACGCCAAAAACCGCCCCAACTGCCCATCATGACCGATCCTTCGAAGAACTACGCCACCTGCTATGTGGAAGACGTTTATGCCGACCTGCCCGGCGTGGAAAAGGGCGAGGTCAAGTATCTCCGCATTTTGAAGAACGTGGGATGGCCCATCAATTATCAGTTCCATCCCATTCAGAACCCCGGTGAAGTCTGGGGTTCACCCGGCACGGGCGGCCCCATCCAGGTGATCGGTACGGTCCCTGTTGAGGAAGACGGTTCGGCTTATTTCGAAGCGCCGGCAGCCATGGACCTTTACTTTCAGGCGCTGGACGTGAACCACGTAGCCGTCCAGCGGATGCGCACGCATGTGGAACTGGGTCGCGGCGAAAACCGCAGCTGCATCGGTTGCCACGAAACACGCGACACGGTGGCGGTGAATCGTCCGCAAATGGCCGTCGCCCTGAACAAGACGGCCGTCCGACCCACGCCGCCACCCTGGGGCGATACCACTTTTATGAACTACGAAACCATGATCCAGCCGATCTTCGAGGCCAAGTGCGTCAAGTGCCACGGCGTGAAGGAACCCAAGGCCGGGCTCGACCTGTCCGCCACGAAGGACGACCAGGGCTTCATGCAGTCCTTCCGCAGCATCTGGGGCATCCAGCCCGGTGAAAAAGGGCCAAAGCGCGCCAAGCAAATGACAGCACGCTGGGGCAAATATCATTCCGATCATCCCTGGTACAAGATCATGGCCGATTATGTCAACATACGCGTCAGCCTCAAGGAAGACGACGCGATTCCCAACCCCGTCAAGAAGTACGGAGCCGTGGCCCATCCCCTGGTCAAGAAGGTGACCGGCGGCGGCGATCATGGCAAGCTGCTTACGGACGAGGAAAAGCAGTATCTCATGACCTGGTTCGACATCCAAAGTCCCTATAACGACACCTTCTACCACTGGCTGCCCGAGAACAAGCAGAAACGCCTCAAGCCTTACGACCCCTTCGGCGACAGCCGGGATTATGTGAAGGTGAAATAAGGAAAAGGGAGAAGTTTGTGTTTTGGGCAAGCCCTGTAAGGGGTGCTAGTTTAGGCGCAATCTTCCATATCGGAAAAGGTTCTCATGCCGGACAACGGCCCTTACAGGCCTGACTACAAACTCAAGGAGTATATCATGCGAAGAAGCATCCTGCAGATCAGCCTCTGCCTCCTGTGCCTGGCTGCTGCTGTGACGACGGCCTGGGCCCAGTGGCCCACCATTGAAAAGCCGGAAGTGGATCCGATCGAATCGATCACCCGCTTCCCGGAAGGCTATCTCGACTACATGGACGGCAAACGTCGCAATGCCGGAGGCGCGGGATTGGTTTATATCTGGCCCGATGTTGTGAAGCGGGCAAAGCATTATCGCGACATGCTCGACAGCGAAGGTCCTGCCGCCCTGGCGCAGGCCATGGTCGATGCCTATCCCTCGGACAATGCCTCCAAACATGGGACTGCATTCCTTCAGGCGGTGTTGCGGTTAAAGAATCGGTTCAATTCAAACAGCACATCCTCGGCATCGCTCTGATGCACGGTCCGGCTGGGCAGTGAGTTCAGAAAAACGCGCCCGTATCGCTTGGTGGAAACGCGCTTGTCCAGGACCAGCACCGCACCGGTATCATCCTTGGTGCGTATGAGCCGTCCGAATCCCTGCTTGAACTTGATAACGGCCTGGGGGACGGAATAAGCGTTGAAGGCATCCTCGCCCATGTCCTCCAGCCGCTCGATCCGGGCCTGCACCAATGGATCGGTCGGTACACGAAAGGGAAGTTTGACGAGGACCAGCAGCCGCAGGGCATCGCCGGGGACATCGACGCCTTCCCAAAAACTGGCCGTGGCGAAAAGGATCGATGTGCGGTCGTTTTTGAATCGCTGGAGCAGGGCCTGCCGGTTTTCGCCGCCCTGACGCAGGCAGGTGTAACCCAGGGGCTTCAGCATGGGTTCGAGTTTGCGGTAGAACTGGTCGAGTTGGCTGTAGGATGTGAAGAGCACAAACGCGCTTCCCCGGCTGATCTGAAGCGCGGGCAAGAGAAACTGACAGGCGGCATCGGTAAA
The DNA here is from genome assembly GCA_964462565.1 of uncultured Candidatus Sumerlaeota bacterium. Lineage (GTDB taxonomy): Bacteria > Sumerlaeota > Sumerlaeia > UBA8349 > UBA8349 > CAYWYC01. Next base: position 5,411 of record CAYWYC010000139.1, on the reverse strand, counting down.
GGCATATTCACGTGGCTCGGGAATGTCAACGGGAACGCCGATAAAGGCCTGCCGCTCGTAATCGAATGGCGTATCCAGCGCGAGGGCGTTGATGCGTTCGATCTTTTCGGGAGAACTGTGCGCCGCATCCAGGCCGACCTGCCCCAGAAAGAAATCGAAACGCTTTTCCACGGCCAGCGTGGCCGACGTCATGACCACACTGGGCGTCCGAGTGAAGACGCATTCGTTCAGGTCGTTTTGCACATCGAGTGGCAGCGAATAGAGCCTGACGATGGCGTCCCGATTGCCCCGCGCCGCGCGTACCTCGATCCACCGGCAGCGGTTTTCGCCGATGGTGTAGAAGTTGCGGAATTCATTGACGCGCGCCTCCAGCCGTCGGGCAAGAGAATGCAATTCTCCGGCGGGATTGTCGAACTGCTCGCGGGCTTTTTCGGGGAGTTTCAGGATGGCCCCGCGCACCTGCACCAGCCCCTTCTGAAGGATCTCCATCATTTCCGTGGAAGCCTGGATCGAACGCTTGAGGGTGCGCTGCCAGAACTCGCTTCGTTCCACATCCGGCGTAATGCGCAGCTGCAATTCCTGACCCGGTCGGGCATTCTGCCGCAGAATATGCTCCAGGCCATTGGCGCAGTGGTCCATCAGCTCGCGAAATTGTCCGGCCAGCTGATTGCGCAGGGAGATCAGCTTCGTGTCTATCAGTTCAACGGCTTCCGCGAGAATCGGCGAAGGATTGGAATAAGACATCATCGTCATCTGGTCGCGCAGGAAGGGCAGCAGTCCGTAGTGCGACCTTTCGCGATGCACCAGCCGCGCCAGAATCCGAGACAGGGCCCGGCGTGTGATACAGATACCAAAATAGCGCGTGGCCACGTCTTCCACATTATGGGCCTCGTCAAAGACAATGCGTTTGTAGGCAGGCAAGACGGCGGTCGAAGTGAAGTTTCCCGTCTCCCGCCGCACGGCCAGGTCGGCCATGACCAGATGGTGATTCGCCACGACCAGGTCGGCAGCGGCGGCACGACGGCGCGCCATGAAGAAAAAACAGTTCGCGTAATGGGGGCATTTGACGCGAGTACAGTTGTCAGGATCGCAGCATATCTGCTCCCAGACGTCATAATCCGGGATAAACCCGAGGTCGCTCAGGCTGCCGTCCTTTGTCTTGTTGGCCCATTCGATAATATCGCGCATCTGCTCCGTCTGCGGATCGTCCAGAAACATGTCCGGCGTCTGGACCAGAAAGCCGATGCGGCGTTTGCAGAGATAGTTGCCGCGGCCCTTCATGAGTTCGGCCTTGAACTTGAGGCTCAGGTGCTGCTGGAGGAAGGGCAGGTCCTTGCGGATGAGCTGTTCCTGGAGGTTGATCGTATTGGTACTGACGATGACCTTCTCCGAGTTTTGCGTGGCCCAGTGGATGGCCGGAATCAGATAGGCCAGGGACTTGCCCGTGCCTGTTCCCGCCTCAATCACCGCGATTCCGTCATAGTTGAAGGCGTCAGTAACGCCCTGAAGCATCTCCACCTGCTGCGGACGGTATTCGAAATTCGGCAAAGAGCGCGAAAGCGGACCGTCGGGTTTGATCAGGGCTTCCAGCTTGCGCAAATCCAGGTTCTGGCGTTCCCGGGGCTTCATCACAGGCACGATAATGCGCAAATTGCGGACGCCGTTATCGACGATATAGGATCCAACCCCCGCATTACCAAAACGGGAGGCGATTTGCAGGTCGGCGTTCGAGGGTTCCAGATTGCCGCCGGGATGGTTATGGATGACCACGCTGCCCGGCGTGGCCAGTTGTTCGATAGCCGGAACCGCATCCTTGCTGCCAAAGGCCAGCGGCTCCACCTCGTTGACGACGCCATCTTCATTGACAAAGCCGACAAAGAAGACCTCGACCCCGCCGTAATCTTCGATGGTGCTTCGCATAAAAGTTGCCGCACTATCGTCAAAATATTGGGCTATTGCCTTGGAATCAGCAGGTTTATCTGTTTTTTCAAAATCTTCAGATTGCATTTCAAGATTCAATTCGATATACCGATAAATAGTACTAAGGAAGATGCGTTCCGGATTGCGGAGCCTCTGCCGGGGAAGCCGCATCGCTTTTTCTCCCCCTGGCTTGGTAATATACCTGCAAGCGGCTTTCCTGAAAAGGATTATATGACCAGCCCCGGTGAAACATGCTTCCATCCCAGATAATATACCCGCAAATATAGCAAGGAGTCTATCCATGTCCGAAGAAATGAAAACCGAAGTGATTCGGCCTTTTCTGGAGAGCACATTGAATGTATTAAAAACAATGGCCTTTCTCGATGCCAAGCCCGGCAAACCCTTTTTGAAGTCCGGAGGCGGGCCCAAGGGCGATGTGACCGGTCTGATCGGTATGGCCAGTGAAACCATCAGCGGTTCCATGGCCCTGGTATTTCCCCAGGCCACCATCCTCCAGATTGTGTCATCCATGCTGGCGGAAGAATATAAAGAGGTTAATCAGGACGTGCTGGATTGCGTCGGTGAACTGACCAACATGATTTCGGGCGGTGCGCGCGCGGGCCTTGCCAAACTCAACATGAAGTTCGAAATGGCTATTCCCTCGATGATTCAGGGTGAGCATCATATCGTCGAACATCGGACAAAGGGTCCGGTCATCTGTATTCCCTTTGAGTTGGAGACCGGTACTTTCTATATCGAATGCACGTTTAAGGAAGTCGGATAAAAGCAGGCGCTGCAAGAGTTTCAAAGAGGCCCGGTCTTCCTTAGCGAGAACCGGGCCCTTTTTTTATTGCCGGGCGTCTTTCCGGGCCTGACGATTTTCCAGGCGGCTCAGGCGATGAACCAGCGAAGCGAGCAGGTCGGCTTCGGGGTCCAACCCCAGGTCTTCGTCGTCCATAAGCAGATCCTGCTGTTTGGCCGATTCCAGCAGATCGCGCAGTTTCCGGCTTTCCCTCCACGGATCCAGCGCCTTCCAGACCCATTCCATCGCCTTTTCGAAGTCCTTGGCCTGGTGCTCGTAGAACTTGGCCAGTTCCACGCAGGGGGTCGCCTTCATCTCGGCGTCTCCCGCCAGTTTGAAACGCTCCTGCCATATCTCCACCGCCTCGGTCCATCGTTTTTCCCGCTTATAGGCCGTGGCGATATGCAGCGAAATCCGGTGCTCCTCCACCCCGTCGCGACAGGCCAGCACGGCGCGCTCCATGCTCCGGATGGCGTCTTCCGGACGATCCTGGCGTCGCATCCACGCGGCCAGCCCCAACTGACTGAAGGGGTTTTGCAGGTCGGCATGGTCGGGATTGCGGAAATACTCGCAGAAAAGCGGCACCAGCGCACCCGTCGAGGCTATGTCCTGGACGTTATGGTCGATGACGGGGATGATCTGCTCACGGCGGATGCCCTTGATGTATTCCAGGTAGATGCGTGGGATCAGCGCTCCCGGCACATCACTGATACGGCTGAGGCCAAAGAGTTTGGCTTCCAGCGAGGACAGGCTGCACGAATCGAAATACCCGCGGAAAAGCCGGCGCGCCGGATGCAGCATGTCGAGATGGGGCTTTTCGAAGGGGCTGAGCATACGGTTCATGATATAGCGCGCCTGGAGCAGTGGAGCGTCAAAGGACTTGCCGTTGAAACTGATGATGCCCTTGAAGTCGGCCATGCGGGCCTGCAACGCGCGGTACATGGGTTCTTCCGAGGGCAGGTCTTCCATGAAATATTGCTCGACGATAAAATGCTCGTCCGTGAAGTAGCCGATCCCCACCAGAAAGGGCACGGCGCTGCTCGTGAGGCCGGTGCATTCCACGTCCAGCACGGCCATGTCGCCCAGTTCAAGCCCATTCAGGCGCAGGCCCGGATTGAAGACCGAGGCCTCGGCCAGGTCCGTCTTTTCGACGAGTTCGTGCGGCACGGGCATATAGGCTCCCGTGCGCGAGGGACTGCCGTCCAGGCTCAACTTGCTCGTCAGCCGCCAGGCCCCCAGGCTCCAGTCGGTGTCGGCTGCGGGTTTGGTAAATGCGCCGTCGGGGCCGATGAATTCCGCCTGCGGGTAGAAGTCGGCCAGGCATCGGGCCTTTTCCAGGCCAGCGCGGCGCAGAGGCTTGCGGGCGGTTTTCGGAGGGGGTTCCACGAAGCCTTGGGTTTCGTCCTTATCCTTTTGCGCCGGTTCCGGGCTGGCGGATTTTTCCGAACCGGACAGGCTGCTGCCGCGCTTTACCGTTCCACCGAAGCGGCTCAGCAATTCGTCGAGGGCTTTCTTTTTCGAATCCGGTTCCATAGTTGCGCCTTTTGCTGGACAGATAGCGGCCCTGGGGGCATGATAGCCTGCCGAAGGACAGACCACAAGAACAAGAGAAAGACCCCATGCAAACCCCACGCCTTGACCAACTCGATTCCGACCAGCGCGCCCGAATGGATGCCCTGGCTGATTTGCTCATCCGCGAAAACCGCAAGACCAACCTGACGGCCATCACCGATCCAGCAGAGGTGCGTCTGCGCCATTTCGAGGATTCGCTGGCGGGGCTGCCGGTCATTCGCGAGCAGGCCATAAATTCGGCGCGGGATTCCTTCTCCATCATCGACGTGGGATCGGGCGCGGGATTTCCCGCACTGGTCCTCGCCATAGCCCTTCCAGAATGCCAAATCACATCGCTCGAAGCAACGGGCAAAAAGACCGATTTTCAAAAACTGGCGGCGCAAACGCTTCGGCTCGAAAACCTGCGCGTGATCCAGGATCGCGCCGAAACGCTGGGGCATGATGCGGTTCATCGGGCGCAATACGACATGGCCGTGGCGCGAGCCGTGGCGGCGCTGCCATCGCTGCTCGAAATCATGCTGCCCTTTGTTCGTGAAAAGGGAAGCGCCCTGTGCTGGAAGGGGCGTGAGGCGGAAAAAGAAATGGCCGACGCCCAAAATGCCCTGGACGTTCTGGCTAAGGGCGCTTTTGAAACCTGCCCCTACGAGCTCGACGAAGCCGGAGAAATGCGCCTGATCCTGGCCCGTAAAAACACACCGACCCCCGACAAATACCCCCGCAAACCCAAGCAGATCCGCAAGCGTCCGCTCTAATGTCCCGGCCTCGCAATCAGGTTTTTTAACCACGAAAAAACAAAATACACGAAAAAGATGCGCAGGTTCGTAGTTAGCCCGTGCGGGGCGTCAGGGTGAATGTATGTCTCTATGCAATTTGGGGGTTCTCATCCGGATGACGGCCCTTACGGGCCTCACTACAAACATAGCATCCCCACCTAAACAGAAATTATCTCGATATTGCGGCAGTCTATTATCTCCCGGTTTATTTTCAAATCGGTAAATCGCTTCTGATGCTCCGCGTCCCCGTGCCTCCGCGTTTCTTTTAAAGCCACAGGATGATTTTCTTCCGTTCTCGAAAGTATTCCGGCTATCCTTTTACATGGGCGGCTCTGAAGCCCCGA
>CAYWYC010000138.1:0-11793 GCA_964462565.1 uncultured Candidatus Sumerlaeota bacterium | reverse complement strand
GATTCGTTGCTTCAGATTAACTCAGCCCCCATTTATGTCGTGCACCCTAAATCTCCGATTTTGCAAAAAAGCATGGTCCCCGTATCCATATTTTGCTATAGATGGATTAATGGTGGTTTTTGATTGTCTGAAACCCCACGAATACCTCAGTGAAAAGAAAAGACGAATTTCTGTTTTTTTCGTCCATCTGAATTTCACGAAAGAGTAGTTGAAAAGAATGGCAGAAACACTGAAACGCCCTTCGGTCCGCATTCATTTTGAGAACTGCAAGGGCTGCGGTCGTTGCGTGGTCTCGTGCCCCCAAGGGGTATTGGCCATGAGCGACAAAATCAATAAATACGGTTATCGGGTGGTGGAACCGGGAGATTTGTCCCTTTGTACGGGATGTGGTCTCTGCTACTATTCATGCCCTGAACCCGAAGCGATAACCGTCTATAAAAAAAGCAAACAGAACCCCGACGCCTGATTTGGTTTCGGGGTTTTGATACGGCAAGGCTATGCTTTCCTCCAAGTTATGCCATTTCGGGCGCGATGCCGTGAGGTGGAAAGGATGATGCATGCGCACCAGTTTCATGAAAGGGAATGACGCCGTGGTCTGCGGCGCGCTTCTGGCAGGTTGCCAGGCCTATTTCGGCTACCCCATCACCCCGGCCAGCGAGATCGCCCATACGGCGGCGCGGCTTTTTCCCAAAGCGGATCGTACTTTCTTGCAGGCCGAGAGTGAGGTGGCCGCTATCAATATGGTCCTGGGGGCTTCGGCGGCGGGGATTCGCTGCATGACGGCCTCATCCGGCCCCGGCATCAGTCTGAAGATGGAAGGCGTCTCCTTCCTGGCTTCCAGCGAATTGCCCTGCGTCATCGTCGATATCAGCCGGGTTGGCCCCGGTCTAGGTAATATTTATCCCTCCCAGGGCGACTATAATCAGGTCGTCAAGGGCGGCGGACACGGTTCTTATCGCTGCATCGTGCTGTCACCGAATTCCGTTCAGGAAATGTGCGACTTTACCATGGAAGCCTTTCATCTGGCCGATGAATATCGCATTCCTGTTTTTGTGCTTTCCGATGCCTATGTGGGCCAGATGATGGAGCCCTGCTATCTGCCCGATCCCGCGAAGACCCCCGGAAAAGCCCCCGACTGGGCCCTCACCACCGATGCCGACAGCAATGATAATGTCATTACGTCGATCTATCTGAATCCTGAAGAGATGGAGAGCCATGTGGGGCATCTTCAGGATAAATACGCCGAAATCCAGAAGGCCGTACCCCGATGTGAAATGAAGGAAACCGATGACGCGGAATTGGTCCTGGTAGGTTTTGGTATCGTCAGCCGGATTCTCGAAAGTGCCGTGGACCTGGCGCGTGCCAAGGGCATGAAGGTCGGTCTCTTTCGCCCGCAAACCCTCTGGCCCTTTCCCGAAAAGGAACTGCTGGAACTGGCGGACCGGGTGACATGCTTCTTGGATGTGGAAATCAATAACGGACAGATGCGCGACGATATCCGGCTTATCGCGGAGGGGCGTTGCCCGGTTCATTTCATGAATCGCCTCGGCGGTTTCGTTCCCAGTCCCGAGGATGTTTTTAAGAAAATTTGTGAGATCATGAAATAATCGGTCTGAAGGCCCGACCCCAAAAAGCCGCCTTTTTTAATCGGAACTATTTTTCACCCCGATTGTCTTTTCTTACGGGGGATCGGGATAACTCCTTCACTGCCCATCCTTGATCAGGTGCTTTTATATGCGAGAAACCAAACTGCCCAATAAAACGAGCGAAAGTAAGTACAGGGACGCCTTTTACATGCTCTTTGGTTTTGTGGCCCTGATCTGGCTGATTGAGGTGGTGGACGCCATTTTCTTCAATGGCTCCCTTGACCGTTTCGGTGTGAATCCCCGTCGGTTGGGCGGTCTTTGGGGCATCGCATTCATGCCCTTTCTCCACGGAAGTTTCGGGCATCTCGCGTCCAACACTCTGCCCTTTATTATTCTCGGCGGCATGATCATGCTCCAGGGCAAGCGTTATTTTGTCTTGGCCAGCATGGTCATCCTGCTCGTCAGCGGCAGCATGGTATGGCTTCTTGGTTCGAGCGAATCGGTCCACATCGGAGCCAGCGGCCTGGTCTTTGGTTATTTCGGTTACCTGCTTGGCCGGGCCTGGTTTGTGCGCAGTCCGGGAGCAATCTCGCTGGCCGTGGTGGTTTTGTTTTTCTATGGCGGGCTGATCTGGGGCCTGCGACCTTTTCAGGACGGCGTATCCTGGCTGGGCCATCTGGGCGGATTCTTTGGGGGCGTCGCGTCCGTGTGGCTGATGATGGGACAGGGCCGCGGTGTCAAGAAAACCGCTTCCTTTAATTTAGGCTGACATTTTTAAGGCGTTCATGGAGCAGGCGCGCGCGCAGGTTATCGCGTCGTTCGGCCGGTATCTTTCCGCCTTCCGTGCATTGCAGGTGTGCCGGCTGAATTTCAATCATGAGCCGGCTCAGGTCGGGATGGTTAATAGGCCGGAAGTAGCCGCGATCAATGCCCAGGCGAATCTTGCTCAGGTGCGCGAGCGCTTCGTTGGAGTCGAGGATCTGGGCGTGCTGCAGGACAGCCAGGGCGCGGCTGATAAGGTCCTGCACGACGAGAGGCTTCTGCTCGAAAAGGGCGTCACGCGCCTTCATCTCCCGCTGCACCACCTGCTCCGAAACACTCTCCAGCGACTCGCAGATATCTTCCGATGTCTTGCCGAGGGTCACGTCGTTGGATATCTGGAAAAAATCGCCAATATGATCCGAATGCTCGCCGTATATGCCGCGTACGGTCAGGCCGTACTGGTGCACGCTCTGGACGATCTCATCCATCTTGTCGATGATAACCAGTCCCGGCAGGTGGAGCATGACGGAGAGGCGCAGGCCTGTGCCGACATTGGTCGGACAAGCGGTCAGCATACCCAGTTTGTCAGATTCGGCAAAGTGCAGTTCCCGGTTGAGTTCGGCTTCCGCCTCGTCGCACAGGGCCAGAACTTTGCGCAGCTGGAAGCCCGGGGCGAGGCACTGGATGCGGACATGATCTTCTTCGTTGATCATGATGGAAATACGATAATCGGGACTGATATAGATGGCGCGGTGTTCGCCGCCCTGTTCGAATTCCGAACTGACCAGGTGGCTTTCCTTGAGATAGAGACGGTAGAGGCTGTGGATTTCGGATATGGTGACGCGCCGAAAATCCTTAAAGAAAGAATTCCCTTCGATCACTTTGCTGACGCGTTCGAGGACTTCCTGCAATTGCTCGGACTTGGCGCGAGGGGCAAAGGGTATATGCGGCAGGTTCCGCGCGTATCGGGCGCGGCTGGATATAATCGAATAATGCATCGGGGCATCCGCCCTGAGCCATTGATCGCTGCCTTTTATGAAATCAAACAGATTCATCCTGTCTCCTGGTCGGCTTTATGAGCCGTCTCTAGTTGTTCTTAAAAAGTCTTTCTCTTATTTCTAATTTGGATCGGGCTTTCAGCCCTCACTTTTTTTATATCTCACATTCCTGGGGTTGAAACCTCAGGCTACTATGTGACGCGCCTCCAGCGCTTATGATCTCCGGACGCGCGAATCTGTAGATAAAAAACCACAGACCCATTTTCCAACCACAGGGCCTTCAAGAAAGGCCTTTCAATTTTCCCCGCGCCGATTATTCCTCGGGCAGGGGGATCCGTCGAATATTCTTGCACGTGGGATAATTGCTGCATCCCAAGACAGGGCCCTGTGGCCCCTGCATCACCTGCATCGGCGCGCCGCATGATCCGCAGTTCACTTTGTCCTTTGGCTTGGCGGCTTCGAGTTTTTTGATGGTGTCGCGCAGTTCGGCGGCCCGCCCAAAATCCTCTCCCGAAATAGCCTTTTCCAGTTCCTTATTCAAATCACCCAACGAAAAAAAGCGGCTCTTCGATTCTCCCCCATAAACCACTCCCGACTGCGAAACCCCTTCCGCCTCTTCAAATTCTTCAAGCGGCATTTTTTCAAATTCCGAAACAGGAGCCGCCGCGTCGGGGAAATCCATGACGAAGGGCTGGGATTCTTCCATTTCCGCGTGGTGCGCCGTGACGCCGTGTATTTTTCGAAGGTCGTTCTTTATCAGGTCGCCGAAGGCTTCATAGCAATCGCTGCAACCCAAAAGCAGGGTCTTCCGATAAGAGCTGAAGTTCAGCCCGCAAGTCGGGCACGAAGGTCCCTCACTTTCGGGGGACTGTTCCTGCTGCTTCAGTATCTGCTGCAACAATTCCACGAGGTTGGCCTGGCTGCCTTTGCGGATATAAGGGCTGAACTGCTGGGCATGTTCATCGCAGAGCAGCACATCATATATTTGACCCTTCACGATCTTCGTGATCTTGTGGGTAGCCGGTTTGTCGCATTTCATGCATTTGGTTTCCTGGTTCATCATCAAATCCTTTCCCTGAATCCGGGAAAATGGAAACGGGTTCAGTCATTCTGCCAGAAGCGTTGGAGATCTTCCGGCTCGGGAATACTATCCGTAAGGCAAGTGCCTTCCTGCGTGACGCATTCCCGGAAGCGCTCGTTCAGTTTCTTGGTTACAGGACCGGGTAAGCCGTCGCTGATGGTACGCGCGTCAAGATTCACCACGGGAACCACCTCGGCGGCGGTGCCTGTCATGAAGCACTCATCGGCATCGAAAATTTCAAAGCGGGTCAATGGTGCTTCCTTGACCTCGTGCCCCATTTCGCGGGCAATTTCTATAATACGTTCGCGCGTAATGCCGGCCAGCGCCCCCATGTGTGTCGGTGGAGTATAGACCACATCCTTCTTCACCACAAAGATATTGTCTCCCGTGCACTCCACCACATAGCCATGGGCGTCAAGCATAAGAGCCTCCAGGGCGCCCGCGTTATGCCCTTCCAACTTGGCCAGAATATTGTTCAGGTAATTGCACGATTTCACCCGCCCGTTCAGCGCCGCAACCGACGTGCGCTGCGTGGGAACGGTAACAATCTTCAGCCCCTTTTCATAAAACTCCGGTGGATAAAGGGCAATCTTGGAAGCAATGGCAAAGAGCGACGGAAATTTGCACAGCCAGGGCGCAAGACCCAGATCGCCGCATCCCCGCGTCACCACCAGGCGAATATAGCCATCCTGCAATTCATTGCGACGGCAGGTCTCCACCACCACCCATTTCAGTTCTTCCAGGTCCAGTGGAATATGCATGGCAATATATTTTGCGGAAGAATAAAGGCGCTCCAGGTGCTCCTGCAGGCGAAATACGCAGCCGCCATAGAGGCGAATGCCTTCGAAGACACCGTCGCCATATAGCACGCCGTGATCAAAGATGCTGATCTTTGCTTCCTCTGCGGGAAGGAATTGTCCATCCAGGAAAACGGTCTGACTCAAAATTTACTCTCCTTGTTCTACCGCAGATATACAAATCCGCCGGCTTGTCCGGGACCCCTCCTCATTACATTGGAATGAGTTGGCGGGCATTATCTAAATCTTTTGTATGGAGTATTGTATATCCCGACATTGGATAGAGACTTACTCAACCCGCCCATGCCGAAAATGCCAAGCACCCAATATTCACGCAAACATATTTTACAAGCCTCGACTCCCTGTGTCAATAGGCGTCCCGTGCATTTTGAGCTTACAAGATCAGCCCTCTGTCGCTAATATGAGGTGGCGCTTTTGCTCCTTGGACGCGCAAGACCAATCGACTGGAGGAATTCTTTTGAATAGTGGAAGAACTTTGTTATTTCTGGTCGCGGAGTTTTTTGCCGCTGTGCTCCTCACCGGCATTTCCATAGGCTTTGCCCGACGCCTGCGGCTGCTGGCGCATCCGGTGGAGCGGAGTTCTCACGACATTCCCACCCCCCAGGTAGGCGGCGTCGGAATTTGCCTGACCATGCTGGCGGCCTGGATCGTTTTCCCGGCGCTCTTTTTCAGCCAGGGCTGGAATCTTCGACTCATTCCAATGGCTATCAGTTTTTTCCCAGGGGCCATCTACATCCCGCTTGTCATCCTGGGGCTGGCCCTAGGGCTGATTGATGATGTCCTGCACTTGAGCGCTGTCAATAAATTGGTCGGGCTCATTATCGTCGCTTCCGTACCGGCCTTGACTTACCTGCCTTTCTTTCGCCCAAGCATCGATTATTTCCCTTTCCTGGAATATATTCTGCCCTTTTCGGAATTCCTGGGTCTCATCATCACAATCGCCTGGATTCTCTTTTTTATGAACGCCTTCAACTTTATGGACGGGACGAACGGCCAGGCCGGTGTTTTTGCCATCCACGCCATTGTGTGGTGGGTGCTCATGACGCAATATGAAATCTTTGCCACTGCCGACTTTCCCGAAATCAATTGGCCTTTCGTTGCTTTCATGCTGGTTCCCGTCATGGCCACGCTAGGCTTTCTCGTTTGGAATTTTCCCAGGGCCTGGACCTTTATGGGTGACTCAGGCAGCTTGCCCCTGGGCGGAATTCTGGCCCTCATGGCCGTGGTGCGCGGGGGAAAGGGCCTTGACAATTTCGTGGCATTTCTCTTCCCCCTTAGCGTCTTTATTTTTGACGTGCTTTTTACCCTGGTTCGGCGCAAACGTCGGGGCGAGAATATCCTCCAGGCTCATCGATCCCATCTTTATCAGCGGATGCTGGTGGCCCGGGGCTGGAGCCATGGGCGATTGCTGGCCTTTCATCTGCCCTATTACATTGCATCGGGCATCCTCGGCTTTGCCTATTTCGTCGTCTTTCATCTCCACAGCAAAATCCCCGCACCGCCTTTCATCGGGCGCACGTTTTTTCTCATACTCCTGGCTCTGCTTTTGCATAACTATGCGCGGCGCGTTATACTGGCCGAAAAGCAGCAGGAAAATATCGAAGGAAAGGTCGCCTCATGAGCGATAATGATAAAAACTCCGAACTCGGCAAGGACGAAGCGGCAGACCGCATGAAGGAACTTGCCGGGAAAATCGAACACCATAATAAACTCTATTATCAGGAAGCCAAGCCGGAAATTTCCGACCGTGAATACGATAAACTCGTCGAGCAGTTGGAAGAACTTGAGGAGAAATTTCCCGACCTGGCCGATCCCAATTCCCCGACCAAGCGCGTGGGCGGCGAACCCCTCGATGAATTTGAAACCATCGAGCACCCCTTCCCCATGCTCTCCATCAACAACACCTATTCGCCCGATGAACTTCGTGATTTTGACAAGCGGCTCCGAAGATTGCTCGACACGGACGGCCCCCTCAAGTACGAAGTCGAACTCAAGATCGACGGCGTGGGCGCAACGCTCATGTACCGCGATGGCGCGATGGACTACGGGGCAACGCGCGGAAATGGAAAGCAGGGCGATGATATCACCCAAAACCTGCGGACCATCCGGCAGATTCCCATCAAACTGGAAAACTGGAAGGGCGAGAATGGCGCTTCGCTGGAGGTGCGTGGCGAAGTATATATGGAAAAAGAGCCATTCAAAAAAATGAACGATGAACGCAAGGATGCCGGAAAGGAAGCCTTTGCGAATCCCCGCAATGCCACCGCCGGTTCGCTGAAACTGCTTGATTCCCGCGAAGTAGCCAAGCGCCCCCTTCGCTTTTTTGCCTATGCCGTGGGCTTTGCGGAAAATTACGATATCCCTTCCTCCCAGCATGAACTCCTCGATCACTTGAAGGAACTCGGCTTTTCCGTGAACCCAAACCGCTGGACCTGCAGGGGCGTGGATGAGATTCTGGAGATTATCGACAACTGGGAAGACAAGCGCAAGAAACTCGATTACGACACCGACGGTCTTGTGATCAAACTCGACAACCGCGATGTCTATGATGAACTGGGCTCCACCGCCAAGTCTCCCCGCTGGTTGTGCGCCTACAAGTTTTCCGCCGAACAGGCCATTACCACCATCAAGTCGATTGAGGTGCAGGTGGGACGGACGGGGAAGATCACCCCCGTGGCCAACCTGGAACCGGTTTATCTGGCCGGTACGACTGTGGCCCGTGCGACCCTGCACAATCGGGACGAAATCGCCCGCAAGGATATCCGCGAGGGCGACAAAGTCGTCGTGGAAAAGGGCGGAGATGTGATTCCCAAGGTGGTTGAGGTGCAGAAGGAATCCCGCACGGGTGACGAGAAAGAATTCGAATTTCCGAAGCATTGCCCCGCCTGCGGAGGCTACCTTGTCTTTCCCGAAGAAGAAGTGGCCGTGCGCTGTGAAAACCTGGCATGTCCCGCCCAGGTCAAGGAGCGCATCGAGCATTATGCCTCGCGCAACTGCCTCGACATCGAGGGCCTCGGCAGCAAAATCGTCGAGCAACTGGTGGATCAGGATCTGGTGGAAAAGTATTCCGATCTTTATAAACTGGATAAAGAAACGCTGCAAAATCTCGAACGCATGGGCGAGAAATCCGCCCAGAACCTGGTGGACAGTATTGAAGCCAGCAAGTCCCGTTCCTTTGCGTCCGTTATTTTCTCCCTTGGCATCAACCATATCGGTGCTTCCGCGTCCGGCGTTCTGGCGGAGGAATTCGGCGACATCGACAGCCTCATGCAGGCCAAACAGGAAGACCTGGAAGCCATCGATGGTATCGGCTCCACCGTGGCCGAAAGCGTGGTGAAGTTTTTTGAAAACGAAAAAAACCAGAAAGAAATCCAGGCCTTGCGCGACGTGGGCCTGAACATGGAACTGAGCGAAGAAGAAAAGAAAGCCGTAAAGGCCCGCAAGGAAGCCAAAGCAGATTCCGACAACCCAATCGCCGGGAAAACTTTTGTACTCACGGGCAGTTTGCCGAACTTGAGCCGCAGCGACGCCAAAAAGAAGATTGAGCAATATGGCGGCAAGACAAGCAGTTCCGTATCCAAGAAAACCGATTATGTCGTGGCCGGGGAAGATCCGGGTTCCAAATACGACAAGGCCCAGGAATTGGGCACGGAAATTATCGACGAAGCCCGCCTGCTGGAGATGATGGGCGAAAAGGAATAAACCATGAGTGCAGAAGAAGACATTCGCGAAAATCCCGACGTAAAAGTGCGCGCCATGAGCATCGACGACATCGCGCCCATATTTCATTTGGGCGAGGACCTTTTTACTTCCCAGGACTACCCCAACCTCTACCGCACCTGGGACGAATATGAAGTCACCTCGGCCTTTCATATCAACCAGGAAACCAGCTGCGTCGCCGAAGTGGAGGGTAAAGTGGTCGGATTCCTCCTGGGAACCATAATCGAAAAAGAGCGCACCGCCTGGAACTACGGCCACCTCATCTGGCTGGGAGTCTCCGAAGAATACCAGCGCTACGGCATCGCCGGCCTCCTCTTCGACCGCTTTCGGAAGAGCATGCTGGAATTGGGGGTTCGCATGTTGCTGGTCGACACGCAAATGAGCAACGCGCGGGCGATTCGTTTTTTCGAAAAGAAAGGCTTCCGCAATCCCACCGAACACGTTTACCTCACCATGAATCTGGAATCGGAGAGTAATTCCTGAGTCCCTTTATTCCTCCCAGGCTGATAAAGTTTAGTGGAAATTTAGTTTCACTTTAGCTTGCCTTGGAGAATCTTTTTCAATATGATTCATAAACGTATATATATACGAATAAGTAATACCAAGGTAGCCCGAAAAAAGAAAGGACCGCCAAAATGAAGACAAGCAGCACCTATAGGAACATGCTGATTATCGCACTTATGTGCGTGATTTTGACGACCGCCGCCTTTGCCATGGAAGCGAAAGGATGGCTCGGAGATGGGGATTCCAAGTATCCCGAAGCCACGCCTCCCGTTAATTGGTCCGAAGATCAGAACATCGTCTGGAAAGCGGATACAGCCGATTGGGGGAACGCCACCCCTGTTATCGTGGGCGACAAGATTTTCATCACCGAAGAAAAAGACACACTGGTATGCCTCAGCAAGAAAGACGGCAGCGTACTCTGGAAAAAAAGCAACCCCAGCGAAGAACTGCTGACGCAAGAACAGATTGACAAGAAAAAGCGCGACCAGGCACGTCGGGTGCCTCTGGAAAAAATGCTGGGAACCTTGGAGGGAGAAGAGCGTAAATTGCGAGGGCAGCACCGCAAGGATCGCGACAACCAAGAACTGAAGGATAAAATGAATACGGTCCGGGAAAAAATGGCGGAGTTGCGGAAGGAAATCGCCAAGTTTGATGAATTTGCCGATCCCAAAACCCACAGCACCAACGGCTATGCCTCGCCGACGCCTGTTTCCGACGGCGAATATGTCTATGCGCATTTTGCCACTGGTATTGGCGCCTGCTATGACCTGGAAGGTAACCGTCAGTGGATGAAGATGGTCGAAAAACCCACCCACAATTGGGGACAGAGCAGCTCGCCTGTGCTGGCCGGTGGCAAGGTTATTTTCACCATCAACAAAATGTTCGCCCTCGATCCCAAAACCGGCGAGCAAATCTGGGAAGCCCCGATCAAACACGGATGGGGCACCCCCATGATTCTGCCTTATGGCGATACTTCGATCGCCGTTACCTGCCAGGGCGATGTGGTCCAGGTCAGCGACGGCAAAGTCCTCGAATCGGGCCTGTTCTCTCTCAAATGGGGCAGCGCCGGACGTTCGGGCCGCATAATCTATGCCGCCGACATGGGTAATGCCTGGGCCTATGAAATGCCGGATAAATCGGCGGATGAATTTAAGGCCAAGAAATTGTGGCAGACAAAGATAATGAAGGACCGCGTTTACGCAACGCCCCTCGAACATGATGGCATTCTTTATGTGGTAACGAAGGCCGGCGTGTTGATGGCTCTTGATGCCAAGACCGGTGAAGAGATTTATAAGGAAAAACTGCCCTTTGGCCGCGGCACGACTTATCCGAGCCCCATCCTGGCCGGAGACAAACTCTACTTCAGCCATGACGACGGCACCACGGTGGTTGTGAAAACCGGACGTCAGTTTGAGAAGATTACCGAAAACAAACTGCCCGACTTCCGCGCCACACCCGTCGCCGAAGGAGACCGTCTCTACATTCGCGGCCTCAAAACGATGTACTGCATCGGCGGCTGAAACGCGAAAAGGTTCCATTAAAACAGCCCGTTCCGCAATCATCCGAAACGGGCTGTCTTTTTTTCAATTCCGATCTCACCATGCTTCTTTGCTATTCGATCAATGCATCTTCATCATCATCGTCGGAAATCCACGCTTCCGCTTCTTTCATATTATCAAAAACCATAACCTGCAAGCCCCGGTTCACGGCGACATTTTCCCAAAACTCGCCGATCTGCATATATTTCAGCCGGCATACCACCGCCGCCTTTCCGACATGCGGACAGTATTCGGTGATAAATTTGGCGTATTCGTAAGTGTCGATTGTGTTGAGCCGATATTCCATTTCGCGTTCATCGCATAAAATCCGAGTGCATTGCATGGCCTGGGCCTTATCCACAACGGCCTTGCCATATTCCATGACCTGCTCCATATTATCGTCACAGCCACAAGCCGTCACACGCAGGATATCATTGTCTACTTCAAAACGGTATTTAATTGTCATTTTCTCTTGGTGGTTCTTCCGGTCCATATTCCAGCTAAGTGTTCCGTGAACACGTAAAATCTACTATACCCTTTTTCGCATAGCTGGTGTCATTAATCAAGAAATATGACCCCGCTCAGATGTACGGCATAAATGAGGGACTGATTTAATCTGAAGCAACAAATCGAAGAGTTTTCTGAGTAATGCAAATACTTTTTCATCTTCAGGGCCAAGGGCCCGTCCGATAATAGCCAGGGGTTTCAACCCCTGGGTTTCGCGTCGATTCTGAATAGAGGGCTGAAGGCCCGATCCAATATCCAATATCCTGCACGTCTTTTTAT
>CAYWYC010000137.1:0-11798 GCA_964462565.1 uncultured Candidatus Sumerlaeota bacterium | reverse complement strand
AGGATATTGGATCGGGCCTTCAGCCCTCTTCATTAAATTCTTTCTGAACCCAGACCGCTGGTCTGGGCTGGTATGCGTCGCGCTTTTGGCGCTATCTCATCTCCGCAATCTGCGGGGAAATGCCACATATCCGATTCGCTCTTATCACGAAAGACTATGGGAATGGCTCTAGTCTTCCAAGGGCCAGCTCGGCCCCCAGTTGGGTTCTTCGTAACGCTCGGGCACCTGGCCGCTCAGGGCGAAGTCTTCGGTCTTTTCCATCCAGTCGAAAAGCCTCTTTTTCAGGTCCACCTTGATGGACTGGTATTCGGGCTTGTCAACCAGGTTTACAAATTCCTGCGGGTCGTGACGCAGGTCGTATAGTTCCTCGACCAGACGCGGACCGCGCGAAAGCTGATGGTCCCGTACTTCGTCCTCGCCCAGTTTGTCGGCATCGTGGGGCAGCAGCGGCTTCGGCTTGATCTCCGGCTTGAACCAGTGGATGTAGTGAAAGCCTTCCGTCCGAATGCAGCGCACGGGATCATACTCGTCGATATAATCATTCTGTCCGGTGCGGTCATGTTCGCCATGAAAGTTGCGCTCGCAGAAAATCTGCTCGTGAGGTTCGTAGTCGCCGCCGCTCAGGAGGGGCCAGAAACTCTTACCCTGAAGGGACGGATCGGGCGCGCCGCCGGCCGCTTCCACCAGCGTGGGCGTGTAGTCGATGTTCTGGGTCAGGTAGTTGACTTCCGTACCGGCCATTTTTTTGCCCGGCAGGCGCACCAGCAGCGCGATCTCGATGCCGCGATCATAGAGTGTGCCCTTGGCGCGGGAATTGGCGATGCCGTGGTCCGTGGTGAAAACGACGATGGTGTTGTCGGCATAGTCGAGCCGTTCCAGCGCCTCGAAAAGACGTCCCATCTGCCTATCGAAAAACTTGATCGCCGCCTGAAACTTGCCAAAGGCCTCGCGCTTGTGGGGCGTATCGATTGTGTAGGGCGGAATCCATACATCTTCCGGCGCAACGGGCCCGCCGTACTTTTCGTCCGTCTTTTTCCAGCTGCTCGCGTGGGGCTGCTGCGTGCCGATGTTCAGGTAAAAGGGCTTCGAACGGTCGCGCTTTTCCAGATGAGCCACCGCGTTATCCACGGCGCGGTCGGCGTCCCAGTCTTCCCAGCGCCGCGTCACGTCCACCTGGTAACGGTCTGTGCGCGGATGGCGCTCATGGTTCACACCGCTCAGGATGGTTTCGTAGCCCAGGTCGTTCATATAGTCCACAATCGTGCGCACCTCCATCGGCAGCGGCCAGCCCATGTGCGAAAGACCAATACCCCCCGACGTGTGCGCGTAAAGCCCCGACTGCGCGCAACCCCGCGATGGCGAACAGGCCACGGAATTGCAGAAATTCGCGTTGAACTTGATCCCTTCCGCCGCCATGCGGTCCAGGTTCGGCGTCTCCACCAAAGCGCCATAGCACCCCATGTGCTTGCCAATGTCATGGCATATTACATAAACGATATTCGGACGATCTTGACTCATAAAACAATACCTTTCCATGCTGTTTTGGGTTTCCGGATTTCTGCACACAATCATAACTGCATCGGAATCGAAGATAATCGTACCTGTAATCGGACGCGATTATCAATGCAAAATTCCGAAGGGCCATAAATGCTTTGCCAAAAATGCGACAAGGCGATAATCTTCTTTACTGGAATTCCGGCCGAATGGAAAGCAGGGACCGGTTCAAAGCAAAGCGACATGAACATGCAAGACACGGAACTTTCTCTGGACATCTCCCGCAAAAAATCGCCAACGCCATCGGCGGGAAAGACCTTGCGCCTGGTGTGCTGGCTCGTGCTCGCTTATTTCGTCACGCGGCATCTGGTCTGGGTGCCCTGGAACACGCCCGCTTCCGATTTCCAAATCTATATCAAAAACCTGCAATATGCCCTGGAGGGGCAGAGTCCTTTTCTTGAGCAGGAAGCGAGAACGGGCTATGGCGGATATTCCTATCCCACTTTTTTTCTTTCCATTCTGCTGCCCTTTTCCATCTGGCCACCCAAGTTGGCACAGGCGCTCTGGTGGCTGGCAAACCTGGCTATACTCGTGGCCGGGGCCTGCGGGGCGACATATTGGTTAAGAAAAACGGCAAGCGCAAATGGCCTTCTCAAGCGTCTCGGAATCCTGATTCCCGCCGGGCTGCTCCTTTCGCTGGCATTCCTGCCCAGTGCCGATAACCTGCGCATGGGACAGAACAATCTCATCGTGGCCGGAGCCCTGGCCTTGTCCATTGCATTGGCTTTCCGCAATCAGACGGCCTTGGCCGGAGCCGCCTTTGCTCTCGCCATTCTCTGCAAGATGCAACCCATCATCCTGCTTCCCGCCATGATTTTTCTGCTCGGGAAACGGGGCCTGGCATCCACCATATTATGCGGCCTGGCCTACCTCCTGATCTTGTGGATAACGGGACTCTGGCAATGGGAAAGCTATCTGCTCTTCGAGAAAATACCCGCCTGGCAAAGGGTGACCACCACCCCGACCCTGTCCTTTATGCGGCTCATGGTTACCGATTATAATATGGAAGCCGATGCCGCGCTTTTTCGGGCCGGCTTGCTGGAAAAGGGCGTGGGGCTCATTTACCTTGCCGGCCTGGCCTGGATGATCTGGAAGCGGGTCCCGGCGCGTTGGCACATTGCCTGGGCCATTCCCTGGAGCCTGCTCATGTCGCGCTTTCTGGAATACCATCATCTGGCCCTGCTGCCGGTCGTTTATTATCTTCTCGCGCAAAAAGCCGAAGCCGAAGGCCGTCCGGCTCTCTATATTCCCCTGGCCGCAAGCCTTCTGCTTGCCAATTTGACGGCACGATTTTTAGACATGGGGCTGCAAGGTGGCGAATACCTGGTGTATGGCTCATGCATTTTTGCCGCCGCCGGAGCAATGTGGGCGGCCTGGACAGAAGGGGGAGGGAAGCGTGAAATCACCGATTAACTCCCGGTCCGGTTTTCTTATCTGCATCGGCCTGATCGTGCTCGCTGGATTCATTCTGCGCGTCCACAAGCTGGGCCAGGCCGGCTTCTGGCTCGGAGAAACCGACAGCATCCGCGTGGCGCGGCTTCCCATCATCGAAATGGGCATCCGTGTTCCCGGCGACAAGCCGCACCTGGATTATTATCTGCTGTGGGCCTTTTTGCGCCTGGGCGAGAACGAATGGATCGCGCGCCTGCCCGCCTGTCTTTACGGTAGCCTGGCCATTGCCGGGGTCGCCATGCTGGCATGGGCCGCGGCCGGACGTGGAAAATGCGGACGCAAAGCCGCCATCGCCGCCGCTATCCTGATCGCCACGTCGCCCTATCACCTGCGCTACAGCCAGGAAGCACGGCCCTACTCCCTCATGTTTCTTTGCCTCAGCTTCGCCCACGCCTTTTTTCTGAAGGCCCTTTCCGAAAAGGATACGTCGAAAAAAACAAGCGCCTGGAAGGCCTACGCTTTCATTGCCTTCCTGTCCATCATGACGCTTTTCTTCTCCTGGCTCGCCCTGATCTTGAACCTGCTTTTTCATATCGGCTATTACGCCGTCGGAAAAATGCGCAGGATAAAAAATATCCAAGGCCGCGACCTGATTATTCATGGCGCCATCCTTGTCGGACTCCTCATCGTTTTCATTCCCTACATCATTCGCATGAAGGGCTTTCTCTCGGTCAAGGAACCCGGCCTGGGTACGGTGAGTCTCGAAAAAGTTCTGGCCTTCCTCAACATCTTTGGAGCCGCCTATGACTATCAACAGGGCCTCTCCCTGGCTGGAATCCCCGTGGGTCTTTTCTTCCTCTTCTTCGCCATCATCGGGCTTGCCTGGCTTTTGCGGAATCGCCGCTTTGGCGCTCCTCTTTGCATCCAGTGGATCGTCGCCATTGCCCTGATTTTCGCTTTTTATTATTTCAAGGATCGCTGGTTTCATTCCCGCTATCTTCTGGCGGCCATGCCGGCTTATTATGCCGCTCTGGGAATCGGCGCGGTCGTGGCCGGGGAATGGCTTGCCAAACGCTGGAAGCCCTGGACGCGATGGAGCATTGCGGCCCTTCTGGCGGCTGTCGGCCTGGCCTATTTCTTCCTGTCGCCCTTCGAACGTGGCAACTGGCGCGAAGTGGTGCAAGCCGCCCGATCCCAAACACCCTCCGCCGCGGTCGCTGGAATCGGCTATTACGACACGGCGGTCCTGCGCTACTATGCCGAGCTCTGGAAAACGGATCTCAACGTTTACGAAATCAACGACCACAGCCAATTGGCACAAATCCTTGCCAAGGAAGATCATCTTTTTCTGGTAGTTTCTTTTCCAGAGGAATATCCTGAAGTCATGAAACAACTCAATAAAATCCCCCATGCCGACGGCGAATACCATCGCATCGAGGTGTACGAATACAGTAAAGATTTGACTCCACCAGAAAGGCAACCATGAAAACCAGTCCCTCCCACAAGCTGCTCCTCGGTTTTTCCATCATCATTTTCCCGTCCATCCTGCTGGGATTTCTGGTTATGTATTGGAGAGATCCCAGCCGCTACCTGAGCTTCCTGGCCGAAGATTCCTCCATCGAAATGCTGACCTTCTGGTTGCTGATACTGACGGGGGTGCTTTCGGTGGCCCATGCCTCGGAACAACGCAAAAATCGCGGAGCCCTGCCTTGGTTTTTCATGGTCTTCGGATTACTGGCTTTGCTCGCCGGGATGGAAGAGATCAGTTGGGGACAGCGTCTTTTCGGATTTGAAACGCCCGAATATCTCGTCGAAAAAAGCGACCAGCCCGAAATCAACCTGCACAATTTTTTCCAGGGCGTCACCGGCATTATGACCCGCCATATCGTCGCTTTTACCTTGCTGGTTTACGGCGTGGTCCTGCCTTTTTTGTCTGACAAGAATCGCGTCCGGCGTCGCATTGAAAAATGGGGCGTTTATATTCCCAGACGTTATTTATGCGTGGGGTTTTTCATCGGGGCCTTGTGGTCTTTTGACTGGATCACCAACCAGGACGAGGAACTTGGCGAAATGATGCTGGCCCTGGCCCTTTTCCTGATGATACTTTCGGCCATACTCGACGCGCGGCTCCGAAGAAACTCTCAAGAATCACCAAAGTAATGCCGCAGGATCGTGGCGGCGGCATAGGCATCGCGGTTTTCTTTGCGCTTGGCCGGACGAATCCCGTCGTCATCCATCCAGGCGTCGGCCTCATAGGATGAAAGGCGCTCATCGCTCAGCACCACCTGCACCTGGCGAAAGGCCTTCTTCAGCCGCTTGGCAAAAGCATGGCTCACTTCGGAACGTTCCCCGCGGCTGCCGTCCATGTTGATCGGGTCGCCCACCACAATCACTTCCACGCCCCATTCCTTGATCAGTTCCTTCAAGCGCTGAAAAACGGCCCGGTCCTCGGGATCATCGGAACGGCGCAAGATCTCCAGCGGACGGGCGATGCCGGTTTCATCGTTTCCCGTCGCCAGCCCGATTCGGCGATCTCCCATGTCGATACCCAGATACTGGCTCATGATTCCGCCTCTTCCCCGGGATCCGCAAAGCGCACATATTTCTGCCGCAACGCTTCGCCCAGCCATTTCATGTATTCCGAATGGGGCAACAAGAGCAGGCCGAACTGGCTCAGGTGCTCCGTCGGAAACTGCGTGTCCAGCAGCATGAAACCGCGCCGCTGCAAGCGTTCCACCAGATAAACCAAAGCCGCCTTAGACGCGTCGCGCACCAGATGAAACATGGACTCGCCCATGAACGCCGCACCAAAAGCCACGCCATAAAGCCCACCGGCCAACTTCCCATCCTGCCAAACCTCCACGCTGTGCGCCTTGCCGCGTCGGTGCATCTCCGTGTATAGCCGAATAATGTCCTCGGAAATCCAAACCTCTTCCGGCGTTTCGTGGCGCGCGCAACGGCGAATCACGTTCTCAAAATCCCGGTTTACGCTGAACTCAAACTTGCCGCTCCGGATCGTCTTGGCCAGGCGGCGGGGCACATGAAAATGCTCCATGTCGATCAAGGTACGCGGCTCCGGCTGATACCAGGATATCTCCCCCGTATCGGGATCGGCCATAGGAAATATACCCTGGCGATAGGCCACTTCCAGGATTTCGGGAGTGATTTCAAAAGAATGAGAAGACGACAAAGCGAAAAGCCCTGAATCAACCTTGTTGCAGCGCCTCGGCTCCACCCACAATATCCAGCAACTCGCCCGTAATCGTGCTCTGGCGGGCCTTGTTCAACTGGAGCGTCAGCGTCTCGACCATTTCGTCGCAGTTACCGGACGCGTTATTCATGGCCAGCATACGGGAACTATGCTCCGAAGTAAAGGCTTCGGCGAGGATAATGTAGATTTTCGATATCAGGTAATTGGGAACCAGCTCATCAAAGACCCGCTGGTAGTTGGGTTCAAAAATATAGTCAAGAGCCCTGGAGCGGTCTTCGGGAGAAAACTTCCGCATCAGCGCCGACTGGTCCATGTCCAGATACTTCTCCTGCACAGGTCGGCTGACGGCCGTCGATATAAAAGACATGTAAAGCAGGTTTATCTCATCCGTTTTGCCAGAAATAAAACGTTCCTTCAGATAGGCCGAAATATCGACCGCCTGCTGCCGTTCCAGAACGCCGCCCAGGTCGCGGAACGATTCCACCACCGGCCAGGCGCGCTTCTCGAAATAATCCACCCCACGGTTCCCCACGCAAACCAGATCCACCGTACCCCGCGCGTGCCCCTTCAAGTAGTGTTCGGCCAGGCGCAGAATCGTCGCGTTATAACTGCCGCAGAGCCCACGGTCTGCCGTAAAAACAACCAGGGTCGATTTCTTCACGCGACGCTGCATGAAAAGCGGATGTCCCGTCACCTCGGCCATCGGAGCCAGCCGCCCCAGCAGCTTTTCCACATTTTCCACAAAGGGACGCGCCGCCATCAATGCTCCCTGAGCGCGACGCAACTTGGCGGCCGCCACCATCTCCATGGCCCGCGTAATCTGCTGCGTACTCGAAATCGAACGAACGCGACGGCGAAGAACTTTTAATGATTCTGGCATGATTACGCCCTATCTTTTTCTCAACTGTGACTTCATACTGCGGCGGTTTCGGCTTCCCGAGAATCTTCCGATTCCAAAAAGGACTTCTTGAAACGGCTGATGAGATCCTTGATCTTCGCTTCCACGTCTTCCGTCAGTTCCTGCTTTTCTTCGATTTCATGGATCACTTCCTGGCCGTTTTTATCGGCATACACGATCAACTCGTCGCAAAAACACACCACCTGCTCCACCTCCAGCTCGTCCATGTAGCCATTGATGCCGGCATAGAGTTGCAGAATCTGGTGAGACAGTTTCATCGGGGAATATTGCTTTTGCTTCATCACCTCGACCAGGCGCTCGCCACGCGTCAACTGCGCCTGCGTCGCGGCGTCCAGGTCCGAACCGAACTGCGCAAAGGCCGCCAGTTCGCGATACTGGGCCATGCTGATACGCAGCTGACCACCCACCTTTTTCATAATCTTCGTCTGCGCGTTACCACCCACGCGCGACACGCTGATACCCGCGTTCACCGCCGGACGCACGCCCTGGTAAAAGAGGTCGGATTCCAGGAATATCTGCCCGTCGGTAATGGAAATCACGTTCGTGGGAATATAGGCGGAAACGTCGCCGGCCTGGGTTTCGATAATCGGAAGCGCCGTCATGCTGCCGCCTCCCAGGTCGTCATGCATGCGCGCCGCACGCTCCAGCAGACGCGAATGCAGATAGAAAACATCACCCGGAAAAGCCTCGCGTCCGGGAGGACGACGCAGCAAAAGGGACAGTTGCCGATAGGCCGCCGCCTGTTTGGTCAGGTCGTCATAGACGCAAAGGGCATGGCCGCCCTTGTCCCGGAAATATTCGCCGATCGCCGAGCCTGAATAGGGCGCGATAAACTGAAGCGAAGCCGCTTCATCAGCGCCGGCCAGTACGATCACCGTACTCGCGAGCGCCCCTTGTTCCTCCAGCGTCGCCGCAATCCGCACCACACTCGACATCTTTTGGCCGATCGCAACATAAATCGAAATAACGCCGCGATCCTTCTGGTTGATGATCGTATCGATGGCAATGGCCGTCTTTCCCGTCTGACGGTCGCCGATGATCAATTCACGCTGACCGCGACCGATAGGAATCATCGAGTCAATCGCCTTGATGCCTGTCATGAGGGATTCCTTCACAGGCTGACGGCTCAACACGTTGGGAGCAGCCGTCTCGATCGGCATGTCCTCGGTGTCCGTGATCGGGCCCTTGCCATCGAGCGGCCGGCCCAGCGGATCCACGATACGGCCAAGCATGGCTTCACTCACCGGGATCGATGCCACACGACCGGTGCGCTTCACGGAATCGCCTTCCTTGATGCCCTTATCTTCGCCAAAAAGCGCAACACCCACCGAACTCTCTTCCAGGTTCAGCGCCATCCCCATGATCTCGCCGGGAAACTCGAGCAATTCCCCCGCCATGGCCTTTTCCAAACCGTAAACCGTCGCGATGCCGTCGCCCACTTTCAAAACCGTGCCGACGTCCTCGACTTCGAGTTTGCTTTCGTAGTTTTGAAGCTCCTGGCTCAAAATGCTGGTGATTTCTTCTGGACGCAGTGCCATTTTATTCCCTCTTTGCTTATGCAGTATGTGCCTTCTCGGCGTTTATTCTTCCTCTTGTTCCAGAATTTGGCTGGTGTCGATCTCCGCTTCGGGCGATTCGATACGCACCTTCATCAGGTGATTTTTCAGGGCCTTGATTTCTCCCGAAACGGTGCCGTCTATCAGCATCTCGTCGGAATGAAAATGCACCCCGCCGATAACGGACGGGTTTTCGCGAAATTCGATATGCAAGCGCTTACCCGTGAATTTCTCCAGGGCCTCATGCAACTTGCGCTTATCGTCCTCGCTCAGGCTGATCGCCGTCGTCACGCAGGCGGCATGGATTCCCTTGTCCTTCTCCACCATTTTGATGAAGTGCTCGACAATATCCGCCCAAAAGGTCCCGCGGTTTTTGTCCACGAGCAACTGCGGCAGATGCAGCATCAGCGGCGACAACTTATCGCCAAAAACACGCTTGATCACGTCCTTTTTTTCTTCACTCAAAATCGAAGGACGATCCAGAAAATGCAGCAAGGCCGGATTCGAGCGCAGAATCGGAGCCAGCGAAACCGCTTCTTCAAAGACCGATTCCAAAGCGCCACCCTTCGATGCCGCATCGATCAGCGCATCGGCATAAGTTCGCAGGATTGGAAGGTTTTCTTCGCGCATGTTGTCCTGTTCCGGCTCTTATGAAATTCCGCCCCGCGTCGGGACGCGGCAATCAACTCTTGCTTTCCATCTCCTGAATAAAACTGCCCACCAGTTCCCGGTGTTTCTGCTCGTCCAATTGCTCCCGAAGCAGGCGCTCGGCCGCGGAGATCGCCATGTTCACGATCTCTTCCTTCAACTCGGTCCGCGCCTTGTCCACCTGCACCTGGATGTTCGCCTTCGCCTTATCCACGATCTCAGACGCCTCGGCGCGCGCCTTTTCGGCAATCTCGTCCGCCGTGCGCTTGCCCTTGTTCACTTCCTCGGCAACCCGCTTGCGCGCCTCTTCGTTGATGTCCTGGATTTTCTGCTCATATTCCTCACGCAGAGCCGCCACGCGCTTTTCCGACGCGGCGATCTGGTCGAACTGGTTCGCGATCCGGTCGCGCCGCTCATCGAGCAAACGCAAGACCGGCTTCACGGCGAACTTGTTCAGCAGCCAGATGAATACGAGAAAGGCCACCAGATGCGTCAAGGCAATCGGTAACAGTTGTTGGATCAATACAGGATCCATGGTCTGCCCCCTTTGAGGAGATCAAGACCCTCTCGCTGAATCGAGCGGGCCATCCCTCGAATCTTTATTTGGCCAAAAAGACCGAAATCAGCGCGTAAATGGCCAGGGCTTCGATGAAAGCGCAGCCGATGATCATGTTTACCAGAATCTTACCGGAGGCTTCCGGTTGACGACCGATCGCTTCCATGGCCGAACCCACGGCGCGTCCCAGGCCGATACCGGCTCCGAAGGCCGCCAAACCCAGTCCCAAGGGATAACTCAGCTGCAAGAGATTCAAACCTTCCATAATTGTCCATCCTCCTATTCAGGAATAGTGTCAAATTCAACGTCTATGAAACCAAAACCGGAAGCCATCGTCAGACCGCCGCCGGCCATGTCCTTCCATTATTCGGAATGCTCCTCATGGGGAAGCATCAACATCACGTACACGCAAGACAGCAGCGCGAAAATCAAAGCCTGTATGGTGCTGGTCAATGTGGCCAGGAACATAAAGGGCAGATGCAGGGGAATACCTACAATGGGATGATCGATACCCGGCAAAATCACTGCCATCATCGCGACGCCCAGCATCGCGAAAACACCCAGCAGGATATCCTCACCCAGAATATTGCCGAAAAGACGAAGCGACAGGCTCAAGGGCTTGATCAACTCGCCAAGAATCTCGATCACCAGTAAAAACGGCGCCATCACCCACATCACCGGTCCCTGCGGGTTGCCCAGCAGGTGCAGGAAATATTTCTTGGGCCCGTTATAGCGCAGACCCGTGTATTGCACATAGATAAACACACACAATCCCAGCACGACATTCGTCTGAAAAGTACTGGTCGAAGATTTCAACAGGGGTATCAGGCCCATCAGGTTGCTTACGAGGATAAAGAAGAAAAGCGCCAGCAGAAAAGGGATGTAGCGGGGGCCATATTTGACTCCCAGAATCGACAAAAAGAAATTATTCAATCCCTCGATCAGAATTTCCGCCGCACTCTGGGCGCGATCCGGAATCATCGCTCGTTTTCGCAGCGCCCAACGCGCCAGCACAATCGTCAGAATAATCGCCACCAGCCCGAAAAACACGTTCTGGTTCGTCTTGTGCAGCGTTGCTTCGTAAGGATCTTCCACATAAGGATCAAAATGCTTGATGATATGATGGGTCGGCATGTCCGGATTGTTCAGCGAAGTTTTGGACAGCAGATTCCAGAAGTTCTCCAACTCCGGAACATGGGCCTCATGGCCGCCATGATCCCCTTCGTGGGCGACACCATGATCGCCTTCCCCTGCATGAGCCGCGTAGTCTTCGGGCGTCATCGTAGATTCATGTGACAAGGGATTGTTTTCGCTGTGTTCGTTTTGCACAGAAAGACTCTTTCCATGGAGCAAAAATGACGGCTAAGTCACGTCCTTACGGGCATCCTCCTTTTTGGTTTCGGCATCCTCCTCAGCATTCTTTAATGGAAAAGTATTCTTATTTATCAGGTAACGCCCCATGGCCTTCAGCAAGATCACCAGAAAAGGAGTATTCAAGCCGGCCAAGAAGGCCACCAGATAGGATGGCGTATTGATTTTCAATAAGATAACAAGCACTACCAGAAGCCCGACAAATGCCCCCTTTGCCACAATAAAAGCCAGAATCAAGCCGATTCGCCGCTTCCCCAGATATTCATGCAGCCCCGCCGACCAGATGGTCAGATTCAGAATCATCCAAGCCAGCCATACCGCATAGCGCAGCCCGAAACCCATCCCCACCTTCACCGCGAAAAACATCGCCAGCAAGCCCCCCACAAAGGCCGAAGCCACCAGCGAGCGCTTGAAAAAACTATCGGAAGGCCTGTAGAAAAACGGGATTCCCTTACCAGCCATTCATTTCTCCCAAAATCATCGAAATCTAAAAAAACGTGAACCTGATCGCAATCGATAAATCCAACATCTTCTAAGTACCGCCGGCATCCTGCCGGCAAAAACTTTCCCGACAAAATTACTATTATCGCC
>CAYWYC010000136.1:0-11888 GCA_964462565.1 uncultured Candidatus Sumerlaeota bacterium | reverse complement strand
GGCCAAAGGAAGCACTGTAAGCGCGCCCCAATTCCATTACGTACAGGACAATTCCCTGGCTATTATCGGACGGGCCCTTGGCCCTGAAGATGAAAAAGCATTTGCATTACTCAGAAAACCTTCCGATTCATTGCTTCAAATTAACACAGCCCCCCATTTATGTCGTACACCCGATTTCTGCTGAATTCTGAATTTGCGTTGACCCTTTGTCTCTGACATATTAAAGTGTACAGTAGAATATGAGTAAGATTGTTGCCGCTTGGGGCAAGAAAGGTGGAATGGTTCCATGAAAACAAGCATGGCTTCAATAAGCGCCCTGCTCGATCTATCACGAAAATGGGCGCAAGCCGCGATTTGCCCGGGCCTGATGATTTGCATCATGAGTCTTGGGATTATTTCGGCAGCCGCTCAGGATGGCGGGAAATCGGTCTATGTAAAAATCGCCGACGCCAAGGTTCGCAGCGGAACACGTATTTCGGCGGATGTGGTGGCGACGCTGGACAAGGGGACGGAACTTGCCGTCCTGGATACCGTTGGCGGACGTTACAAGGTGGCCCTGCCCGGCGGAGGCGAGGGGTATATATCACGCCTTCATGTCAGCACAAGCCCTCCCGAATCGGGTGGCGGCGGTGTGCTGGGCGGATTGGGTAGTTCCGATGTGCAGGCCGATGAGTCGGACATGGTCTCGAGCATTCGCGGCGTGAACCCCCAGACCCTCGACATGGTGGAGGACAAGACAGAGGCGAAAAAGTACGCCGGTTGGGTGCGGCGCATGGAGGACGAAAGCGCTGCGGTGAAGGACCAGGAAGTGGATACATTCCTGAACGAAAAAAACATCGGCTTCTGAATGATGGAGAGAGGAGCGAAAGATATGCGATTTAGCGCGTGGATAATGATAGCGGTTTTGGCGGGCTGTTTTATGAACAGCTGTGACTCGCAGACGGTTTCGGAACTGGCGACGGCGACGGCCGGCATGGCCGGGACCGACGAAAAAAAGAGCCGGCAGATTGGCGAGGCTGCCGGAACGCTGGCCCAGGGCGTTTACAAGATTGACTATGAAGAAGAGCGCAAACTGGGTGGCGGCGTGGCGATCAAAGCCTTTGAAAAATTCGGACCCTACTACGACGACCCCGTGATGGAACGTTATGTCCGCCTCGTGGGCAAGGCGGTGGCCGAAAAGTCGGACCGTCCGGCATTGCCCTATGCCTTTGCCATCATCGACAATGAAACACCCAACGCCTTTGCCGGGCCCGGAGGATATATCTTTATCTCTATCGGCAGCCTGCGCAACATGAGTACCGAAGCCGAACTGGCCGCACTGCTGGCCCATGAGGTCGGGCACGTTTGCGAAAAGCATGCGCTCAGTACCCTCCAGCGCACCAAGGTTCTCCAGGGACTGGCCAAGGGCACTTCGATTGCCGATCCCGAAAACGCCGAGGACTATAACAAGGCGGTGAGCCAGATCAATGACGTGCTCTTTGAAAAAGGGCTCGACCAGGAGATGGAATATGAGGCCGACCTGCTGGGCGTGGAATATGCCGCGCGAACCGGTTACCACCCCTGGGGCATGCGGGATTTTCTGCTCAATCTGAAAAATCTATCGGGCGAGTCGGGCGGATGGTTCCAGACCCATCCCGGACTGGACCAGCGAATTTCCCGGCTGAACGCTTACCTGAACCAGAATTACGCGGACTTTCAGAACCTGCCCAAGGTGACGGACCGCTACCAGCAGATGGTGACGAATCGTCTGAAACCGAAGCAGGACAAGATGGTTCCACTGGGTAGCGCCCAATAGGAGCAGGACGAATGAAAGCGGGTGACCATGCCCTCCAGCGATTCTTCCGAAGATAAATCCCTTGCGCCTGAAGAGCAGTCCGGGGCGGCTGATGTCCGCCGGAAAAAACCGAAGAAGAAACAACGTCGTGGCTGGCGGAAATGGCTGCGGCGTTTTCTTTTCGTTGCAATTCCCCTGCTGCTCCTGTTGGTTCTTTTTATTGCTTTTCTGCCTGCCATTATTTCCAGCGATTTTGTCGCCCGCCAAATAGAAGGCATCGCGTCTGATCGGATTGGTCGCAATGTGGAATTGGGAAAGCTGGACCTGAGTTGGTCCGGCATTTTTCAGTTGCAGGATGTAAAGATTCCCGCGGCGGAAGACGAACCGGACCAGCCCTTGCTGGCGCTCGAAGACCTGGAAGTGCGCTGGGCCTGGTGGCCGCTTTTTTCCGGCAAACTGCAAGTCGATGCCCTGAATCTGGACGGCCTGAGGCTGACCATCCATCGCGACGGTCAAGGCATGTTAAACCTGCTGAAGATGATTCCCGAAGCCCCTGAAGAACAGGCGACCGAGAAAGAAAAAAAGCCCGGCGCGCCCATGGAAGAATTACCTATCGAGGCGCTTCATGTGCGCCTGAGCGATATCCGGATCGACTATATCGACGAAGCCACGAGCATTCCGCTGGAGCGCACGACCGATGCGCCCGGCTCTTTCCTTGCGTCGCGCTTGCGGGTGGACGACCTGCGCGTTGATCTTCCGGGACCAAAGGAACCGCTGGATTTCAATCTGGATGGTGCGCTGGCCGTGAGCGACGGCGTTTCGTCGGACACACGCACTTTCAGCGCCCAAATGCATGCCGTGCCCGGCACGGGTGGCTATCTGGATTTCTGGAAAATCGCGGTCGAGGGCGAGGCAAATCTTGGCGATGATATTTTCGCGATGCAGGCATCGACGCGGGAAAGGGATCCGGGGATCGAGACGGAAGTGTCTTTTGAATTTTCGCCGAAAGCCGTGGCCGATTTCGCGGAGTCTGCCTTGGCCCTGCGGCTGCCTGCGCGCGCGGAAGGCGTGCTTGACGGCAGGCTGCTGGCGCGATGGGACGGAAAGCAAAAAGCCGCCCTCGAGATGGAAGCCGGATGGGACCGGCTGACGATAATTTCAGAAATGATACCGGCGGAAAATGGACGACTCGTTCTGGACCGAACGCGCCTGGCCGTGGCCGTGGAGACGCTTGAAAAAGAATCGGGCGCGCTACCCTTTTCGGCTTTTGAATTAAGCGAGTTGCGTGTGGAAAGCCCCTTCGTCGAAGTTAATGGCAATGCCAGCATTCGGGGTGTTGGCGCGGAGCCGGTCCCAAGCGTAGCCGGGGAGATTCGCATCGATCCCGACCTGGCCGGAGCACTCGAAACGGGCCGCTCGTTGGGCTTTGTCCCCGAGGGCATCATCCTTTCGGAGAGCCTTGAGATAGTGCTCAAGGCTGAGGCCGACGGCGCGACGCGCACACTGGCCTCGGCAAATATCTCTGGCGATATGACGCTGAACATGGATTACAATTCCGAGCTGGCCGCCATGGGTGCGCCGCCGGAATTGGCCGGCCTGGGCGCGGTGGAACTGAGCATTTCCGAGATCGCCTTTTCTGGTGAATTACCTGCTGCAGGCGGGCCGTTGCGGATGCGTTCGCGGGGCAATCTGCGGCTGAAGACAGATTTTGAATCGACGCCGAACATGGAAGCGCCCTTTCGCCTGGCCGTGGAGCTTCCCTTGAACTGGCACGTCCTGGCCAACCAGAACCAGGCGGGCACGATTGAGACAAACCTTCATCTGGGGATGGACCCGCGACTGATTGTGCATGATGTGATCGAGTTTGACAAGCGCGAGAAAATCCGACTCGACACGATGGTCGCTGTTCAGCCTGAGAAACTCGACGTGGAACTGTCTTCCTTCTTTCTGGAAGTGGGCGACTGGTTGGACTGGTCGGCGCGGGCGGAGATTGGCGAAGCGGCGCGCGAGAAGTTTTCGGCCCATTCGGAAATCACCCTGAGCCTGAACGATGATCTGCGTTCGTGGGTTCCGGAGGAATTCGTCTGGCCCATGGGCGGCCTGGCCTGGGATGGTGAGGTCGCGCTGGAACTTGATGCCAGGGGCCAATGGAATCCCGATGAACCCGGTCAGGGCATCCAGTATCAGACGAGGTTGACTCCATCGATTGCCTCCATGCAACTGGGCCTGCCAGATCGCCCCACGGCGCATATCGATAATCTTGACGGCGCCATCCTCGCGAGGGCCGCGGCCAGTCCACAACAGCCCGTGCAGGCGATGGCGCTTACCGTAGAGGACTTCACGATCAGCAGCATCCATTCCCAAAACATGGCGCGCGTCGAGAATCTCCGGATTCCAAAAACGGCATTGAACTACGACCCGGCGGAAGGCGGAAGTGCCGATTGGCAGGTGCAACTGGGCTGGGACCGGGTCCTGGCGGTCTCGCGGGAATCGGGTGGCCTGCCGGTGGCCCTGGGCGAATTGCGCATGGAGACGAATGGCGCGGCCGACTTAAAACCACTCGCCGTCCATCTGGATTCGCTGGTGATTGAACTGGAAGACCCAAGCCGGGACCAGAACCTGATCAGCGCCATGGTCATGGCCGATTACACCAGCGCCACCCAGAAGATCGACGCCGAAGTGACGGGGCAGCTTTTGCAGCTCGATCAATTGGCGGCCTTGCCCATGAGCATGGTCGAGCAATTCCGCGACATGGATTTTGAGGGCGTGGCCTGGAAGCCCGACGAATCGACATACGCCCTTTTGCGCAGCCTGGAATCGACGCCCGAACTGAGCGGAAGCATGGATTTCCTCGTGAAAGTGGAAGGGAATATTCCCGACGCCGAAGACCTTGCGGCCCTCCAATTGCCCCTGCAGGCGGACGTAAAATTCAATCTGCGGAATATGGGTGTGGTCATGCAGGGCGAGAACCCGATAAACATCGAAGGCCTTTTCAACAACTTTGAAGCAAGGCTCGCGGAGAGCGGCATGCGCGTCGGTCTCGATGGCAATATCGAAGAGGTCAGGCTGGAAGGCGATCCTCAAATCGAACTGCAAGAAACCGATTGGGACCTTGGCGTCAAGGCCGACCTGGCGACGGACCGGCTGGAATGGCGGCAATGGAAGGTCGAGGTTCCAAACTGGGGCATTCGTTTCACGATGGATGGTTACGTGGAAGGATGGGCGCCATACATCCGCAGACTGGCCGAAGGCGATCCCGCTACGACGGTAAGCGCCGAGGCAATCCTGGACGAAGCGCGGCGCTTTCGTGTGCACCATGAAATGCGCGGCGAGATCGACCGGTCGGACTGGACCAAGCTGCCTGCGGAAGGAGCGTCGGTGATCGGCAGGGCCGGATTTTTTGCCGAAGCCGATCAGAAACCGGGACGCTCCGTTACGGCGCGGGCCGGTCTGATGATGCAGGAATTTTCGGCGCGCTACGAACCCGGCATCCGCGTGGAAGGCGGCAACGGCGAACTGGCCGTGCTGCTTTCGGGCCGTCGCGTTTTGCCGAAAAAAGAAGAAACGCCTTACTTTACGGAGTCGATTTTGTCTTCGGGCGATTTGATGGAACTGGACGCGCAGGCGCTGAAAATCCTGCAGCCGCAAGGGGCGGATCAGCTTTCCGAACTGCGCTTTGACGCGATTCGCTTCGATCCCTGGATTGTGCGAAACCTGCGCTTGCGTTCGGAAGGCGGGCTGCGCGACTGGTCGCTGCTCTTCGATTCCTCCGACCTGATGGGCGGCACCTTGGAGGGTCGGCTGGCGTTAGGCCAGGATGCCGAAGCTGCTGCCGCCGATTGGGGCGTGCAATTGCAGGCGGCCTTTACGGGCGTCAGCGGCAAAGAGGCCATTGCGGCATGGCGCGACCTCGATCCCGAACAGACGGAACTCGACGGTGTGGTGGACCTGCGGTGGAACCTGCCTGCCGATGCCGAAAGCCCCGCGGAACTTCTGGAGTCCCTCGAAGTGCGGCTGGTGATCACGCGGATCGGCTCCAAGGCCTTGCAGGGATTTTTGCTCGCTCTCGATCCCGAAGAAAAGAATCCCTCCTTCGTCAGCGCGAGGCAGGTGCTGCGCCTGGGAAGACCGCGTTATGTGGAATTTCGCATGAAGCACGGTCTGGTCGATTTTGGCGTGCAGGTGTGGAGTGTGGCTACGGGCAGCTTTTACATGTCACTCATGCAGCGTGCCGCAGTGGGCGAAGCCGTCCGGCTTGAGTCTCTCCAGCCGCAGCTGGAAAAGGCCATTCTCCTGCGAGACCTTCTCAAGCAGCTCAGCCAACTCGACGCCTGGGCCACACTGCCGGAAAGGGATGGGGGTAATCAATAGAGCCTTAGAAAATGCATGGTTCCTGGTCAGCGACTTCAGTCGCGTATTATTTTTGCGCGCATTAATTGACGGGGCTGTAACACAAGTGGATAAGGATAATGCAAATAAGTTTTCAGTGCTGTACTCAAGGCTCAAATTGGGGCGCGCTTACAGCGCTTTTTTTTTGCGGTCTTGTTCCTGGGGTTTCGCTTCCTTCGGTCGCTCCACCCCAGGCTGGTATGTATAGAGCCGTTCTCGAAAGTATTCCGGCTATCCTTTTTACATGGGCGGCTCTGAAGCCCGAGAAATGGTGCTTTTGACCCTTTTGCAGAATCTCGCGGCTTTTATTTGGCAGAAAGACTTTCGAGATTCGCTATAGCGCCTTCAGCGCTAAAAAATGATCAATGAATGAGGCATTATTTGTGTTACAAGCTGGCACAGCTAATTTTATGCGATTGGGATACGTTTTTTTGCAAAGAAAGGTGGCTATGTCGAAGAGGTCATATAGTTTGGAAGAATTGCGCAAGGTGCTTGTCGAAAAACTGAAACTGGACGAGGATACACGACTCGAAGCCATCCCCAGCGGCAAGTTCAACGATTCCTTTTTCATCACGGGAAAGGGCCGCGAGCTGGTTGTGCGCGTCGCGCCGCCAAGGGATGCGGTCTTTCTTTTCTATGAACGCGACATGATGCGTCAGGAGCCGGGCATCCATCAGGTGCTCCGTGAAAATACCAGCGTTCCCGTGGCTGAAATTCTGCTCTATGACGACAGCCTGCAAGGCATTCCGAGGGATTATCTCGTCATGGAACGCCTGCCCGGCAGGCCTATCAGCGAGCTACCCAACGTGCCGACCGATCGCGTCCTGGCCCAGGTGGGGGAATCGCTGGCGCAGGCCCATGGCATCGTTGCCGAACCGGGCCGCTATGGCTACCTGGGCGAACACGCGCCGATGAAACCGCAGCCGACCTGGACCGAGGCCTTTGTGGTGATGTGGCGCAAACTGATTGACGACATCGTGGGCGTCGGCCATTACAGCCGCGACGAGGCCGACCGGATGCTGGCGCTCCTGGACAAGCACCTGCACCTTTTCACGCGGGAGACTCCCGCCAGCCTCCTGCACATGGACGTATGGGGCCAGAATATTCTGGCCGACGAAAAGGGCGCGCTGACGGGCTTGATCGACTGGGACCGTGCCTTGTGGGGCGATCCGGAAATCGAATTTGCGGTGCTCGATTATTGCGGGATTTCGCAAGCGGCATTCTGGGAAGGCTATGGCGCGCGCCGCGAGAATGACTACGCCGCCAAAATCCGCAACACCTTTTACCTGCTATACGAACTTCAGAAATACATCGTCATCGCCCAAGGGCGTGGCCACGATTCGGCTCGCGCGCGATCCTATAAGGAGCAGTCGCTTCGCATGGTGCGGGCGTACTTGGACTAGTCGCTCGCCTGCCTCTCCCGACGAATCATGAGCAGATCCTCGTTCCATCTCGGCAGCCGCACGGGTACGCTTTCATAGTTTCGCGTCACCCAGTCATATATCCCCGACTGCAACAGAAACTGCCCGCGCTTCAGGCGGTATTCGGGGGACGCCATGATGATAAACTTCGGCGGCTTCGATTGCAGATCTTCGCGCAGGATGGCGATCTTTTCCAGGCGTGTGGAAAGAGCCGTGTCGATGAATATTTCCTTCGAGCCGAAAAGATAGCGCGATGGTGAAAGGCGATCGGCCTGGTGGTAGAGGAAGGAATACTTGGCCTCGCAAATCCACAGGCCGCTGCCCGGTTCGGAATGGCCGGCGATATATTCAGCCACGGGCGAGGCCTGCTCGCGGCTGGATTCGGCCAGGCGCTTGCGGGCATGGGTGATATAAAATTCGCGATCCCACCAGAAGGCAAAGAGCAGCACCACAATTAGCCCGACGCGCCAATGGCGCTTTGCGCGCGTGAATATCATCGCCAGATAAGCCGCGCCGCAAGCGCAAAGGATGCCGATGGCCGGCGTCATCTGGAGATAGTAATGACCGTGACGATTGGTGGACAATGAGGTGGCGAAATAATCCAGCAGCAACATGATTGCCGCAAAAACCGGCAACGCGCCAAAACGCTTCCGAAAAGCCGGATCGAGAAAAGACGCCACCGCCAAGGCCAGCAAGAGGCCCATCGGCATATCGCGGTTCAAAATATACTCACGCACCATCGACAGATTTTCCGCCTGATTCGCCCAAAAGCCCAGGTCTGACTGCGTGTTCTCGGCGAAGCTGAAATTGAAAACGAAAACATCGAGCCAGTCGGCCAATGCCCCGCGGCTCCAGAAATAGATCAGAAAAATAAGCGCCGGAATAAACGCGCCGCCGATAAAAGAAAGGGACCGCAGGATCAAGCGCTTCCAGGAATAGACGGCTCCCACGGGCCTCGCAAAAATCAGCCAGAAAAACCACGGCACGGACGACAGGATAAAGGGCTCCTTGGTAAAGGCCGCCAGCGAGAAAAACAGCCCGGCAAGCCCACAGCCGGGCCACTGCCGCCAGTCCAGGCGCCGCCGCGTCCATGCCGTCATCATCAACCCCATCGCGACAAAGGCAACGGCATATACCTCGGTATAGTTTCCGCCCTTGATGAGTGGCGGATTCGTAAAGTGGAGCAAAAAATATAAAGCGCCTACAAAGGCAAGCCCCACCGAAAAACCCGCAAAGCGCAGAAGCGCCAGAAAGCACAAACTCGACATGACCAGGAAGAGCCGCTCCATGAGGCGGATCGAATTCGCCGTACCATCGCCCATCGCCATCGCCCATCCGTTCAGCATAAAAACGACCGGCTGCTTGTGATCCCATGCTTCCCTGTACAGCACCCGCCCCTCATTCCAGTGCATGCCAATGGCGCTGAAAAGACTGGAATCTCCCCGTTGGCGCATGGCCGAAACATCGTTATAACTGGTCCACGCCAGGAGCACCAGAAGCAGGACTGCCGCCGCCAGGACAAAGCGATGGTCCTGCCAGGATGATCGGGAAGCATCCCTCTGATCGGTTTCAGGCTTTTCTTTTTCGGGGTCCATCTTTAGCACAGCCTACCTGTCGGGAGAGTTATACAGGTCCACCAGGGAATAGACGGCGATCTTTCCCGTGGAATTTTTGTCATAGATAATCTCGCGCGTCTCGCCGGGGTTCATGTCGAAGTACTGGTCGGAAAATCGCCCCTGCCCGTCGTCCGTTTCGGCTTCGATCCACACCCATTTCGCGAAGACGTCGGTGGTCAGCGTGAAGACAATCTTGCCATTCTTAGCGCGTTGCTTGATCGCGATATTCGGACGCGGCAGTTTCAGATTTTTGAATTTGTCAAAGTGCCAGACGTTTCGCGAAACATGTTCGCCACACCGCGCTTCCAGGGCCAGGTAGCTGTTTTCGGGAGCATAGGGTGTTTCGCGGGATTTCAAAAACCAGGGCGCCAGATAATCCGATCCCTCGATGGTTTTCACCAGACGCGATTCCTGCCCCTGCACGGTCCACGCCTCCTGCCCCCGGGCGATCACTTTACCCGAATAAGTTTGCAGTGTCCAATCGAGCGTGGCCGCTTCGTTCAGGGGGATGTCGTTGGTTACATATATCCCGACGGACGTAACCCCATCGCCGCCCACGGCGCTGACGTGAAAGGGTTCATAGAAACGCCGCGCGAAATATTGCAGGGCCTTCCAGTTGCCGAAATAGTCAATCGAACTCCAGCTGGTAACAGGCCAGCAATCGTTGAGCTGCCAGTAGAGCGTACCCATGCAGGTGGGCATGATGCGCCGCCAGTGTTCCACGCCCATCTGCATGGCCAGGGCCTGCTGGAGTTGCGAGAGTGTCACAAAGTTCTGAAAACTCGACGGCATCAGAAAACGGTCCAGCATCTGGATCAGGATACGTTCATTGCCGCCGCCGTTTTTCTGATGATGCGCCACTTCCGGGGCTGTCAGGTTCATGATGCCATCGGCCACATAATGGCGGATCGTATCGTAATCGGGAAAGGACTGAAAGCCGAACTCCGAAACAAAACGCGCGTCATAGAGCCAATAATCCTCGAATGGCTTCTGGTTGTGCCAGACGGACCAGACATGGGAATCGCCGTCGAGGTGATCGGCTTCCCACTCGCTGATCAGGGAATTGGGACTCGCGGACCAATAGGGGCGCTGTGGATCGAGTTCGTCGCAGATGGCCGGGAGTTCTTCCTCGAAGATTTTGCGATAGGCATTCTGGTAATCGACGCGTTCGGGAAAGCTGTAAAACGGCATATCGCCGCATTCGTTGTTGCCACACCAGAGAGCGATGGAGGGATGATGCATGA
This sequence comes from uncultured Candidatus Sumerlaeota bacterium, assembly GCA_964462565.1. Classification (GTDB taxonomy): domain Bacteria; phylum Sumerlaeota; class Sumerlaeia; order UBA8349; family UBA8349; genus CAYWYC01. Next base: position 1,444 of record CAYWYC010000136.1, on the reverse strand, counting down.
GGCGCTTCACGTTGTGGCGGGCCTCGGCGCGGATGTCTTCCAGCAGGTAATCGTAGGCCGGATAAATGGCGCAGGCGAACATGAAATCCTGCCACACCAGGATACCCAGTTCGTCGCAGAGATCGTAAAAAATATCGTTTTCATAAATGCCGCCGCCCCACACGCGAATCATGTTCATGTTGCATTCGGCGGCATCGGTCAGGAGGCGGCGGTATTGCTCGTCCGTCACGCGCGTGGGAAAGCTGTCCGACGGAATCCAGTTCGCGCCCTTGCAGAAAATGGGCCGGTCATTCACCTTGATGACAAAGGACACGCCGATTTCGTCGATTTCATTTTCCAGTTCTATTGTGCGAAATCCGATTTTCTGTTTCTCCGAGGAAAGAATCGCTTCGCCCGACTCGACCGTCAGTTCCAGCTCATAAAGTTTCGCCTCGCCATGGCCGCGGGGCCACCAGAGTTCGGGATTTTCGACCGTGCATTCCACACTTTGCCGCGAGATGCCCGCGGGGTATTCGATGCTCTGTCGTCCGCTCCAGATACGGCTCTGGCTCGGGTCGCTCACGCGCATCAGGAGCTGGCATTGTCCGGCGGAAGGCGCGTCCATTTCCACGTCCATCTTCAGCCGCACCTGCCGCGACGTTCCGTTTTCCTGGTGATACTGGCGGGGCATGGCGTAGCGAATGCGCGGTCCGTCATAAGCCACCAGATACACGGGCCGCCATATCCCGCAGCCCACCAGACGCGGCGCCCAGTCCCAGCCAAACTGATAGGCCGCCTTGCGCATCTGCGTCATGGCTCCTGTCATGTCGAAATAGGTTTCCGTGGGCAGGTAGCCCTTGTCGGCCAGTTCGCGGCCATAAATCGCGGGCGGGGTAAAGCGCACCTCCAGTTCGTTGACGCCCGCTTGCAGGACATCGCGCACCGGAAATTCCCACCGGCGAAACATGTTTGTCGTCCGGCCCAGTGTCTTGCCGTTCAGGCGCACCTCGGCGATAGTATCGATTCCCTCAAAAACCAGCCGCACGTCGCCGCGCTTGAGCAGGTCTTCTTCGACCACAAAATCCCGGCTGTAGGTCCACGGGATTTCTTCCAGCGTCTGCAAGCGCAATTCGTTGCGCCCGACAAAGGGATCGGAAATCCATTTGTGTTTGAGGAGCGCGGTAAAGTTTTCGCCGGGTACCTCAGCCGGAATGGCATGGGCCCGCCCAAAGTCGGGCCGATACAGTTGCCATTCGCCATTCAGGTCGAACCGTGTGGCCGGACGCAACGCATCGTCCTGCGCGGCGATGGGCGTCGCCACCATTCCCATAATTCCCATCAGGCAAAACAAAATCATCACATGCCGCATATAAAACTCCCCAGGCAAAATATCGCGATCCAAACCGCCGGGATTATACCACAAGCCCCGGCTCCCGCAAACCCGGAAAAGGTGCGGGGCTGATTC
>CAYWYC010000135.1:0-11892 GCA_964462565.1 uncultured Candidatus Sumerlaeota bacterium | reverse complement strand
TTGAGAAAAACAGGATGAATTTATGGATAGTGTTCGCAAATACATAGAAGAAAATTGGGATCGCGCCGTATATCGCGACAAGGATGGCAGCGGCTTTCGCGGCATCGATCTGCCTTATCCCTATTCTTCGCCCTGCATTAAGGGCGAGGGAAAGTTTTATTTCTTCTTTTACTGGGACACCTATTTCACCAACCTGGGACTGCTGGCATCGGGACGAGAGGATATTGCCAAGGCAAACATCCAGAACATGCTCTGGCTGATCGACCGGCAGGGCTATATGCCAAATCATGTGGGCATTTATAACCGGTCGCAACCGCCCTACCTGTGCCGCATGGTGCGGGAATATCTGGACGCCACGGGCGACGAGGCCTTTCTAGATGCCTGCGCCGAGGGACTGCGCCGGGAATATCAGTTCTGGATGAACGCGCGTTATTCGCGAACCGGGCTGAACGGCTATGGCTCCCAGGAAACGAGCGAGGGATGCGTACAGTTTTATGACAGCGTGATGACCAGGCGGCTTGGAATGCCGGGCGATGTGCCCGACGCGGAAAAGGAAATAATCGGCGGCCACTATCTGGCCGAGGCCGAAACAGGATGGGACTTTAACCAACGCTTTGACGGACGATGTGATGAACACAACGCCACCTGCCTGAACAGCCTGGTTTATGAACTGGAAGAATGGCTGGCCGGGATCGCCGCGGAAAAAAACCGGAGCGACCGTGAACTGATGTGGGAACGCCTCGAGCAGCGAAAAGAACGCATCAACCGCTATCTCTGGAACGAGGAAAAGGGCTGGTTCTTTGATTATGATTTTGTGAACGAAAAGCAAAGCCCCGTTGTCGCCATCTGCGGTCTGCAAATGCTGAGCGCCGGAATCGCCAGCCCTGAACAGGCCGCCCGCCTGCGGGAATCATTGCCCCTGCTGGAACGGGATCATGGCATCGCCGTGACGGAAGATCGTCCCGAATGCCGCAACTACCAGTGGGCTTTTCCGAATGTCTGGCCGCCCATGGTCTATATGGCGGTCGATGGCCTGCGACGCTATGGCTTTGATGACGACGCCAAACGCATCGCGCAAAAATACATCGACACCACGCGCCGCCTCTTTGAAAAAACCGGTCAACTCTGGGAAAAGACGGATGCCGAAACCGGCGATATCGCCGGCGGCGAATACGACGCCGCCCCCATGCTCGGCTGGAGCGCCGGAGTCTATCTCGCCCTGCTGGAATATGTGGGATAAGCCCGAAGAAGTTTTATTCTATTCTTTTTTTCGCAATCGGAATCGAATGCGGCTTCCTGTCGGTGGGTAAATAAAGTACCGCCGGCATCCTGCCGGCAAAATGGCTCCGGACAAAATTACCAATACAAATCTGATTTTTTTTTATCATGCATGCTCCACTGCCACCAGGATGCTGGCGATACCTTTTTTCAACCACGAAATACGCGAAACACACGAAAAAAAAACAGCCGCAAGCAATATTATCGCGTCATCCGCGGGTGATTTAAAAGAAACGCGGGGACGCAGGGACGCGGAGCGTCGGAAACAGTTTTTTTCGTGTATTTCGTGTGTTTCGTGGTTTGCAATCAGGTTCCAGGATTTTCCCGCGACATGCGGGCAATTTGGCGGGCGATGATTTCCTGTTCTTTCCAGTTGCCGTAGGCGTGGCCGCGGGGGATGAGCTGGTGCAGGCTGCGGAGAAGGTCGGGCCGGATTTTGCCGGGTGGCGCGTCGGCCCATTTGGTTCCGGGAATGGGCATGAAGGTGTGGGTATGGATGCGCGCGCCCATTTCGGCAAGCTGGAACATGAGGCGAATCGTGGCCTCGCGGTCGGCATCGGTCTCGCCGGGCAGGCCGAAGATAAAATCGACCCCCACGCCGAGGCCGTTTCGCAAAATGCACCGCGTTGCCTTCATCACGTCATCCACGCTATGACCCCGGTGCGATGCCTCCAGCATGGACGCGCTTCCCGACTGGGCCCCAATGATGAGCTGGCGATTGTCGCAATACTCCCGCACCCAGCTTACGTTTTCATCGGTCACATGCTCGGGCCGCACCTCCGATGGAAAGGACCCGAAATAGATACGGCCCTCAGGCCCGGCGGTTTCGCGCATGGCCTTGAGGAGCCGCTCGACCATATCGGGGCGTGGCTCGCGGCCATCGGGCGATCCGTAGCCGAAGGCATTGGGCGTGATGAAGCGGTAATCGACGCGTCCCGCCTGGCGCATGACTTCGATATGGCGGCAGATGCTTTCGATGCTGCGGTGACGAGGCTTGCCTCCCTGAATGCGTGAGGTCTGGCAAAAGGCGCAGGCAAAGGGGCATCCGCGCGTAATCTCGATATGGCCGTAATGCCCGCGCGCGTGGGAAAAGCAGGGAAAGTCATCCAGCGAAATGGGCGCGGGACGCGGGTTCAAGTGAAAGGTTCCTTCATTGTCCCGCCATCCAATCCCCGGTACATCCCGCCAATCCGAATCAGCCGAAAATCTATCGAGCAGCTCCAGAAAAACCCCCTCGCCTTCTCCCGCCACCACCAGGTCGAAGCCCATGTTCAACGTCTGTTCGGGCATAGCCGTCGCGTGGGATCCGCCTGCCAGGGCAATCAGGCGGGCATCGCCGGAATCGGAAGCGTCCCGGTCGGCCCGAATATCGCGCAGCAATCGCCCCATGTCACGGGCCCTGGCGCTGGTGAATGACAGGCAGAGAACAATGGCGCCTTCCTTTTTTGCCTCGCTGATTTTTTGACGGATTTCTTCCGGACGATGCCCCATCAGCAGGGGCAGGCGACGATAGACTTCATGCGTGTCCATGGCCCCGACCAGCGCATGGACGCTATAACGCGACTCCCGCGTATAAAGAAAGGCAACTTGGAGAGGCCTTTGTGCCGTCATGATTTCACACCAGGAAAAACAGCCAGAAGGGAATGGAAAATGCCGCGCCAAGCGTGCTCAGGACCAGCGTCCCCGCCAGAAACTCGCTGTCCGTGTCCATCTCGCGGCTGACCACATAAATACCCACCGACAGGGGAGAGCCCATGAGCAGCACCGCCGTGCCGCGCGCGGCTTGCGACATGTCGGGAAAGAGCCAGTTGCATATCAGCAGCGTCAGGAGCGGGGTGATCACGATGCGCCCGATGGACGAAATCGACATGAGGACAATGTGTCCCTTGAGGTATTCAAAGCGAAGCGCACCGCCGACGGCAATCAACGCCAGGGGCAATCCCATGGAGCCGATCATGCGGGCGGTTTTCAGAAGAATTTCAAAAATGTTCGGCACCACAGGCATCCCCATCGCCCACTTGGCGACGGGCGTCTCATGGATGACAAAAGACGTGGCCAGACCACCGACCGCCGCGATAAGCACCGGATTGAGCAGGGATTTTTTCAGATGCTGGAGCATCATGCCACCCGTTCGACCGCTGGAGTGTCCCATGGCCAGAATCATGATACCCGTCACCATAAAGACGGGCATGGTGAAGGCATTGATCACACCGGCATAGGTCAGGCCTGTCTCGCCAAAGGCACTCATGGCCAGGGGAAAACCGATATAGGACAGATTACCGATATAGGAACTGATCGTCACCGGCCCGCGCAAACGCGGCTTAAGGCGACGCGACGATACCCAGAAAATGACAGCGATGGTCATACTGGCCAGGAGCGTGCTGCCGATAACCGCGCCATCGAGCAGCTGTCGGAAATCCTTGGACGCCACACCCAGAAAGATCAGCACCGGCAGGCTGAAAAGATAAACAAAGCGCGACACGAAATGATGAGCCGCATCGTTCAGCAGGCCCTTCCGGCGGATCAGTACGCCAAATCCGATGAGCAGAAAGATGGGAAGAGAGATCGTGAGTACCTGAATGAACCGATCCATGCGTGGGCCTTTCTCAGCCAAATTGCCCTGATCATAGTCCGACAAACTCCAGTTCTCAATCTTTTCCGGCAAAATGCGTAAAATCGGCTGGGAATTCCTATTACGGAAAAGCAATAACGCAAACCAAAAATTAATAAAACTTCCTCATTTTAACTGGATATTCGAAAATAATATGGCATAATTAATATCCGATGTTGACCGGGGGATGTATAATTACGGATAGTAGATAACTTATGAATTCTGGAAAAGATAAACAAAAACCCACCTCTTCAGAGCCGCGGGAGGTGCCCAAGGACTTCGCCATGGGCGGTCAGGCGGTGCTGGAGGGCGTGATGATGCGTGGCCCGCGGCGCTATGCCGTGGCCGTTCGGCGTCCCCAGGGCGATATCCGGCTCGTCTCGAAATCATTCTGGCCCGTTGTGGAACGCAAGAAATGGCTGAAAATTCCCATCGTCCGCGGCGCGGTATCGCTGATCGAGATGATGATGCTGGGCTATAAGTCGCTGGATTATTCCGCCAACGTGGCCGACCAGGCCATGAAGGAAATGGAAGACTCCGACGAATCGGAAGAAGCCGGCAAAAACGACGGCGAAAAGAAAAAAGTGAAAAGCGGTCCCAGCCATGTGCAGCTGGAAGAGGATGAATTCGTCGCCGAAACCGTCGTGCCCGTAATGGCCGATCCGACGAGCGACGAGCCTTATTCTTCCATGGAGGCATCGGAAGCTGGCGACGAAGACAGCCGGTCCATCAGCCGCTGGGCCATGGCGGGGATGTTCGTTTTCAGCATGGGCCTGGGTATGCTGCTTTTCGTGGCGCTGCCCAACGCGGCCACCCATTTTCTGCCGCAACTCTTTGGCGGATCCCTCGTGGAAAAGGACCAGCCCCTGCTTTTCAATCTGGTCTCGGGTCTGGCTCGGGTTATCGTAATCGTCGGTTATATCTGGGCCATTTCACTCCTGAAGGATGTGCGTCGGCTGTTTCAATATCACGGCGCGGAACATAAGGTAGTGATGACCTGGGAAAAGAAAGAACCCCTGGACATTGATCATGTCCGCCCCAATACCAAGCTCCACCCCCGCTGCGGGACGACCTTCATCGCCATCGTGATTCTGGTGAGTGTGGTTATCTTCGCGATTCTGGCGGCGCTGATCGTGGAATTGTATCCGCCTTTTGAAAACTGGTCGGTCTGGGCGCGGAAGCCCCTGCTCATCGGCCTGCATATTTTATTCATGCCGGTGGTGGCGGGCCTGGCCTATGAAATCACGCGCCGCGCCGGACGCAATCCCGATTTCTGGCTTTACCGTTTTCTGCTGCTGCCGGGCTTTGCCTTTCAGCACATCACGACGCGCGAGCCGGACGACAGCATGATCGAGGTGGCGCTGGTGGCCTTCAAGGAAGCGCTCGAGCCGGAACAGGCCGCCGATCTGCCGGAAGAAAAAGTCTATCCGGAAGCACAATCGCAAGCAGTTTAGGGGCTTTTCTCATAAAGAAATAACCATTCTTTTATTGACATAGGACCATTTTCCAGAGAAAATTAATACTCTTTGCTTGACGATAGGGCAAAGATGAATTATAGGAGTGAGTTTCAACGGATACTTACTCCGTATAAGCGGGAAAAATCCCGCCGCCGGAACATCACCGGCAATCATTTCACTAGAGACGCTTATGCAGGTATTGATAACCTCCATAAGCCCCGAAGGACCGAAATTTTCTCATGAGTCTTGACGAAAAGGAACGCGTAAACAACGCCGAATCCGAGGCGTCCGGCAACGAGCCGGAAATGGCGTCTTCCGACCCTCAGGTGGCCGAAAGCCAGAACCCCAATGCCGACGAAGAGAGCATGCCCGAAATGGACGAGTTCGATTCTCTGATCGATTCGTACCTTGACAATATCGTGCAGCATGAACTCGATTCCGTCATCAAGGTATCCGTCGTGAAAATCACTGACGATTCCGTGCTGGTGGATATGGGCGACAAGGCGGAAGGCGTTATTGCCATCCACGAATTTCTGGACTCGAAAGGCATGGCCCGCGTTTCCGAAGGCGACATGATCGACGTTCAGGTCATGGGTCGCGACGATGAGAGCGGGTTGGTGGAAGTTTCCTACCGGCGCGCCCAAACCCATGTGGCCCTGGAACGTCTGGCTCAGGCCTATAAGTCCCAGGTACCCATCGAGGGACGTGTGTCCCGCAAGGTAAAGGGCGGCCTGCTCGTGGATGTGGGCGTGGAATGCTTCATGCCGGCGTCCCAGGTGGCCGACCACCGCGTGGACAAGCTGGATGACTGGCTCGATCGCGATATCGAAGCCCTGGTTATCGAACTGGACGAGCGCAAGCGCCGGGCCGTTTTGTCGCGCCGCAAGCTGGTGGAAGAAAAAAAGCGTGCCGAACTGGAAGAAGCGCTGAACAACATCAGCGAGGGACAGGTAGTCACGGGCAAGGTGAAGTCGGTGCTGAATTTTGGCGCCTTTATCGACCTGGACGGTGTGGACGCCTTTCTGCCTCGGGAAGAGATTTCCTGGGATCGCGGCATGCAGCCCAACGCCATCCTCAAGGAAGGCGATGAAGCCGAAATCAAGATTCTCCAAATTGACAAAGAAACCGGCCGCGTTCGCGCGAGCCGCAAGGCCCTGCGTGAGGATCCCTGGGAAACCGTTGCCCAGAAGTATCCCCCCGAAAGCACGGTCAAGGGTGAAGTCGTGGCGGTCACACGCTATGGCGCTTTCGTCCGGATCGAAGAAGGCCTCACCGGCCTGATCCACGTGTCCGACCTTTCCTGGGCCAAGGGTCCGCAAAAGGTCACCGACCATGTCAAGGAAGGCGACATGGTGGAGGCCGTGGTGCTGGCGATCGACCTGAACAAGCGCCGCCTGAGCCTGGGCCTGAAGCAGCTGATGGAAGATCCCTGGGAAGAAGCCGACAAACTCTATCCCAAGGGCAGCAAGGTCAAGGGAACCGTCTCCAACCTGGCGCCCTTTGGTGCTTTTGTCAAATTGACCGATGACATCGAAGGCCTGGTTCACATATCGGACCTGGACTGGGAAAAAGACGTCAAACATCCCGGCGAAGTGCTCAAGGCCGGTGATGAGGTAGAAGCGGTGGTCTTGAAATCGGATCGCCAGACGCGTCGTATTTCCCTGGGCATCAAGCAACTCACCGAAAGCCCCACCCAGAAGTTCCTGCGTGAACACCCCGTCGGATCGGACATCGAGGCGGAAGTGGTGCGCATGATTCCCACGGGCGCTTTCCTGCAGCTGACGCCGAAGCTCGACGGCTTTCTGCACGTTTCCCAGATCGACATCGATCGCGTGGAAAAACCCGAAGACGCCTTCAAGGTCGGCGACAAGGTCCGCTGCCGCATTACCAAGGTGGACAAAAACCGCAGCGGCTATCGTATCTCGCTCAGCCGCAAGGCCATTCTCGAAAGTGAACAACGCAAGGCCATGCGCGAATATCAGGCGGATCCGAAGGATAAGGGCGTGATGAAACTGGGCGAACTGTTCAACGGACTCGACCTCGACGGCGTGGTCAGCGACGATAAAAAAGAATAATCCCAAGCGGGAACATTTCATAAATCCGAAAGCCGGAGCCAAATGGTTCCGGCTTTTTTTGTGGATAAGGTCGTCCCCAATCCATTCGGGCAAAATAAAGCGCCAAAGGCGCGTCCCATAATAGCCTGGGGTTTCAACCCCAGGTCGGACAAAGAAAAAGAAGAGAGGGCTGAAGGCCCGATCCATGCTCTAAAATTGGAGAAAGACTTTGGAGAACAACTATAGTCAGGAGATGTAACATGAGTGGGAAGGTAAGTCAAAAGAAGCTTTATAGGGCCCTTCCTGTTTTTTGACGATTTTCAGCACAACACCGAAAGCGTTACCCAATAATAGCCCCGGGAAAGAACGGATCCTTCGAAAATCCTTGAATGTTACTGCACCACGTTGGAAAACCTGGGAGACACACGCCGGAAGAGCAGCAATCCGCTCATCAGCAGGATGCATGTGCCGGGAAGCGAATAAAGGAGTTCGGTCCGCGGAAAGGGCATGCCCAGGAAGATGGACTGGATCAAGCGGATACACCCGACCATGGGGTTGAGCATGTAAAGTTTCATCATTAGTGGCGTCATGTGACTGGATAGCAGACTCATGGGATAGATCACGGGTGTCAGAAAAAACCACGCCGTGAAGAGCACCTGGATAAGTTCGAGAAGGTCGCGGAAGAATGGGGCGATGGCCGCGATCAGAAAACCCACGCCAATCGTCAGGCACATGAGGTACGCAATAGCCAGGGGCAGCAAGAGCAGATTCACTCCCGGATAAATCCCCATAATCGCGTTGAATATCAGCAGCAAAGGCATGGCGATCAGGTAGTTGATCAGGTTCGACAGTACGGCGCTCAATGGCAGGGCATAGCGCGGGAAATAGGCCTTACGAATCAGGAAGCCCCCGTCCGCCACCGCCGCACCCGCATTGGCCGCGCCCGTATTGAAGCAGTTCCAGGCGAGGAATGCAGAGAGGAAAAAGCAGGAAAAGGGGATGCCGGGTACTTCCGCCCGAATCACAAACTTGAAGGCGAAGCTGTACACGAACATCATCATGATCGGGTTCAGCAGCGACCAGAAAAAGCCCAGAAAAGACCCGCGATAGCGATTCGCCAGGTGGCGCTGGGTCATGTACTTCAGCAGCGTGTAAATCTTGCTCCCGCTGCGCCAGTCCATGGAAGAATCTTCCTGGACATATTCCGGTTCGAGAAGGTTGGGGTTTTGATAAACGTAGGCCATGGTCTTTGCCTCAATGCTCCTGTTCCGGTGGCACAAACTCGGGATTGTACTGCGACAGGACGTAGGCCGGATCGCCATCGAGGACGAGGCGTCCCTGGTCCAGCCAGATGACGCGGCTGCACAAGTGATAAAGGGAATACAAATCATGCGACACAATCAGGATCGTCTTCCGCGCCTGGCGCATCCGTTCCAGCCAGTCGGCGCAGCGCTTCTGAAACACGGCGTCGCCCACGGCGAGGACTTCGTCGATCAGCAGGATGTCGGCCTCCACGTGGCTGGCAATGGCAAAGCCCAAGCGCATATACATACCGGCCGAATAGGTGTGGACGGGGCTGTCGATGAAGTCTCCCAGGCGGGCAAACTCGATGATGGAATCAACCTTCGAGGCGATTTCTTTTTCGGAAAGCCCCATGATCGCGCCATTGAGCCCGATATTTTCACGGCCGGTGAGCATGGGATGAAAGCCGGCCGTCACTTCGAGAAGGGCGGCGATTTTTCCGCGCACTGTCACGCGGCCATAGGTCAGCGGATCGATCCGCGCCAGGATGCGTAGAAGAGTGCTCTTGCCCGATCCATTGGAACCGCAAAAACCGACGATTTCACCTTCGCGAATGGTAAAGCTGATTTCCCGATTGGCCCAGAATTCTTCCCGCGTAAACCGGTCGCCCGAGGCCAGGCGCAGCACGGCTTCCTTCAGGCTCCGCGGACGTTTTTGGGAACGGTCGTATTTTCTCCAGACTTTTTCCAGCTGGATCACGGCATCGGCGGTCATGATTTGGGAGCGTCCTCCGATTCCGTTTTGGAAAGGCCGTCGCGATAGCCATTGTAGAGAGCGGCATGCTTGATGGCGCGGCGATAGACGGATGCCGGAAAGCGCCAGGGGCGTCCCTTGCGAGTCAGCCAGACACCGTCCGATGCAATCTCCCGCAGATAGCGAAACACACTCCGCGGCAGGTCCACTCGAACCTGGTGGATATAGGCCAGGCCCTTGCCTTCTTCATAAAAACGATTCCACAAATTCCGCATTCCGGGAAAATGATGAAAATGATAAACCACCGCCCGCGCCTCATAACGAATCGCGTAGCCCTGAGCCTGAGCCCACTTGGCCCATTCATGGTCTTCCGAAATATTCGCGTGTTCATCAAAGGGATGCTCTTCCCATAATTTGCGACGGATGATCGAACAGGTATTCACAAACCAGCAGTCGGGGGCGTATTGGGTACGGGATTCGGCGGGATAGGTCAGGTGCAGGTCTTTTTCCCAGAGTAGATTGTCTTTGTCCTTATAGGATTTCTGACGGCCGTAGGCCCCCGCGATGGTATCGTCTTCCATCGCTTCCACCAGATATTTTAGATAATCATTATCCACCGGCAGGGCATCCTGCGAGATAATCGCGACCAGATCGCAGCGGGTATGGGCAATAGCCTGATTCAGGGCGCGGGCGCTCTGGTAATCGCCTTTGTCAATCTCCAGAAGTTTGACGGGAATGTTGTCTCCCTGGTGGCCGTTCAGTCCGTCCTTGCACAGGAGACGGACCTTCTGCACCACCCAATTGGCCGATCCGGAATCAATAATGACCAGCTCATCGGCGAGGGTACTTTGCTTTCCGAGGCATTCTAATAGCATGACCAGTTCATCCGTCTGCGTGTATGACCGGATAACGATGGACAAGGAAGGCTTGCTAGTTTGCTCAAATCCAAACATCACCTGATAATGTCTCAGGTTTTGCGATGAAATTCGAGTTATTTTTCGATGAGCGAGGCAATTTTGTAGTTTCCATAGGTCCACCACATTTTCCAGAAAGGCAGGGGCCGGACCACGGGGGAATGGCTTGATACGGTTTTGCAGTATTGGATCAGTTCCTGGGCGCAAACATTCCAGCGCAAAAGGTCGCGGCAATGGTTCATATTATCGCGAAAACGCTGCTGGACTTCCGGTTCCAGGGCCCGTTCGATACGGTCGGCCAGTTGGACCGCATCTTGGGGCCGGACAATGAATCCCAAGTCATGCTGCCGGACAAAATCCGCCAAGGCGCTTCCATCGGTCATGATAATCGGCAGCCTTGCCCATATTGCGTCCACCAGCCGCGTGCGAAAGGCGAAAATATTTTCCAGGCTGTCCGGAGCCGTACACACGGCGAGGTCCGACTCGAGCAAATAATTGCTGCGCTTTTCAAAGGGAATCCAACCCCCATTAAAAAAAACGGTCCGATCCATCAAGCCCAGTTCGCGGGCTATTTTCTCCGCGTGTTGGGCCATGGCGGGGCGCACGTCCTGCTTTTCAGGGCGCTGGGTACTCATGAAGAAGAGTTTGATATCGGGACGCTTTTCACGCAGGATTGCCATTGCACCGAGCAGCGTCATCGGGTCAAACCAGTCCCAAAGGCCACCGCCCCAAAGCAAAACATGATCATCCTTGCCGATGCCCCGATGCGCGCCCTTCAACACTTGGGAGGTATGCCGCAGCTTCTCGCCGTTATGGCCGAAAGGGACCACCCCGATCCGGTCGGAGGCCGTCATTTCCGCCTCGTCGTTCAGGCAGCCGTTGGCGTAAAGCGCACCCAGCCACAAGTCCCGCTGCTGCTGGGAAGCGCAGAGAAAATAATTTCCGTGACGCAGAATCAGGTTTGTGAGCCGCCGCAAATAGGGCAAGGACGCGGCTTTGTGATAGCCGAAAAGCTTCCGAGCCTGCTGTTGCTCCAGCAAAACCGGCGTGTATAGATCGAAGACCTGGACAACGCCACGATGCGCCAGCCTCAGACAGGTGAGGGCGGAATATTGCATGCCCTGGGAAATGACCAGATTATATTCGGGCAACCACTTTCCCGCGCTGTGTCGCGACCAGAGTCGCACGGAAAAATCTTCATCGTGAAAAAGATCGGATTCGTTGGGGATGGCCAGTGTCGTGTCGAAATGCTTCGCCAGCTCCCGAGCCAGCGCTACTGCCCGAATGTTCGGACCGGCAGGGGTCTCGTTAATCGTTTCCGGCGCAAAAATCACCAGCCGAAAGGGGGAGGACGCAAAAAAAGAGTTATCGGAAGAATGCGGCGCTTGCTCTTGGCTCATAATTTTCGGAAATTCTTCTTTTAAAGTCATTACGACACGGTCAAAGCTCGGCATAACACAAGCCTTGCAACCTGAATACACACCACAATATCTAATAATTCAGGCGCTGTCGATCATATATTCCCGCCGCATAAATGAAAAACCCGTCCCAAGTCGGGAGGTCGGCTCATGTCTAATTATTCT